>NZ_JBTLQH010000030.1:0-83970 GCF_054461575.1 Flavitalea flava
AAAAAGGAAAAAAAAAAAGAAAAAAAAAATAAAAAAAAAAAAAAACCCCTCAATTAAAAAAAGAGAAGGCCGCAAAAAATTCCCGGCGCCCTTCTCTTTTTTGAATTGTTGTTTTACTTTCTCTTTCTGTAGTTCCGATAGGGGTTTAATGTATTTTAATGGCTTTCTTTTCTTCCTTCTGATCGATATTGCGGATCACGACTTCCACCCTGCGGTTACACTGTTTTCCTTCCGCTGTTTTATTGGTGCATTTCGGATTGTCTTTACCAAAGCCCCTTGCGATCACCCTGGATTTGTCGACACCGCCTTCGATCAGGGCATTGGCTACCGATTGGGCCCTTGCCTTTGAAAGCTTCTTGTTCGCCGTTACACTTCCCACATTATCGGTATATCCGTCTATATAGAAGTTGGAATTGGGGATCTGTTCCTTCATGGTGCTGGCAGCTTTTACCAGTATATCATGGGATTCCGGTCTGATGGTTGATTTGCCGAAATCGAAAAGAATATTTTTAAAGTCCGCTGTGATCTGAACAACTACCTTTTCAACCGGGCATCCATGGGATGATACCGGACCGGGCTCATCAGGACAAAGATCCTCATCATCCGGAACACCGTCATGGTCTCTGTCAGGCACCGGGCAACCCTGGTATTTTGCTACACCGGCAACGGTTGGACATTTATCATCCTTATCCGGAATACCATCGCCATCCGTATCCGGGCAACCATGGAACTGCGGCAGACCCGCGATATCAGGGCAGGAATCTTCTTCGTCGTTGATCCCGTCATGATCCCTGTCGGGGATCGGGCAGCCATGATAACGCAAAACACCGGGAACTGTTTTGCAGGAATCTTCCTCGTCATTGATCCCATCTCCATCGGTATCGGGTATCGGACATCCCTGGTAACGGGCAAAACCGGCCACCAACGGACATTTGTCCACATCGTCGTAGACGCCGTCTTTATCTGTATCCGGTTTGATTTTCTTTTTATACTGCATCCCGAAATGGAAGCCTACATGCAAATCTGCCTGTTTCGAATCGTGGACCAGCGCGGAAAGAACACTTCCCGACCCAATGAAAAAAGGTCCCACCCGGAAGGCGACCCCCGCATTGAATTTGGTCAGGTCGTTGTAACTCATCGGCAGCTCTACACTGAACAAACTGTTTTCCCAACGAGGTGTAACACTATAGGCATTGTAATAATACAGATTCAGGTTGTCGCTGCTGCTGACTTTAAACTGGCCTGCCGCATTTACGCCAAAACCTCCTGCGATGAGATAATCGATACTGGCCTGTATAGTGGTTGGCAGATCGACATTATAAGAACTATTCTGACTCGTTCCCGTAAAATAAGGGCTGGCGTTCAGGATCGGGATATAATCTTTTATCGATTTTCCGGCAAATTGGTTCAATTGGAATTGGCCGGCCGGGGGAATATTCACGGCATATTCCTCTGATTGGTTAGAGCTCCTGTTAAATTTGATCCTGCCTACGTCCAGTAAAGAGGCGGAGATCTTTAATTTATATTTGTTGGCAAACCGGTCCGTTACATATTTGGAGTAATCGGCAGCGGGTCTGTATTCATATACAAACCCGATATCGCCGCCAAATCCATGTCCGTTGAATTTAAAAAAATCCTTGAATTTGTAATCGCTGAAATTCGCATCCGTGGTATTGATGGACAGGTTCCCCTTCGTGTTGGTCAGATAAGTATTTCCAGGTCCGGCTACGGTGCCCGTCAATCCTGTGGTGGAAAGATAGGAATCTGCGGTCCCAGCAATATATTTAAGAGATATCCCTCCTTTAAAAAAATGAGGGCTTGCTTTATTCGTAAATACCTGTCCGATCGATCCGCCTATTTCCGTCCAGCCAGTTGCATGAACCAGCATGTTTGTGGCGTTAAAGTTAAAGGGGATACCGGCAGAAGTTTTACCCCCATCGAGCATCGCACCTGCCAGGTTACCGTCAATATTCCGGCCATTTGAAAACACCCGGGAACGGGTCGTAAACGCAAGGGAAGTTTTCGGACTCAGGCTAAACATGACGGAAGGCCCCAGAACATCGACATATGCAAGACTGTTCACATTGGAGCTTCCCCTTAATAATTTTGATTTCAGTGAATCGGCATTAAAAGAGCGGGTAATATCGCTGAATCGCAAGCCGGAATTACTGGTTCCAACAAATCCATTGATCGCAAAGATATTGACATCCCATTGGTACCGGTTGTCCGCTATATTCGCCGGGTTGAAAAAAACGCCATTTACACCCGAATAATTCGATGTCCGGTAGCCCGGATAACTTTGACCATGCGCATTGTATAGCAGGCATACAATGGCCACACATAAGAGGAAATACTTTCTCATAGATTTATATTTCCTATAATTCATCAAAAGCTGTGCCTCACGATCTTATTGAGGAATCCAGCCATTTAATTTCAAAATCCGGGGTATTAATTCTACAAAGGCGAACGACAAGGCATCATTCCTGCCTGTAGTCTGAGGTTCTTTTTTGTCAGGCCAAAGTTTATAGTTACATTTATTTTAATAAGTCTTTATTGCAAAGAGTTTTATACAGCTTATAACCCCGGTCCGACCCTCTCCTGTACCCTCATTTCCTATTGCAACAAGTAAAACCCCCATTTATGGCAGATTCGAATATTTCCGGTTATTGCCTGGTCAGCATGCCTTCCGATCAGATAAAACCTCTGAGTATCCTAAGTATGGAGAAAACAGGTATTGCCAATATGACCGGGGCAACGATCGAGGACTTTTTCATCGATAGCGAGGTTGCCCTTCCTGCCATCTCTCCGGATTATAACCTTTCCACGGAGGTGAACAGGTCAGTTTCCGTAGAATTGTCGGTAGACGGTCATTTGTCCCTGTTACAGACGCTCTTGTCTTTTTTAAAACTCAGCGCCTCCTTTAAGCTGGAAAAGAACAGATCGGTGACCGTTCAATTAATGGAAGCCAAAAAGAATACGGTCAATGAATTTAAACTGGACGCCTTTATCAACAGCGCCCTGACCAGCAAGATCGCCCCTTCTTTCCTGGAGCTGTTGCATAACGACCAGCTTTTCGTGGTTACCGACATCCTGAAATGCAAAAAATATTCATTCGCCTACAATAACAATACAAAGACCGATTCGGGAATAACTGCCGATGCGCCTTTACAAGGCGATGTTACGGCGGGTATTCATACCGGCAGCTCCGGACACGACAGCGTTATTTATGAAGGGGACCAGTTCATAACTATCGGGGTTATCGCTTACCGGATCTTCTATAAAAAGGATAAGGCCACCGGAGAAGACAGCTACCGAATCCGACGTGAGGAATCCCTCAGGACCGTAAAAGACGATGAAGACTTTCCCGGCGAAACATTGACCACTAATACGACCATTAATTAGCCGCTCCATGGAAAATAAGGTAATCGAATACCTGATCAAACAACTGGAAAATAACAAATGCGTTCTTATCCTTGGCCCAGAGTTCATTAACATCGACCAAACCGACAGGGACTATAAGGAAAGCATCCACAATTACCTGGTTGAGAATAAATTCAAAGAAGCTTTCCGGATAAAGAACTATTTAAAAGAGGACGGGTTCTTCTTTTTTAACGATAACCAGGATGGGGACCGGATAGAAAAAGATTCGATGTTGGCTACTGTAGGTGATTTTTACAAGGACCTGACAGTGACCCCCTCCTATGAAAGGTTAGCGAAGATCCCCTTCAATATGATCATCTCCCTTTCTCCGGACAATCTGATGAACAGGGCATTCGACCGGATCAACAAGAAAAAAACGCATTGTACCTACAGCGCCAGAGGGTTTGATGACTACCCTTCTCTTCCGGATAAAGACAGTACCCTGATCTACAATTTGTTCGGGGATTATGAAAATTATGAGGACCTGATATTTACCTTCGATAACCTTTTCAAATTCCTGGATAAGATCTTCCAGGATTCTGTATTCCCAAAATTCAAAGAAAGGATCTCCGGGGCGAACAGCTTTATTTTTTTAGGTTTCAGCTATGACAAATGGTACCTGAAATTATTTTTCTTTCTCCTGACTAAGTTCAGGACCAGTTCTACCAAAGGATGTTCGAAGTACGCCATCTTTAATTATGATAATGATTTCACCGATCAGAAGATCGATTTTTTCGAATCCAATTTCGGCATCACTTTCTCCCAGGAAAAAGAAAAAGACTTTATCGAAGAATTGTATGCAGCCTGTGATACGAGAGGGATACTCTTCAAAGCTACTCTTCCCGCGGATGACCCTGATGCACCTCCCGTTATCGCTCATCAATATAAGATCCTTTATCTCGCCTCCTCCCCGCTTGGAAAATTAACGCTGCGCCAGGGTGAGGAATACCAGGGTATGAAAGAGGAACTGAATAAGAAATGGATCACCCTTCTCGACCCCAGGTTCAATATCCAGAGGAACGATATCCAGACCGAGGTCAATAAAAACTTCCCCAGTCTGCTCTATATCAGTTGTCATGGCTCCCGTGAAGGGGATCTGATCTTATCCGACGACATGAACGCTCCTGCCAAACTGTCCCTTCAGGCCCTGAAGGAAATAATCGAACACCTGGTTCAGGAGCATAAAGAACTCGAATGCATCGTTTTTTCCTCCTGCAAATCGGAAATACAGGCAAAAGAGATCTCCCTCCTCCTTCCCTTTTGCATCGGGATGAGCGAGAATATCGACGAAGAAGCCAGCACGGTTTTTACGAAAGGCTTTTTTGAGGGGTTTATCAAAGAGCAAAACAACCTGGCCTATGCTTTCGACAATGGCGTAGGGCTGTTGAAAAATCATAAGAGCGACCTGGTAAACCGCTCATTCAGCATCCCGGTAATGTACCATAACGGCGAAATGATCAGGTCAAATCATCCTCTATAAAATGACTTATCCATACAGATACCCGGGTACAAAATCCTTTTCCGCCGAGGAACAATCTATTTTCTTTGGAAGAGACGAAGATATCGCTAACCTGCGCACTTCCGTCATTGTCAATGCGACTACCGTTCTGTTCGGAAAATCAGGCACAGGAAAATCTTCCATTATACAGGCGGGGCTGGTTCCCTTATTGAAAAAAGGAGACGACGAAGAGGAAATAAAACAGGAGGAGGAAAAAAAGGAAAACGCAGAAGGCAAAGATGAGGGCAGGAATGAACCGTTCCTGGTCATCAATATCCTTCCCAAGCCCTATGATGATAAAAAAAATCTGTTGGCAGAGGTAAGGGCTATCATTGGCAGTCATTTAAAAACCAACCAGGATTTATTTCAATTGCCGGCCGAACAATCCGGCCAGCTCCCGCTCTGGTATCTTTTAAAACAAGTGCAGGCAGAATGCCGGACCAGGGACACCCGGCAATTGATCCTGCTGATCTTCGATCAGGCCGAAGAATTATTTACCTATCCCGATAGTCATATCAGCGAACTCATCCAGGAGCTGGCGCCCGTCATCGGGCAATATATCCCTGAAAAATTCAAACGCATCATAACCGGTCAGAAAACATCGATCCTGCCGGATACGTTTAAACTGCTGTATGCGCATCTGCCGGTCAAATTCCTTTTTTCCATACGCTCTGATAAGTTACACCTGATCACCCGTCTGAAAATAGCCAGCCCGCTGATCCTGCAAAATTCTTACGAATTATTGCCGCTGAAAAGAGCAGAGGCTTTTGAAGCCATGGACAAACCTTCACAATTACCAGGTAATTTTGCCAGTGAACGATTTATTATCCCGGACAACACCAAAGAAAGCATTTTCCGGCAGTTGTCCTCAGAAGTGGACAAACAGGATTATAATTTTGAAGAAGCCCGGATCGAGCCATTCAGTCTCCAGATCATCTGCTCGCATATCGAACAAAAGATCGTCCCCCTCGACGATGATAAAATAATCGAAGATTTTGAACTGGCGGATATCCAGGGAATCATAAACGGCTATTACCACGATTGTATCAATAGCCTTCCGGTCAGTGAAGCGGAAAAGACGGTCGTCCGGAACTTTATAGAATTCAGGCTTATCTCCAACAACAGGCGGATTCCCATCCATGAAGACCTGATAACTGGAGACGACAAATACCCGGTCAGCAGGGAGATCCTGCAAATGCTGGTCGCCGAAAAGATCTTAAAAGCGGATATCAATATTTCGGGGGGGCTGATGTATGAGATCACGCACGATTGTTTCATCAAACCTATTCTTGAGGCAAAGGCAAAAAGACTGGAAAAGACATTGGATGATAAATCCCTGGAGACGATCAATGAGTTGATAAAAAAGATCCAGGACAAAGAAAGTGTTTCCGCCTATAAAGACACACAGGAAAGATCCGGAGGAATGGGACAGGGCCCGGATGATAAAAAGTTCGGGGGAACAAATACCTCCTCGATGGGAGTTGCCGCCTCTTCTATGGGCGTCGCCACCATTGAAGACTTCGAATTGTACGATCTGTATAAGAAATTAGGTGATGCCTATATCGTAATACGGGATTTTCCGAATGCTATCGAATGGTACGGCAAGGCGATCGCCGCCCCCGATCAATATAATAAATCCTTTCTTATCGAGGCCTACCGGGCCAGGTCGAATGCCTTTTACACGCAGAGAAATTATGACAGTTCCAGCATGGATCTGAAGATGATCCTGAAATTGAATAACGACGACCATACTGCGCTGAATTACCTGATAGACAACTATGACAAACAGGACAAACTGGAAGAGGCTATAGCCTATATTGAAAAAGAATCGAAGATAACGAGGGATAATGCCGGCATTTACACCGAAATAGGGGTCAAATACTATGTGAAAAAAGATTATGAGGCGGCAAAAAAATATTACCTCAAAACTCTGGAAATAAACCAGGAGGATGAAAATGCGTATCGCAACCTGGGTTTGGTGGAAGAGATACAAGGCGATAACGGCAAGGCATTGGACTATTATAACAAGGCATTGGCCTTTAGTACAAAACCCGCCGCTCTTTATAATGATATCGGCAATCTTTATTATTCACAAAAGGACTATCCGAAGGCCAGTGGTTTTTATCAGAAAGCCCTGGAAACTGATCCTTCCTTCTATTATTCCTGGAACAACATGGGCTGTATCCATGAAGCCTTGCAGGAACCGGAGGCGGCGCTCGAAAATTTTCAGAAAGCGATTTCGATCAATTCGAATTATGAAGATGCTTACCGGGGAATAGCCAGGATATATTATAACAAGGAAGATTTTCTGCAGGCCCGGAAATATTATGCTCAGATCGGCCAGATCAGCCAGCAAAACGACCTGTTTTATTCGGTCATGGGAATACTCGAGGAAAAATGCAACAATGAAGAAGGAGCCCTGGAAAATTATAAAGAGGCTATCCGGTTGAATCCGGCAGATGAAATGTCCCTGGCCCGCCTGCTGGAAATATATTTCGAGCGCAGTGAATATCAGCAGGCAGGAGATTATTGCCTTCAGCTTATAGCCTTACGGTCCGAAGAGGAAAAATTCTATCACAATAAATTAGGCAGGATCCTGGATAGTACAGGTAAACTTCCCGAAGCCCTTGCCGAATTCCAGAAGGCTATCCAGCTGGATCCCTCCAATGGTCTTTTTCATCTTAATGCAGGCATGATCTTTCAGGCTCTGAACAAAACGGAAGAAGCCGGCGCTGCCTATAGAAAGGCCATCGAACTCGATCCCAAAGATGCAACTGCTCACAATAACCTGGGCGCCTTGTTGTATGACCGTAATCAGGATATTGAAGCGATCAAAGAATATAAACAGGCGATCTCCATCGATCCCGTTTATATTACCTCTTATTCCAACCTGGGTCTGGCCTACTCCCGCCAGCGGCTTTTTGAAGAAGCGATAGCCAATTATACCAGGGCCATCGAACTCGATCCCAAGGAGCCTTCCTACCATAACGACCTGGGCAGCATCCTCACGAAAATGGAGCGTTGGGAGGAGGCCCTCCTGGAATACACCAAAGCAACGGAACTGGATCCGGGCAATGCGATCGCCTTTGAAAACCTGGGCTATATTTATCGTTTTCTGGACAATGGTGAGAAAACGATATCCTCCTTCAGGAGGGCCATTGAACTTAATCCAAAGGCGGAAACGGCTTATATCGGTCTCGGCGGTTTTTATTTTCGTACCCTAAAATATGACCAGGCCATAACACAATTCAAAATGGCCCTGCAGATCAATGAAAAAAACGGAGTGGCTATGGCATCTCTTGGAGCCTGTTACCGGGAAAAGGGGGAGAAGGCCTTATACGACATACAACTCAGGATGGTGCATGAACTCAAAGAAGAAGACTTTGGAACCCTTTATGACCGGGCCTGTGCCGAGGCGCTCTGTGGAAACGTGGAAAAGGCGCTTCATTTTCTGGAATTATCCCTGGCAAAAAAAGAAGAAACCCGCGCATATGCCAGCAGGGATTCCGATTTTTATTTGCTCCGGGAAAGAACGGAGTTCAAAACATTGGTCGGATCTTAAAAATTTACGGAGAAGTAGTTTTTTGTTTTGATCCAACGGGTAAGCAGATAGATCAGATAACCCAAAGGACCGAATATACAGGTAAATACAAGAGAAGGAATTATCCAGGCATGCCCTATTCCATTTTGCAGGGAGTTCCGTTTTATCCAGACTGCTCCCAAAAGATCGAAGGCCAGGAAATGAACCCATCCTGCTGTAACCAATTCCGGGTTCTGAAAGACCGTCATAACCCCTTCCAGGGAACTGAAATTCTTCAGGATGTCCGGGGAGAAATTGGAAAAATTAAGCCAGGTATACACCAATGCCAGTAAGGCAATGACAAATCCGATCAGGAATTTATCAAAATCCTTCCAGTAAGGACTGATAAAGATCACTACGATCCAGCCGATCCCGGCAAATAACGAGCTTATCTGAAATAAGGCAGAAGGATTCATATGTTATTCGTTTAGATCGTTCCTAAATAATGAATGGTCGTAAGGGAAGGAAAAAAGAAATAAGCACCGCCCTTTACCGTGACAAAACGTTGCAGACCGGTTATGCATTTATTGACCGGCTCAGCCTGTATGGTAAAGTTTTGCTCACTGCCCGGCGCAGGGCTTTTCCGGACACCACAAACGGGATCCGGGTCATTGTATAGTTGTCCGAATTTCGGGTAATTTGCCCAGGTATACTGAATGAATTCATATTGCCGCGATATATCGGTATTAAAACAGGTAAAGATAAGCCCCACTTCCCCTTCCGGAGTATAGTTCAGGGGGGATCCTTCATAGGGGTCACCATATAGCCTGGCCCGCCGCATGATCCGGTGACGGCGGGTTAATTTGAGCGATTCCTTAGGACTGTTGTCTTCGAAACTATCCCTGGGATTGGTCCTTCGCAAATGCGATCCGTATGGACATTTTAATCCTTCCTTATCTGTATCTGCATACGTAAAATGATCGTCATCCGAAACACCTCCCGGATCTTTATCGGGGAATTTAACCACCGGAGCCCCGCTGGGCCAGCGCCCCATCATCTTTGACGCCAGTTTGGTGCTTTCTTCCGCATTGACCGAACCATCTTCATTTTTTGTTTTGTCGTTCATAAAATTCCAATACGCCGACACATCCTGTTGCAGTTGACGCATCACCATATAGCTGCCGTTACGGCCCAGATCCTTCTTACCTGTCCCAGCGGCATCGAAGGGAAGGATAAAGGTCTCCCCCTGTTCAGCGGCCAGAACAGGCGTATCAGGGTAAACATTATATTCATTCCGGTACCCCATCAGGAATTCTCCGGCATTGATAAAATCATTCTCCGGACCATTTTTGCCGCTCCCTTTTATAATAGGCTGCGAGATCCCGTCGCGGAAACCGAAGTGCTCCTTATTCATCGCCAGTGTCTGTCCATCCAGCTGGATCACTTCTTTAAACCCGGAACCGAAGCCCTGTTGCAGACGGTCATAATATCCTAATGCCGTCTGCTTATCACTCCCGAATATCATCAACAGCATATGTACCTGTTCATTAGCGGGACCGCCCCAACGCCAGGTTTCCGGGGCGCTGGTTTCCGTATCTCCCAATAACCGTGTCCGGTGTTCGGCCGTGATCCCTTCCCGGAAGGAACGGGTAAAGTTCGCCAGGTTGGCCGGTTTAAGACCCAAAGCGGATAAACCCGCACAGGTAAAGGCCATGTTAAGACAATTGGTTTTCGGATGATGTGTGACATTGGTGATCTCCCCAGCCTGTTCCCTAATGAATTTTTTGGCGGCCGTTGGATCGGTAACCTGCAAGGCCACATACCTCGAATAAAGCATATGTTTATAGCCCCTGATGATGTAGCCCTGTATATCGGATAGTTCCAAGGATTCCATATTTTCGTTTTTTGATCCGGTATAGAATTTCGGATCGGTTTTGAAATTTCGGAGTTGTATTAACAATCAGATCCGCTTTAAAAACTGTCCGGCCTGCTGTTCATTCAGGTCCCGGAAAAGATCATTTCGTATATGCGAATTGTTAATGACATTCTTGATGGAAAGATGCGGATAGGCACAATACCAGACCGCCGTAGGCACCTGGAAATAACGGCTCCAGGCTAAAAAATGTTCCTCGTCATAAGCGCCGCCCGTAAACAGGAATTTTGTCCGGGGAAATTTTTTGGTATTGCTCCAGATACCCGTCAGGCCCCATCCGGATTTATCGATGAAGTCTCCCAGGTATTGCTGCCAGCTTCCATCGAAATTGCTAAAGAACAACATCCGTTTCTGATCGTCGATCATCACCCAGCGCGCAAAATGAATGGTAGGTATACCCATGAGTTTCCCATCCACGAATAAAAAACTGATCAGTGCTTTGGCAAACAACATCAATCCCTGCAAGGTGATCAATCTCATTTTTCCCGGTTTCATGATCAAAACCTGGGTAAACTGATTTTGATTGGCGAGGTCCTCATATTCTTCCAGGTTCTTGATATGCGCACCATCGATCTGGCTTGGTGTCAGACCCAGGGGTTCATCTGTCTTTTCAAACCGGAAATGGATCACCAGGATCCAGATAAGGATCACCGGTAAAAGAAGGAGTAATACCAGGCCCAATAAAAGCATACCCGGCCAGTTCACTTTTGGCAGATGGCCGGGTTCCCTGGCCCAGCTGAATTCCGGCCGCCCTTCCATATTCTTACGCAAGACCTGGTGGATATCCCTGGCCGAACGGTCCCTCCAATTCCCAGTTTGGATCATTTGCCAGACGGTGTTGCGCAATTCGTTCTCCTGAATGATCTGCACCAGGGTCCTGCCCGGCGCGCCCACGAAAAAGGCCGATTCCTTCACCTGCCACTGGGACAGATAAGTTTGTCGGTTCTCCGGGGTTCTTTTCCCCGCTACGGGATATCCTTCGCAATGAGCATACAACCTATCCAGGAAAGAAGCGCCCACCGTTGCCAGTCCCCGCAGGTGATCCTCCTGCAGCCCGTCAAAATTGGAGGAAAAAACCAGCCGTACCGGCACACCGGGTTCCTGATTGCCATCTGCATCCCTGGGTTCCAGCAATACCCACCGGGCATAATGGATCGTACCCAGGTCCTCGAAGCCTTCCCGGACACCCTCCTGCATCTCCTTTCTTATCTGCAGGAGCAGCTTATTCAGGTTGTCATGCTCCCCGTTCCTCACGGGTGTCACCAGGGTCAATGGTCGCTGTTTGGTCATAGCTGTTTTTCAGTTTTTACATATGATGGGCAGATCAATCGAAGGCAACCACAAAATTATTAAAGAACGGCCCTTCATGAAGACCGGTTCCCGTTCCTGCCCATCCGGGCTCTCGCCTTAGGTTATGTAACCGGAGGATGGCAGCCGTAAATTCTGAGATCGTGACCGCATTGATATATTTGCCATAACATTCATGCAGGGCGTACCCATAATTCATGTAAGTCGCCTGCCGCTGCGGATCGAAGGTCCATGGATCCGGAAAAGCAGCCGGGTCCATCATCGCGCAGGCTGTCAGCGCAAATACTTTTCTTTTTGCCTTTATCCTGTATTTTTTCTCCCCTTTTCCTTTTAATTGCTGCTCTGTTTCACAATACCTGATCACTCCCGGCTGAGCGGGGTTAAAGCGCATCGCTTCCTTCACATAACCATACATTTTTGTCATGTCTTTTTCGGTGGCGGTAGTTATGGCTCCCTTCAGGATCTCCGGACGATTGAACAATTCATCCAAAACAAGGATAACGGCCTTATTCGTCGTCTCCAGAATACCGGTGATCAATCCTCCCATGTTACGGGTGATCGATTCGTCGTCAAACCATTCATTCCCTGGTTCCCGCTGAAGGAGGATCATCCTGTTCAGGATATTGTCTTCCAGGATAAGTTCACGTTTGCGATCCTTTATAAGCTGCAGAATCCACTCTCTCCTGGCCAGCGCCGCCTCCACCGCCTGTTCATGTTTGGTTTTGTTATTTGTAAAATTGAGAAAGAGATCATAAAAAAGTACCCGCAACCAATGTTTCATGATATTCTCGGTAGGAGGAGGCACACCGAAATAAGAATCGATCAGGCGCACCAGAATGGAGTAACATAAAGTGTGCGCCACATCGATTTTGCCAAAAGGCCGGGCCTGGGTAAGCGTTTTTTCGGATGCGTTCCGGACGTAAGTCCGGATCCTGTCCATGTCTTCCTTTTTAGCGGTTCTGCGGACAAGCTCCCGTTCCCGGTCGAATTGCGGATTATTCCGGTCCATTCCCAGGAAGAATGCGCCTTTCTGATTGGCCATCTTTTTCCCGTTGATCTCCTCCACCGTAAAATCCCCGTCCCTTTCCATCATTTCCACCAACAGATCATTTCTGTTGACCGCGGCAAAACCGGTCATCCCCAGATCCAACACAGGAAAATGCTTTTGTAAATAAAAGAACAGTCCTGTTTTTTTCCGGCCCAGGGACAACCCAATCTTTTTGCCCAAGTTTCCAAAGACGCCAGGGTCCCTGAGGATCTCTTTCTGAGAACGCATTTTTGGGCGTTCGTCCTGGTAAAGAAGTAATACAAACTGGCCGGCAGGAGTCGCCCGCAATTCTTTCACTTCTTCCTGCATAGCTGCGGGAACACTTTTTATATCCGCCATAGCTCCGCCAAATTCATTCGGAAGAAGAAGCGGTGCAGCTATGGCAGCAAAGGCAATATCGGCAATCGTCAATTTGTCGCCGGTCAGGTACATTTTACCATGCGTCAGGATATCGTTTACCTGTTCGAATATTTTTTTGATGGCCATCAATCTTTCACCCGGGGCGGCTTTATCCAATTTCCATTCCCTGGTCAGGCCATCCCGTACGGACGAAAAGAAAAAACGCCAGACCAGCCTTTCCCCAAAAGGAATACGCTGCGTAAACCAGCTGCGGGCATTCCCGCGGTTTGCCAATAAAAGATCGTACACATATTGCATAACGAGCTCTTCAAAATGCCCGGTAAACAGCTCATACAGGGCAAACACCCTGGCCCTCTGACCGGGATCTTCCGGGATCAACCGCCTGTCCGGCGGATTTCGCTGATCGTAATAGATGATTATGCTCTCCGGCGTATAAAGTAAGGAGTCCGTTTTCAGGAAAACAGGATTATTATCCCGGCCGCTCTGGCCGGTGATCTTATTTACCGTTTGTATATATAAGTGAGGAGCATGGGGCTGATCCTTATACAGGATATCGTTGCGGTCAAGCACCCATCTCGCTATTTCGTCCCGTCCCCCTATTACATTGCTGACAAATACCGGTGTTTTTTTTGCAAAAGAAAAATCCTTTTTGAATTTCAGGTTACCGGGGTCAAGGTTATCCGTCATAGCAGCAATTAGTTGATTGTTGAAATAATAGAGAATCGGAAGCTATTAATCAGCTATACAGGTTGATGATCGGGGCAGATAGGGGGCAGATAGGGTGAGGATCCGGCAAACAGGTCGGTTCGGGAAGAGAAAACCAGGGTATTTATCCCTGTTCAGGGATTAAAGGTATAAGATTCAAGCAAAACAACCAATACTACAAAGCGGTAATTTAGATAAGGCAGGAATGGCCGGATCTCTCTAAAAAAGCTGACGATCCTTATTGAGGAGGGATGCGCCCAATATCGCTACGTCCTTTATTGCCGAAGGCACCACTTTCAAATCTTTTAACGCATGGGGGAAAAGAGATTCCTGCAAGGACTCCCACATGCTTTTTTCAAAAAAGGGGAAGGCCTGACTTACCGATCCGCCCAGCACGATCATCTCCGGGTCGTAGGCGTAAAGGATAGCCAGTAAGGCGTGACCCAGATGCCGGCCATACTGGAGGAATATATCCTTAGCCTTTGTGTCACCGGCTATGGCTTCTTTTAATAATTCTTCCCCCGCACGATGATGGGTATTCATAAAATACTGACCGGAGGAATAGTGTTCAAAATGCACGTCCTTATAAGCGATATAACCGATCTCGCCGGCACCGCAATGAGCGCCGTTAAACAAACGTCCACCGATGACGATACCTGTTCCTATACCCGTCCCTATCGTCACCCCCACCAGGTTATCACAGTCCTTACCGGCTCCGTAATACTTCTCGCCGAGGGCAAAACAATTCGCATCATTATTCACCCATACCGGCACACTATATTTTGCTTCCAGGATTTCTTTACAGGGAACTTCCTTCCAGGAAGGAATATTGACGGTATCGTAAACGATCCCTTTTTTCGCATCCACTATGGATGGTACACCGATACCAATACCGCTGATAAACTTCCCGGGGCCTTCTCCACTCATGCCATTTGCCAAAACATCTTTAGCTCCTGTTCCCTCCATTATTTCTCCGATACAGGAATAGATCCTGTCGAATACTTCTTCCTCGGTCTTCAGCCCGGCAATACGAACGGAAGCTGTCCGGACGATCTGTCCATCACTTACCAATCCCGCTCTGACATTCGTTCCGCCGAGATCGATACCTATTGAAGCATTCACTTTTTCCATTTGAATTTTTTTACTCCGGTTTGCGGGAAATAGTTTTATTGTTGATAAGGGGTTTGGCCCAAAATCCAATGCTGAGGATATAGGCCAGACATATATAGATGAATATCATTCCTCCCCGGAGCCCAATGTGATCTGCCATCCATCCGATAAGTAAGGGAACTGCCGCACCACCCACTATACCTGTACACAGGATACCAGAAAACGAACCGTGATGCGTGGCCAGGGAATTCAACGCCAGGGAGAAGATGACGGAAAACATAATGGAAATGGTGAAACCCGATAAGGGAAAGGCAATCAAGGCATAGTTCTCAGGCCCCCATAAGGCAACCCCGAGTACGATCATCGTCAGCAGGGAAAATACCACCAATAACTTCCGGCTATCGAATAATTTGAGTAATAGCAGGTTCAATACGCAGCCAAGGGTCATCAAACCCCAAAATAAGGAAACCGTATTTGCCCCAACGGTCAGGGTATCTTTGCCATGATATTGGTGCAGAAATTCCGACATCCAGTCTGCAATCCCCTGTTCTACTCCCACGTAACAAAATATGCCCAGAAAAAATAAGACAACTACCGGCTTTTTGATCAACTGCACATGCGTAGCGATCGTTCCGCCTTTTTCCTCTTCCGTAAGCACTACTTTTGGGAACCGGGAAAAAAGTATGACCGCGATCATCAGCAGGATAAGAAGCAGGAATAACCAGTATAAGGAAGTCCAGGTATATTGCGGGTTGGTTATTTTCCGCATCAGGGCAACAAAGGCATTATCTCCTGCAGCATTTTCCTGCAAGCGGGATTCCATATACGTATAGACCCTTGGACTCATAAAGGAAGCCAGTCCGAACAGGAGCTGCGCCATTACCGAGTTAAAGGCAAAATGTTCCTCGCCGCCCGAAATCCTCAGGAGGGGATTGATAACCACCTGCAGCATGGCCATACCGATACCTATCAGGAAAAGTGATAAAAGGCTAACTGCGTATCCGGCAAAGAGACTCAGGAGACCCGCCCCAAGAAAGGCAATTCCGAAGGACAGGATCATTGCCTTTTTTTCCCCGTAGGCTTCTATAAAGATCCCCGCAGGGATCGACATCACGGCATAGGCAATAAAAAAAGAAAAAGGCAGGAAGGCCACCATTGAATAACTCACCTGGAAACTCTTTTGAATATCCGGTATAAGAGCCCCCAGTATATTCGTAATAAAGGAGATCACGAAGAAGGTGAGGAAAACGATCCCTACCATGTAATAATTTCGTTTCATACTATTCTATTATCGTTTGGGGGTTGGTCATTTGTGGTTTTACCGGATTCAGGGATTAGTTGATTTCAGGGATTTTCCAGCGTCACGATCCTTCCTCCCCTGCCCTTGGTATCATATACCCTGATCTTAAAGGTTCCTTTTTCGGTAACAGGAGTGGTATATATTTTACTGGCCGGCCCCGGTTCGCTTCCATCTGCCGAATACCGGATGGTAAAGCCCGGAACAGGACTGTTCAGGTATAATATGCCGTTCTCCAGCACCGCTCCGGCCGGAGGAATCCGGAAAGCATATCCACCATTCAGATAATTCAGACGGGGCAATTCCCTTTTACCCAGGATATTCGAGAACGTGCTCCAGGCATCCTGGTATAGTTGCCCGGCCCGGATACTGTCCTTCTCCGTTGCCCAGGAAGGATCGGCAGCCCAGGCACGTTCTGCCGTACTCAACAATTTGGGCAACAGCATATATTCCAGCCTGGCGACCGTGGGAAGGTTCTCCGCGAACAATAAGCCCTGGACTCCCAGGATGTTTTTTTTGCCCTCCTCTGTCAGACGGACCTTCCCGGAAAAATAGCCCGGGACCACCGGGTTGCCCCAATAATCTTCTTTCGAATTTTTGTAATAGTCGAAAGGGATAAAATCGAAAGGTTTATTGACATCCGTATATCCGCCCCAATGGTAACCCAGTTCTCCGGGAGTTTTCTGGTAAGCCATATCGAAATAATTATTACTCACGCAAGAGAGGATTACCTTAAAACCGGCATTAGCCAAACGATAAGGCAGATCTTCTTCGCCTCCTCCGATCATATTATTCCATACATGCACCTGAGATCCGGCCTTTAAAAAAGAAGGATCCACAACCATTCCTGCTTTGCCACCGACCATGGTTTTGCGCATCGCAATCTCTTCCCAGCCGGATAAAACAAGACCACGCGATTTTAAGGAACTGTCCAGTTTATGGTAATAATAACGCCAGAGATCGGTTGTCTCTTTAAGGGAAGGATCGCTCTTCAGCAGTTTTGCACAAAGAGGAGATTTCTCCCAGGCCCCTGTAGGTACTTCGTCACCCCCAAGATGAATGGTGGTCAGCGAAGCCCCGGCCTCCCTGTACATGAGGGCGATCTCATCCACTACCTTATCGAAAAATCGGTAAACCGAGGGAAGGGCCACACAGAGGACATTGTCATTCCACATTTGCGGGCCTTCATAGACCGATTTGTCCCCGAGGTCTCTTAATAAATAACGCTCTGCTTCAGAACGGTTGCCTTTCCGGGAATAATTCTCGTAACGGACATCCATAGCTTTTATCGCTGCCCGCGCATGCCCGGGGCTTTCTATTTCCGGGATGATCCGTATATGGCGTATTTTGGCATATTTCAACAATTCGATAAATTCGGTCCGCGTATAATGACCGCTCCCAGTTGTACGATCTGTAGCCGGGCCCGAACCAAAAGAAGGCGGCAGGAATTTTTTGCTGTCCAGCGTATGCCCTCTTCTTGACCCGATCTCAGTCAATTCGGGCAGGGAAGGTATTTCCAGACGCCAGCCTTCATCATCCATAAAATGGAGATGCAGGATATTCAGCTTATAGAGCGCCATCAGGTCCAGCACCCGCATCAGTTCGTTCTTCGTTTGAAAATTGCGGGCAACATCCAGCATCAGGCTCCGGTAACCAAAACGGGGAGAGTCCTTCACCTCCACCCCTGATATCTTTATTTCATTTTTTTGACCGGCCCAAACGCCCGGGTCGATAAGAGAAACCAGAGATTGTATGCCATAAAATAACCCTTCTGAGGAAGTCGACCGGATCAGGATAACCGAACCATTCACCATCAATTGATAGGCAGCCGTATCGGACTGTCCTGCATTACCAGGTTTGCCGTTAGCTGAGGAAAGTGCCGGTCCTCCCGGTTGTCCTCCCCATTGCAGCAGGATCTTCCTGTTTTGAACGGATGACCTTGTTGTTGATCCTGGTGCTCCTGGTGCTATTAGTGCTGCTGTTGCTCCTTCCAGATCGGAGGCTGTGACCGCCCGGGCTATGACTTCAGGTCTTTTTCCTGTTAATCCGGCCAGGATATCCGCCAGGTAAACCGCTTCATTTCTGAAGGCAGGATCCGTTATTACCGGAATGCCTGAATTCAACAGAAATTCAAACCCATTCTCCTTATAGGATAAAGGTGTCGGAAATATTTTGGGAAGGCCTGCTGCAGGCATATCTTTTATACGGGCATTCTGCTCATATTCCTGTTTGGCAGTGATAAACCCTGCCGCATCATCTACAATCGGGCCCATCTTAAAATCATTCAGCTCATACCCTTTTTCCGGCTCCTTATCCCATACCAGGTAAAAACCATTGGGAACATCGGAGGGATTAAAGGTCAGATCGGACCAGGTAAATTGGATATGCATGGAATCCCCTTTTTTCAGGACCGATCCATTGCCCAGCGGAGCTATACAATTCAGGTCCCCGTTCTTATGCAATATGGAAACACCTCCTGTTACAGATTTGGAGTCAACAGCCCTGTTGGTGTTAAAATAGATCTTCCATCCCGTTGCAGGGAATTCCGCATCACTTTTATTGGTAAGGGTCAGGGTACTGATAGCCTTGGGTGGCAATTCGTAAAAATTTTTTACAAAACGCCATTCTACCGATAAACGGCCCGCATCGAAGGCCTGCGGGTTCTGCGGATTTTTTTGTGCATTCGATGAACCACAAAAGAAAAGAAAATACCCAACTACCGAAAGGACCAATCTGTACATACAAGCAGTTTTATGGTGAAGGCTTCTGCAATATAGGGCATAAGCCTTTTTACCGGTGTAATTTATTTTTACGCAGATAAGCCAGCAGCTGCTCAGGCCGGTCGGTCTGGATCACATTCACCTGTCGCATTTTCAGAAGTTCACTAAAGCCCGAGCCTTCTTTCTCCTTTTCCATCTTATCATATTTTCCCAGGGCGTTGATCCATACCCGGACACCCGCCTCCCGGATACTTCCCATTACCCGATCCGAATAATAACTTTCATCCACATGGATCACCGGGAATCCGCCCATACCCAATATGGCCTGCACGTCGTCCTTATTATAAGCCCTTGGCATGATCGGTACATTTTTATTCAGGCTCCTCAGCCCGGCCACATCCCTGTAATCGTAAACAAAGAAAAGGATCTGTTTTTCCATGCCATAGGAAGAGATCAGACCATAGGTCTCCCTGGACGCCCTGCCTGTATCTGCCTTAAAATCGATATCGATCATAATCTTTCCTTTCGCCAGTTTCAATACCTCTTCGAAAGCAGGGATCTTTTCCATACTGGGTTTGCCGTCCTGCAACAGGTAAAAGTCCTGCAATTCCTTATAGGTTAAAGAACTGACCAGCCCTTTGCCGGTGGTTGTCCGGTCGATGTTCTTGTCATGCATCACCACGAGAACGCTGTCTTTCGTCTCCCGGATATCCAGCTCGACGATATCGATCCCTTCCCCGATTGCCTTTCGGATACCAGCCAGGGAGTTTTCCGGGAACAAGCTATGGTTCGCACGGTGAGCGGAGATCATGATCCGGTCCGGGCGATGATAAAAATCTTTAATGATGCTGGAGAGGTCTGATGGTTGTGCCGTGGCCGTCTGTGCCGCTGCATTTTCAGGCAAAAGGGTTGCTCCGGTGAATGATACTACCGTCAACGAATAAATGAATATTTTTTGAAATGAAGGCAACATATTCTTGTGTCTGTTAAAATTTAAGTTGAACCGGAATCTGACCAGTTCCTCTTTTCAATCTATTACATTAAGATATCGTCCCATCCAATAAGGCAGGAGGTATTCATCACCGGCCAGTTCGCCTCTGCCTCCATTACCACCGTCCAGCTGGAAAAAATTGGCGTTATGCCGGTGCATAGGCAATTCACCGGGCGGCAAAAGTTCTGTCGTCGTTTGGCCTCTTAAATTAGGGGGCAGTAAAACGATGTCCTTCCGGTGTGAGTTCTTTATCTTCCATTCCACCAGGTCCATTGGATATTCCCGGAGATGCCAGAAGGTGGATTCTTTGTCAAATTCACCGATGGTTCCGTAAGTGATCAGGTTCCATAAAGCATTCCGCTCGGGTTTTTCAAAGGCCCAATGATTCCGGATCGCTCCGGCATATTGAGTGCGAAGCGAATCCGTAAACGCATATTTATATAATACCCAATAGGTGAGAAAGGCCATTTCATCATCCGAATGGTTCCAGGAACCATCGCTCATATTGGCGCCTTCATAAATAAAACCCGGGGTCTTTTTGATCTTTTCACAATCGATCAGGATATTGGCCAGGTATCCGTTCTCTTTCATCAGACGCATAGCTTCATCTTTATACCGGGGCTTGCCGGTGAGCTGGTAAGCCAGCTGCAGACCCGCAATGATGGTGGTACTGCCAAGCCGCCGGTCAAATATGGATTCCGGATACCAATTGATATATTCCGGGTTCCACCGACCCCACAAGGTATGTTTGCCATTCGCATCCACCAGGTTATAATTATGATCGATGATATGGGTCAGGATCTTATCGATAAAGGCAGCCACCCGGGCACGTTCCGATTCTGTTTCTACAACCATCTCGTGCATGGTGGCAGCGACAAAGATCCATCCGACAAATTCATCGCTGCTGGTGGTTCCTTTCCATTCCCATTCCGGATCAGGAGAATCCCTCCATGCCTGGTGATCGTGTACTTTATACCCCTTGCGTTCGAAGCTCCTGGCGGGAAACCCCTTTATCGGGTTGATGGATAACAAACGTTCGAATGCCTCGAAAGCCTCCCAGGCATAGCGTTTGGCCTTAGCATCCCTGGTAACGCCATACCTGAATGCCTGGCTGCTCAGGTAAAAGGTACTCCACAACCCATCATTGTCCGTATCCTCCAATTCGGAACTGGCCGGGTCACCCGGTACAGACAGATGTACACTGGATATGAATCCATATCGTATTTTCCTTTCCCGGATCGAACGCTGGAAATAATCCGCTTTACCAGCCATGGTCTGCAGTGGAAAGGATAGTTTATTCAGGCCGCTATCCGTTAACAGGTATATATTCCCATCACCATCTGCAGCCATATCTTTTACTTTATCATCCAGCAGCCACCGGCGAGAGGCATAATAACGAAATGCACCCGTTTCTTCCCGCATGAATGCACCTTGCTGCGTTGCAGCCCAAACATGATCGTTAACTACCAACAAACGGTCTACGTCCGTTACCGGCAAACGATCCTGCACTATAAAACTCGTATCCCCGCTCCTTTTTTGAATGCCATAATATCCTTGTGCCGTCCCGATCAGGATTTCATTTCCCCGGAAGGACATAGTCTTTAGTCCGTAGCCTGTATGAAAGGCTACGAACTTTTCACCGGATAAACGATAGACTGCCTTTGCGCCCAAAGCGTAATAGATCCCATCATTGACCTGCAAAGAAAGTAAAGGCTCAGGTATGGCAGGGATAGATTGGATATTTCCTCCTTGCTTCCAGAGACCCCATACCTTATTGCCCGCGAGCAGCACCGACCCATCTGCCGCTACGGCCATGGTGGTATATTTTCCCTTCGGAACCAAACCATAGGGTACCCCCGCATAACCATTCGTTAAGAATTTATCTTCATAGAGATAATATAAATGCCCCGATCCCTCCTGGGCCACCACGTCCAACAGGGCTTTGTCCGATAATGGCCGGAAACGGAGATCCTTTACCAATTGTCCCTGACAAACATAATAAAGTCCTTTGTCCGAAAGGACATAGGCATTGTCATTATAATCGGTTACTATCTTTATCAGCTTGCCACCCTTCAACCCGGCAGGTAGAGGATACTTGACAGAAAAGGCCTGGTGAAATGGCCGGTCCGGATCGGAATTGGCATGGGATTGCGATGCATGTAAAAAAGTGGAAACTAAAAGAATGAATGTAAAAAAGGGTCTTCGCATTGGGTTTATTATGTTTTATTGAGCTTGTATCACTTCTGTTACCGGGCTCCCCACGCAGCCGCCTGGCATTTGTATATGCAGCATGGCAGCGAGCGTAGGGGCTATATCCGTCATATGGACCACATGATTGGTCTCGCCGGGTTTAATATTCCAACCCATAAAAACCAACGGGATATGTGCATATCCACGTATCTGGCCTGGTACCGGTATAAAAAATCCCAGCGCATCTGATCGACCACCATTCCGATAACGATGGCTGGTTTTGATTGAGCCAATCGTGATTGAGCCAATTTATTGGATGTACGTTGCTGAGCAACTGCCGGGATGGCAAATGTCACCCCCACTACAGCTAAGATCCAGATTCTCCTTTTCATCATTATTCGAAACTTTGTATGCAACACCTTTCAATCCGGCTCTTTGGGGCGTTCCGATTTATCAGCGAATGCGTTCCAGGATAGAGGCAGAATTAAAAAATCGATACTAGGCCCAAGTGTTAAAATATGGTTAAAAAGGAGATCTATTTGACGATAATCTTCGCTGTCAGCAGCGGTACGGCATAACCATTCAATAACCGGAAGATATAAATACCCGGGATAAGCGAATGGATATCCAGGGAGAACTGATCCTGGGAAGAGGGTTTTACCAGGACCGCATTACCCATGATATCGTAGAGTTCGGCGACCAGGGGTTTATGTTCGCCCGAATTGGCATGGATATAAAGTATCTTATCTGCAGGGTTCGGATATACTTTACAGGTAGTATTCTCCGGTGGTGCATTCCGGATTGTCTTCCCTGTATCGGTGAGCGCCAGAGGAGTCAGGTAGATCATACGTAATATGAACCCTTTTTCAGCCGGAGCCGCGATTGAACTACCCAATGTGCCGCTTGCATCCAGCGCGCAGCAGGAATTATCCACCGACACAAACAGGGTATCTCCCGCAGGGGCAACCGTAACATTACGAAGACGGTAGCCCGGAAAATAATGAAGGGTATCCGTCGGTGTCTGGGTGCTGTCGATGCCAAGGCCATCCGGTTTCAGTTTTAACCGGAACATCCCGTTTTTTAAGGAAGGGATCAATAAGGAATAATTCCAGCCCGGAATATTACCCGCCCCATAAAAGGCGATACTGGAAGGAGCAATGGTAGGCCAAAACGAATTGCCTTTAGCACCTGCCGTTTTATTGGGGTTCCGGCTCCAGTTATAAAAAGAAAAGATGGGTTCCCGCAAGGTCGTCCTGGTGGTATCACAAAAACCTGTCTCGCTGATCACTGCCTTATTCGCCAGATACATGGAATCATTATTCGCCGACGTATAGTTATCGTCACAGAGCCCAGCGACTTTCGGCCAGCCGTAGTTGGAATGCGGTAAGATAATATTCACTTCATCGTCGGAACGGTCACCATGCTCGCTGCTGTATAAGATATATGAAGCGCCCCCGTTAACCGATCCAAAGACAAGACCCTGGGGATTACGATGACCAAAAGAATAGATTGGATTTTTTGCGGATGAAACCGCGCCTTCCGGGAAGGGATTATCTCCGGGGATCCATCGCTGGCTCAAAGGCTTCGAGATATCCGGTTCCGTATTCAATCTTAATATCTTCCCTTCGAGAATAGTCGTATCCTGAGCATGATTGGGCCGGTTGCTGTTAGCCAGATTACCCGCCCCCATATCCCCGATGGTATAATAAAGGTGATATTGACCGTCATTTTCTTTTTGAGGACTGATCAGCACTCTTCCGGAATTATGGTCATTGCTGCCGTTAAGACCGGAGATAACAGTATCCATGATCGAAAGGACACCCGTACCTGAACTATACCGGCAGCGAACGATCTTCGTGGTATAACTCCCGGCACCTGCAGAACATGGACTCACCTGGTGATAAACATAGGCTATATATATCCAGGGTTTGCCGGCATAAAAATCAGGATGGATGGCCAGCCCCATGAGGCCGCCCTGAGGCCAGCAGGATCCGGCATCTGCATCGCTGAAATCTCTTTCGCTGTTAAGATCCGATAAAAGACGGACGCCTTTATTGGAAGGATGTATCTTCCATATCCTGTAGTTGTGTGATTCGGTGACCCATAAAGAATCATCCGGACCATACACCATTTCCCAGGGAGTATTCATACCCGACGAACCTGTCGCCGGGTATAATGTATCGATCTTAAAAGACTGGCCATACCAGGTGACGGTTCTTTGAGAGGAAACGTTCAGAGATAAGCACAGGCATGAGCATACTACCAAACCGCCACCAATTAGGCCTTTGTTTTTCATAAGAAAAGGATTTACGCTCACTACAAAATAACCATTTTTTCCCCGCATCCGGAATAGTAGATTTTCCCCTCATTCAGGGGTATTTATACGATTGTCATCTATTAAAAAAATGACTAATTTTATACTTGTATTAATCTGTAGTACTTGTCTTAATCCGTTAGCATTTGTTTTAATCTGTTTAGTTTTAATCTGTTTAGTTTTTGTTTTTATCTGTAAGTATTTAAATCCGAACCTTGAAAACAACTTAATTCAATCCCATGAAAACCAAACTCCGTATTGTGCTTCGGGCCAGAGGTTTTCTTGCATTTTTTCCTTTTTTTCTCATTGGCGGTTTAGCCTTTTCCCAGGCGCCTACTGTCGATTATGGCAAGAGCTATGTCAATATCACTAAAGGAACAAATGGAGGAACAGTAGAGCCGGGTGATGTTCTGGAGATCAGGGCAACCTTTGTCGTTAAAGCGAATACAGCATTTACCTGCTCTTATACGGATAATATTCCGGCAAATACAACCTATATTCCGGGCACCCTCCGGGTGTTGACCAATGAAGGTAAAATATACCAGCAATTTACTGATGGCGCCGACGTCGACGGAGGTACGATCACCGGCTCCGGGATCACGATCAACATGGGGGCAGGAGCTAATGGAACTACTGGCGGAACAATCGCCAAGACCAGCAAACCCAGTTTTTTTGGAGGGGCCTGCATTATGGTCGCTTCGTTCAGGGTAACCGTAGGCGCTGTAGCCTATGGAACCCAGATCAACGTAGGGAATGGCGCATTTCACTATAATAATTCTACAACATTAGTATCGATACCATTCCCATCCTATACCATTGTCGTTTTCAATAACTATGGCATGTGCACCAATACGGTGGGAACAAATGCCATTATCAATGAATTTGGCGGAACTTTTGGCTCAGGGTCGGTCAAGGACCGGATCGCTTCCAATAAAGTACCGGCCAATTACACCTATTCCCCTTTTTCCAGCAACAGCGGCATGCCGAATGACTATTATTACGGGGTTTCCAATAATACCAGCGGCGGCACGACAGCAGCCAACGGCTATTCTATTTTAAATACCTGGCTGAAACCGGACAATTCACAGAGCCCTTCGCATCGTATTTTCAGTGTCTGGGATATAATCGGTGACCATACGGGAGCAGCAAGTCCCACCCTGGGTAACCCTGCGACAGACGATAAGGCTGGCCAAAGCGGAGGTTATATGATAGTGGTCAACGCCGCCTACCGCACCGATACGGCTTTCCTGGATACGGTCTATAATCTTTGCCCGAATACCTATTATCAATATACCGCCTGGTTCCGCAATATCTGCTCCCGCTGCGGATGTGATTCGAATGGTGTTGGCGCAGGGAATACCAACTATATTCCTACGGATCCTGTCACGCATGATTCGTCGGGCGTGTATCCCAACCTGACCTTCAATGTGAACGGTTATGACTATTATACAACAGGAAATATGCTGTATACTGGCCAATGGGTGCGAAAAGGATTTATCTACCTGACAGGCCCCACGCAAACCTCGATGGTCATCAGTATCCGGAACAATGCCCCGGGCGGCGGAGGTAATGACTGGGCTATCGATGATATCGGAGTAGCCTCCTGTACTCCCAATATGGTGCTTACCCCTAACAAACCCGATACCCTCTGCCAGGGAGCCGACGATACGGTGCGGTTCAAGGTTATCGCCTTCTTTCCGAATTATACGGAATGGAAACTGGAAAAAAGTACGGATAATGGCGTAACCTGGGTAACGACTGGTATCGATACGACCGGCAAGCCTTCTTCCGGAAGCGCCACCCCGGTGTTTAATCCCGTATCCGGTCAATACGAGTACACGATCGTCCGATATTTCCGGCTCAACGCGGTCGATCTGCAAGTCAAATACAGAATCATCGTGGCAAGTACTCCTGCCAATTTAAATAATCCCAATTGCTCTTTCATAACCCTGACGCCGAAGATCGTTAAGGCCGTCAATTGTAATATCGTTCTTCCCACTTCCATTCTTTCCTTTAAAGGACAGGTGAAAGAAGGGTTGGGAAATCTCCAATGGATCACTGCTGAGGAAGTGCCCGGCGTATCCTATACGATCGAACGAAGCGATGACGGAATTAATTTTAAAGGCGTCGGCTCCATTCAGGGTCAGGCTGGTGAAGGCCTTGGAGCAGCCTATCGGTTCACCGATCCGACACCGGTATCCGCACAAACCTATTACCGGATCGATATCGTAAGCAATAATTATCATCGCTACACCAACCAGGTTCTGCTCAGCAATACTTCAATCGATTTTGACGTGAAGCCGCTGACCAATCCTTTTTCAGATCATATCACCATTGATCTGAGGGCTCCCGGGAATGGAAATGTATTGTTCACCCTGGTAGATATGATGGGACGTGTGGTCACACAGACCAAACGGTCTGTTAACCAGGGTCTGAATAACAACCTTACGATCTATGGGCTGGGCAAACTTCCGAACGGCACCTATGCATTGCAGGTCAGGTATGATGACAAACAGATCAGTATGAAACTATTGAAGGTTTCAAAAATATAAAGGAATTAGTTTGTTTTTAGAGAATCCATAGTTTAATAGTTTGTGCAAATCCCTGGGAGGTTAAAACCTTCCGGGGATTTTTGTTTGCAATTATTTATTGAACGTGTTTATTAGCTGAAGGGCATTCAAAAGGTCATTTCTTCGGATAAAGCTTGTAAAAACTGACTCCATTCGCAAAATCATCCGTAAGGTTACTTCCAACGGAACCACCCGTACAATAGTAGATTGCCCCCTGTTTGTCAAGCCCGCAAAAACGCAGCTGTCCGGAACTGCTGTAGGAGCCGTTAAATAGCACAAACCTGGCTGGGCCTGTATCCCTGGTCTGAATGTCCGGGTTTTGATTCTCCGCTCCGGCATAACAGTAAACCGACTTATTATCAAAGTTATAAGCAAAGAGGGAACTAGTGGAAACGTAAAGCATATCATTGTTTGGCAATATCATACAAGGGACAAAATTGGGATCGGAAGCTATGTAGGGAGGGGGAAAATTACCCGCTGAATTCAATTTAGTAGCAACGGCCGTATCGAAGGATATAAAGCTAAAATTGCTTTGACTGCTATTAATGGTATTCACAATATCCCCCTGGGCAAAATTATATTGGTTTATATCATAGGTCCAGGCATTTGACGATTGTTTCAATCCGTAAGCAACAGACCCATCCGGGCTCAGCAAGAAAAAATCGTACGCAACAGAAAACATGGGGCCCGGTGTAATATAATTTGCCGGCCCGAAGGGTGCCATCGCATTTGTCTGCATTAAGGAAAGTACCTGCCCGTTATTGTCCATCCGGCATATATTGGATAAGACGGCGGAGGTAGGCTCGGCGTAACTTGCGTCCTTCAGAGGAAGATACCAGTCATCGGTGCTGTTACAGGTGCTGTAAGAATAGGGATTGTCAAGATTGCTGACGGGGTGATAAATATTGGCAAACCAGATATTCCCCGAAATATCCATCTTCAACCTGGCCGCTGCCATCTTAATCGTTCCTATATCACCTCCAAAAGGTCCCACTGATTCCAGGTAAGGCCCTGCTCCTTTCAGTGTGGTCGTTCTGTTCAGGGTGACCACCTGATTACTGTTCATATCCATTCTGCATAACCTGGTAATGTAGAGACTATCTGCTCCTGCAGGTATATCCTCCGTTACGATCGAAGAAAAAAGCAGGGAATTCCCGTCCGGGGAAATTACGCTGGAAAGGATCACATCGATCGTGAATGTTTTTTGCTGCTGGTCGGTCAGTGTACTGCCTTTCAAAAGGACGGGAGAAACCTGTGCAGCAGCCATCTTATAGATACCGTTGACATTATCGAAATAAATCGTGCCATCCCCGGCAACGCTGCTATTGTTCACAAAAGGAGAACCCCGATAGGTTGTCTGGAAGGGGGTAAGGTCCGCCGGGAGCCAGGTGGCCAGCTTATCGACGAAAAGGCTGGTGTCGGTACGCCGGTCGCCGGTATTAATGAGCTTAATGGTCAGCGGCAATCCCTGCATTGAATAACCATTGGCATGTAAGGTCAACGGAATATCCGAACCGACCCCCATTCCCTTGGTAATGAGGAACCGTATCACTTCCAATGAATCCTCCTGACCGGTCCTGGTATTATAAATTTTAGTCGACACCTTCCCTTTGGCAATAATAGCGGCAGGAACATTTCCTACTTCGACAGTGGTTCCCTGCCGGTCTGCAAACAGTTTGCCGACAAGGGTTGCCGTGTCTCCCACCAGAAATCCCTGCTGGTATTTGTAAGCCCATATATTGAATAATCCGCTCAGCCCCCCTTCTGTCAATAACCACGGCTGGTTCTCGATCAAATTTGCATGTTCATCCACTTTTTTACAGGCCGGGAGCAGATTGCCCAGAAAAATTATCAGCAGCAGATTCAGAACGACGGCTTTTTGGCTTCTGCCTCTCCGGGAAAAAATCGATTTCATGATGGAATAATTATGTGGAATTATTGGGAATTTATTAACGGGATAATAAGACGGGTTTTGTCTAGTTATTTTTAAACAGGAGTATCCTCAGGTCAGGGGAAGGCCATACCGGCTTTCCGGAATACGGATTTATATAATAATTCGATTGATAATATCCAGTTAGTACGATGGTATAGGCATGCTCCGGCTGAACGACCAGGGTGGTCCTGGTTAAAACCGTGGAAGAATCTGCAACACTGTAAAACCGTAACCGGAGTGTATCTGCTACGGTTACACTGCGTTGAATAAAAGAACTTATCGTTCCATATTTGAGGGTATCCGGGAAATCTTTGGCAGGTTCCTGGTTGATGGTAAAGAACACCGGACCGGCATCCGGACTGGCGTCCACCACACGCAGATCCACCTGACCGGTTTTACTTTGGAAATGATCGCGTGTAATCGCCCCGCGATATTGTCCGAGACTATCCATATACCAAACCGTGAGTGGATTATCCGCAGATATATTAACCGGCAGGCGTACAACCGGATGACGGCCGGTATCCGTCAGTATTAACTGGTGATCTCCCGTAGTCAGCCATTGGTATTTTATCCAGGGCTGATCCTGTTTGATATTATATATATCTGCAATCGGATATTGCATGGGCCGTTCCTGTGAGAAATAGGGCATCTCGTCGAATCCTTCGACCGTCTTCACATAATTGGTATCCGGATTATCGATCAGCACATAACTAAACTGGGAATACCGGATTGACTGGCTTACCTCTAATTGCAGGTCTTCAGAAAGGTTCAGAAAGGTGATCCGGCCGGGAATTAATCCCGCTTGCATTTCGGGATGAACGTTCTTCTTACAGGAAGGTAAAAGCAGGATCAGCAGGATGGCGGCCGGGAAAAAAATTTTAAAAAAGCTCGGATACATAAAAAGATTTATTTAAAATGCGTAGGTGAACTGAACCAGGAAATACCTGCCTGGTTTAAAGCGGTTATAAATATTATCACCGGTGCTATAGATTTCCCCATTTGCAGGGTTGACCGTCGCCTTTTCCGGATCATACCGCTGATTAAAATTGTGGTCTTCAATAATACGGGCAGCCTGGTCCAGCAGGTTCTGCAGCGTGATTTTCACTTGCAGCGATTTTACGATCCGTTGTGAAAAGGAAAGATCAAGCTGGTGAAAGGGCAATTGCACCAGGTCGGGGCGAAATTGCAGACTATCGTTTCCTGCCTGTGCGCCGGCCTTCCCGTTAAGAATAGATTTGGCATAGATCCGGGGGCCATTTACATTATAGACGATCCCCAATTTAGTACCCCAACCCGCATTCTCATAGAACAACCCACCGTTTAGGACGTATGGAGACTGTCCCTGTAAAGGACGACCTGCCACAGTATCACGCAAATAACCGTTATGGCTGACCTGCACGGTCGAGCTTTTGATCCATGACCCATTTGCTACGATCGATAAATTTTTAAACAGACGGCTGCCACCTATAAAGGACAGATTCTTCCTGATCTCTCCCTCCACTCCATAAACTTTGGCGCTTTTTGCGTTGCCGAAACTGATTTGGGTAAAATTGCTATTGCCGGTACTACTCGTGTTTTCAGCGCGAAGTCTTTCGATCGGGTTTTGAATGAATTTATAAAAAACGCCTGCATTGAACAGCTCATTCTGTGCGACGCTATGCGGATAAAATTCGGCGCGAAAGTCGTAATTATCGATGGTCGCTGTAACAACATCCGGGCGTCCATCGATCATCTCGTTATTCTGGAAATCGAAGTCCCGGAAAGCGGATACTTCGCGAAACTCGGGCCTGTTCACGGTGCGTCCGTACCCGGTTCGCAGCACTACCGTGGAAAAAGGACGATAACTTATATTTACAGAAGGCAGCACGGATGTAAGCGGATGATTTCCATAAGCCAGCCGTATAGTGCCATCCGATGAACCGCCTGTAGCGCTGGCTACTTTTTGACGATCATACTCCACCCGTAGACCGGCATTCAGGGTTATCTTTTCCTTTGCCGTCTTCCAATCCCCCATAATGTAAAAGGAGTTGTTCTGTTCACTGGCAACATAACTATCGGTGGGATTGGTGACATCGTATAATTTCAATCCCGTGTTATCGTCGGGAAACCAGGCAGGGTTCCAGACCGAACTTAACTGCTGTTGGGTAAAATTTATGATACCGGGATTGTTGGATCCATATCCTCCTATATAACCGGAAGGTGCATCCGTTGGGGCAACTTCATCAGGAGATAAGCCTCCCCTGTTCACCCGATAAAAACGTCTGCCTACATTCCGCAGTTTGTACATTTGGTAGGTACCCGTTTTTAATACCAGGTTTTTGTCCAGGTGGAGGCTATAATCGATCGAGGCATTGTACACATTTTCTTCGTTCTTCACGAAAAGCCTGGATATCATTCCCAAAGTTCCGTCATCTCCTAACATGTTGGTACCGGCAGCCGAATAAGGTCTGTTATACCAACTCAGAAAATGACTGCTTCGTTGATCGGGTACGTTCTGAAGATCATAGGTATATCCAATATTCCAGCTGAATTCCTGTTTGTTACCCCTACCCAACATATGCGTTCCTCCGATATTACCCGAATAAAGCACTCTTTGCTGGAAAGAAAGGGTGATGTCCCGGGTACGTTTAAAGCCTGAACTCGTGTCGTAGTAAAGCAAGGCATTGAGACGGCTATCCGTGATACCCGTAAAGTTCCGGCCTTCGTTCACGAAGAAATTTTTAAACTCCATTTTATGCCGTTTGTTCCATTTCAAGGTCAGGTTCTCCAATACATTGATCTTACCTATCTCCGTACTTTGGCTGCTGTTCGTAATTTTGTTCAGACCACCATAGTTAAACCCGATAGTCGTGTCTACACCATAAGCATTCGTATTGCCGGTCTGGCGGTACAGGTTATAGTTTTTAGTTTCATGGGTATAGGTTACCGAGGTGAGGTTATACAATCTTTTTTCCTTACCAATTTTCCAGGAATTATAATAATTGACGAAAAACTGGATATCCGGAAGGCTATGACGGGTTCCATAATTCAATGTATTGGAAAATGCCCTGATCATATCGGCCTGTTTGAGATCGTTCACTCTTTTTTCCGTATGGAAATAACCCGGTGAAAAAGCGGGTAATTTCCGGGAGCCATCGTCAAATCCTAAAAAATCATATTTACCGCCATTATAACTGTTTATCTCCGTCAGGGTGGAACCCGGTCGATGGGCTACCTGTATGCCCATATCCAGGTGTTTAACCGGCATGGCGTTTTTGGTATATACTTTAATGGCTCCGCCGCCGTAGTCGGCAACCAAATCCGCCACGGGAGATTTGTATACCAGGATCCGGTCGATAATACTGCTGGGAAGCAGGTCATAGGCGAAAGCCTTATTGTATAATTCCGTTGATGGTGCAATATTATTATTGAGGTAGGTAAGATTATACCGTTCATTCATCCCTCTGATCACAATAAAACGGTCGTCCACTACCGTTACCCCCGAGATACGCTTCACTACTTCGGCGGCATTCCGGTCTCCTGTCTTTACGATCATTTCATTGGAAATACCGGAGACCACCCCGGTGGCATTCCGTATTTCCGCTACCAGGTCTTTTTCTGTCGAATGGGTTACGGCCTTCACTTTCCTGGTTCCGGCAGCGACCACTACTTCATTCAGGGAACTGCCCGCCTGCATCTTTACATCCAGTATCCAGGTCTTTCCTGCCTGCACGGTGATACCGGGAAGATAATTTTTTTGATATCCGGCATAGCTGACGGTAAGCGTATAGACCGAGTCAAGCACGTTCATAAATTCGTAAAATCCTTTCTCATCCGACAATACCGATCTTCCTGTTTGCTGAATCGTCACCGTTGCGCCAGGCAAAGGCTGTGACGTTTCAAAATCAACGACACGACCCCTGATGGCCGGAGATGGGTTGCTTTTCTTTTTAGGCGCATCCTGTCTCCCCTCTCTAACCGAAATAGCAATATTATTGTCGAGCAGGGAATATTGCAAATGGGCTTTGTTCTGTAATTCCTCCAGTGCTTTTTCCAGTGGCAGTTTTTGCCATTGAATATGCTGAATTGTTATCGCAGCCAGCCTGGTCTTGTCATAAGAATAGGTATAACGGGTTTGTTGCTGAAGGGCCGCAATCAGGTCCGTCACGGTAATTCGTTCCGCAGTGAGCGTGACGGGATCCGGCAGTTTAAGGATTTGCGCCGATAAATTACTACCTGGCCAACAACTTAGCAATAGAAAAAATAATTTGGATAATAGAATGCCTGACCGCAGCAGTTGCCACAGGTGTCTTACCTTTTTTTTCATGATTTCCTGGTTGTTTACACGTTAAGAGTCTGTTTAATTTGGGTGGTCCGGTGGGATATTAAGATGGCTTTATAATGATTATGTTCCGGTCACCGGTCTTGTAGGAAAGATGATAGATAAACAGCAAATGATGCAGGACCTGCTGCCAGCTTTCTTTCCGGTGGTAGACCGCCGTCGCCTCCTTATCCTTCAGCAAATCCGGATCAGCCTGAATATCGATTCCATAATAGGAGCCCAATTTAACCAGCGCTTCAGCCAGGGGCAGTTGATTAAATACCAGATCACCATTGATCCACCCTCCTATATCCTGCACACCTGTGCGAACGGTTGTAATATGTCCTTCCTTTCTGCCTGTTATAGCCGTTTCTCCGGGAGAAAGGGTGACAGGGTCGTTCCCGGAATGCTGAACTTTTACGCTGCCTTTTACAAGGCCTATATATACCTCCGATTGGTCCGCGTTGTTGTCGATATTAAATGTCGTGCCCAACACTACCGTTTCTACGTTCCCTGCCTCCACGCGGAATGGATGTTGTTCATTTTTTGTCACGTCAAAATAACCTTCTCCTTTTATCCTTACCTTCCTGTCCGACTCATAATTCTTATTTACCAATAAGATCGTGTTTTTATTCAACCAGATCTTAGTCTGGTCTGACAAGGTTACCAGCCTTGCCGTACTGCCAGCATTAAGGATGCTGTCCCAGGTATATGAATCATTTTGAATGGAAAAACCCGAATGATCCTTACCTGCAAAAAAACCGGCTCTCTTATTATGGGTAAGAAAAAGAAAACCGCCTAAGACCAGGATCATCAAAGAAGCGGCTGCCATCCAACGAACCATCCTGTTTCTGTGAAAAGGATTTGCCGGGGAAGGAGGAACCGGGGAAAGTTTATATTTTTCTCCGCCCGACCTGGTGGCATATTGCCGTAACTGTTCCCGCAAACGGTCAGCCATGCGCTCCGGCATAGAAATCCCCGTTGGATTATCTTTCAAAGATCCCTTTCCCATATATTCAAGACCTGATAATATTTCATCGGGAGTCACCGCAGAAAGGAATACCTCCAGCTCTACTAATTCCTGCCTTGTAGCCTGGCCGGCCAGATATTTTTTCCATAATTCTTCTTTCCTTCCTTCTCTTTTTCCCATGCCATGCTTTTATCTAAAGTGATCTTTCAGGTTCTTTTCCTCCAATCTGAATATGAACTTAATGTTAAGAACAATAAACAGCCCGGCGAATAAAGTAGTTTTGCCGGATCAATCCGAACCGGCAAGATGAGAAAGTTGGACAATTCAGCATTTATCGGAGTTTTTGAAAAGACAAAAGACGCCCTGTACCGGTTGTTTCAAAAACTGACCCGTGACGAGTTCCTGACTGAAGACCTCGTTCAGGAATGTTATTTACGTCTCTGGGAAAACAGGGGTACTATCCAGGACCCTGAATCTTTTGTATTCGGCATCGCCTTCAATCTGGTAAAGGAATTCCACCGGAAAAGAATACGCGCTGTTATCGAACATATGGAATCGCTGCCCGAGGTGCAGGATCTGTATTCTCCTGATGAGCAGTATGATTTTAAAGAAACATCCAGGATCATCCGGGATATCCTGCAGGATCTGTCGCCCGAAAAAAGGGCCGCTTTCACCCTGATCAAGGAAGCAGGTCTGTCTTATAAAGAAGCGGCGGAAACCCTCAGGATTCCGGTTAGTACGCTGGAGAAACAAGTCGCAGGCAGTATCCGGATCCTCCGGAAGGCGTTGTTCAATTTTTTTTAGTTTTTAATCTTTTGCCGTATTTCACTTTGCAGGAGTATTGGTTTCCCGGATTTGCTGCTTATATTTAACTACAACGAAAATTTATGCGGCCAACTTCCTTTCTCTTAAAGACTCTTATTGGGTTCTGTTTATCCTGTTTGTTCCTGAACCTTTCTGCACAAACAAAAAGACCTCCCCTGACCATTTCGCACCTGACCGGGGATTTTTATATTTATACCACTTATAATTATTACAAAGGAGAGGCGGTTCCAGCCAACAGTATGTACCTGGTAACCGGTAAAGGGGTAGTCCTTTTCGATACGCCATGGGACTCTACGCAATTTCAGCCCTTGCTGGACAGCATAACGGCCAGGCACAAACAAAATGTAACACTCTGCATCTCGACACATTTCCATAGTGACCGGACCGCAGGACTTGAATTCCTGAAACAAAAAGGAGTAAAAACATATAGCTCTTTACAAACCTACAATCAATGCGAAAAACATTATGAAAAGCAGTCTGCCTTTTATTTTTCCAAAGACACAACGTTCACAGTCGGCGGACATTCCTTTGAAACCTTTTTTCCCGGGGAAGGGCATACGACAGATAATATCGTGATCTGGTTCCCCGGTGAAAAGATCCTGTATGGAGGTTGCCTGGTAAAAAGTACAGAAAACCATGATCCAGGTTTTATCGGTGACGCTAATGTTTACGCATGGCCCAAAACCATACAGAATATCCTGGATAGGTTCGGTAACCCCGACTATGTTATACCCGGTCATTATAGATGGGTAAATAACAAAGCTCTCGATCATACTATAGTTGTACTAAAACAGTATATAGCCGCCTTGTTATTAAAGGATAAACAAAAGGATTCCGGCAAAACTTTGCCGGGTGTTGGTCAGCAAGCTCCGGTTTTCCATGTGATCGCCTTTTATACCGCCCGGGAAGACCAGGCACATATCAGTTTTGTGGAGGAGGCAAATGCATGGTTCCCAAAAATGGGGCAGCAATATCATTTCACATATGATTCGACCCGTGACTGGAATAATCTGAACCCCGGGTTCCTTTCCCGTTACCAGGTCGTCCTTTTTCTGGATACCAGACCGGACTCTCCTGCCATCCGTAAAGCGTTCCAGGAGTATATGGAAAAGGGAGGAGCCTGGATGGGTTTTCATTTTGCCGGGTTCGCCCTGACCCCTTCCGACTTCCCGCAAAACTGGGACTGGTACCATAATCAATTCCTCGGTTCCGGCTCTTATGTCAGTAATACCTGGCGACCCGCCTCCGCCATTTTACGGGTGGAAGATAAAGATCACCCGGCAACAAGAAATCTGCCCGCAACCTTTCGTTCAGCCCCTTGTGAGTGGTACAAATGGAGTAACGATCTACGGACAAATCCCGATATCAGGATACTCCTGTCGGTCGATTCTTCCGGCTTTCCACTGGGAACCGGACCTAAATTGCATGAAATATGGCATAGCGGGTATTATCCCATCGTATGGACCAATTCCAAATACAGGATGTTATACCTGAATATCGGGCATAATGATATCGACTACCAGCATAAGACGAATAAGACGATGTCCTTCACCTTTGCCAATGATATACAGGACAAACTGATCATCGACGGCCTGTTATGGCTGGGACGGGGAAAGAAAACAAAAGAATAAAGAACTCTAAGCCTGTACTGCACTGGCGACGTTTGGATTAGATCCGGCGGCAACAGTCTGTTCATCGGGTTCTTTATGAAAAAAACGTTTCTGAAAAAGAAGGATAGCAATTACACCTACCGAAATGGAAGCATCGGCAATGTTAAATACAGGACTGAAGAATTCGAATTCATCCCCTCCGACGAAAGGCATCCATTGCGGGTAATGTGTTTTTATGAGCGGGAAATATAACATATCCACCACCCGGCCATGCATGAACCCGGTATATCCCTTTGCCGGAAAGATCCTGGCGACATGGTCATAGGTACTTCCTTCGAAGATCAACCCATAGAACATACTGTCCAACAGATTTCCTAACGCCCCCGCAAAAATGAGGGCTGCACAGATAATAAAACCACGGTGATATTTTTTGGCAATAATGGACTGGATATAATAAACTCCAAACAAGACTGCTACCAAACGGAACATGGTTAATACCATTTTGCCCCAGGTTCCCCCAAATTTCCATCCCCAGGCCATTCCTTCATTTTCCACAAAGTAGATCTGTCCCTTGCTGCCCAGTAATTTTATGCCATTGTCATACGGAGACACCTTTTCCCGGTATATTTCTTCCGGATGGCTCAGGGGCATATGCGTCTTTACCCAGATCTTCAGGGACTGATCCGCTACTATGATCAGCAGCACTAAAAGGAAAACTTTCTTCGCGTTCACACTCTTGATTTATAGGGGTCAAATGTAGGCAATAGTGGCCAAAATCGTTAACAGGAAGGGATCATTCGGCAAAACTTTATAGAAGCCTTTAGATTTATTTATGTTATTACACCTTATCCGGCCCTTCATTCTTCGAAATAAATCCTTTTCACCCGTTGAGAAACTCCGGTCAGGATCTCATAGGGAATGGTCTTCGCCCATTGAGACAACTGGCTGACAGATAGTTCATTGCCGAATATAATTACCTCATCTCCTTCCTTCAGGTCCGGGATGCCGGTGATATCGATCATCGTCATATCCATGCAGACACTACCGATAACCGGCGCCAGCCGCCCCTTTACCCACATTTTACCGACCCCGTTGCCGAGGCTGCGTGAATACCCGTCTGCATACCCGATACGGACTGTGGCAATGACAGTGCCGGGGGAGGCTATTCCCCTGCGGTTATAACCAACGGTATCCCCTTCCAGCAAATATTTGATCTGGGCGATCGTGGATTTCAGGGTGGAGACTTCCTGTAAGTCCATAACCCCGGAAACGGCAGAATCGATTCCATACAGACCAATTCCCAGGCGCACCATATCCAGCTGTAATTGGGGATGACGGATAATTGCTGCAGAATTGGCAATATGCCGCAGAAAGGGATAAGGGAGAATTTCCTGCAATCTGTCTGCAGCAGCCAGAAAATCAGCACCTTGCCGATGGGTGAATTCGTCCTGCTGGGCTTCTTCGCTGGCAGCCAGATGGCTGAAAACGCTTTGTACTTTAAAAGCTGCCCCCTTTAATTCCTGCAACAGTTCCTCCTGCGGTTCTTTAACCAGGGAAAAACCCAGCCGGTTCATCCCGGTCTCCAATTCGATATGCACCGGAAACTGGAGGATCCCTTCTTTTTTTAGCCATTTATCAAAAGACCGTAACAGGGAAAAGGAATAGATCACCGGCTCCAGATTGTACTGGACCAGGGCGTCAAATGAACTGTTCTCCGTATTCATCACCATTACCGGCATACTTATGCCTCCTTTTCTTAAAGCCACCCCCTCATCCGCATAGGCAACTCCCAGATAGTCCACCCGGTGAAATTGCAGCAGGTTGGCGATCTCATAACTGCCGCTCCCATAGGCAAATGCCTTCACCATAGCCATCACTTTTGTCGAAGGAGCCAATTGCTGCCTGTATTGACGAAGATTATAAGCCATCGCATTCAAATTGATCTCCAGCATGGTCTGGTGGATCTGCCCGGAGAGCATCCGGTCGATCTCCTCGAATTCGAATATCCTGGCTCCCTTAAGAAGGATCGTCTCCTCTCTGAAATGAAGGGAAAAAAAATCTTTTTTAAACTGCTCGACTGAAGGAAAAAATATGGCCTCCCCTGAATAATATCTTTTTATGGTTGAGTGGTGAGCGCTGATCTTTCCTCCGATGGCCACCAGCCGGTCAATCTTTTTCAATTCGAGAGCGCGGGCAATTTCATTATAAAGTTTGTCTTCGTCACGCCCGCTTTCCAGAAAATCCGAGAGAATAACGGTACGCCGTTCATGCTGTCTTTGCTGAGCCAGAAAATCAAGGGCGATCTGCAGGGAACTGAGATCCGCGCTATAGCTGTCATTGATGATCGAACAATGATTGATCCCGCTCTTTAGTTCCAGCCTCATGGCAATGGGAGCCAGACCCAATAATTTGCTGCGGATATAATCCATCGGTTTGCCCAAATACAAAAGGACACATACACAATGCATAATATTCTCGAAAGATGCCTCGTCCGTAAAAGGGATCGCAAAAATAAATTCCCCATCCTTGTAGGTAGTGACCACAGTAGTTACTCCGTCTTTTTTCTCTATCCCCAGGATAACCAGGATGGCCGTTTGGTCCCTGCCCCAGGAAAAGAATTGGGTTATCAGTCCATTTCCGGGGTTATTGACCGTGCCGGGTAAATCTGGAGCGGCCAGGCGATGTTTTTCGAGCGCCTTAACTGTCTCCGGCTGATCCAGACAATAAATGATCACAGACGCATGGTGGAAGAGCTTTAATTTCTCCTCCGCTTTTTCGGCCAGGCTTTGAAACCCTTCGTTATGCGCCTCTCCTATATTGGTAAAGATCCCAATGGTCGGCTCAATGATCGTTTCCAGACGGCTCATTTCTTCCATCCGGGAAATACCCGCTTCGAAGATGGCCAGTTCATGCGCATCGTTCATCTGCCAGACACTCAATGGCACTCCGATCTGGGAATTGTAGCTTTTCGGGCTTCTTACGATATGGTATTCGTCCTCCAGCAGCTGATTGAGCCATTCCTTGACAATGGTCTTTCCATTACTGCCCGTGATCCCGATGACTGGTATATGGAATTGCCGCCGGTGATGCGCGGCCAATTGCTGTAAAGCCGCTAAACTATCCTTTACCAGAATGATGTTGGCATCCGGAAATGCAGAGGCAGTTGAAGGGGTTGCCGGAGATCCTGTTTTTGATCCGGCGACAACTTCGGGCAATCGCTCCTGCACCACAAAATTACGAACACCGCGCTGGTAGAGATCCCCCATGTAGTGTTGCCCGTCCCTGCGGGGGCCTTTCAGTGAAAAAAACAGGGAAGTCCCGGGAAAGATCAGGCGACGGCTGTCCAGTAAAAGATGCTCCACGGGATCATCCCCATGAAATTGCAGGAATTCTCCCTCTACGATCTCACAAATATGCCGGATACCGTATTCCATGTTTTGCCCGAAGCGGGAGTTTTGATTTTATCCCTTAGTTTATTTTAGGGTTGATTGCTGCCTGCCTTTGCTGATAGTGGAGGTCGGAGGGTTGAATAAACCATCGCCCCCGATATGCACACCACGATCACCAATAGGGATATATAGACAGGGACCTTTATTCCCACAATCTCTGCCAGCATTTTTAATCCCACAAAAACAAGGACGATGGCGATTCCCTGCTGCAAATAACTGAACCTGGCTGACGCTCCCTGTAAAAGAAAGAACAAGGAACGCAAACCCAGAACCGCAAATATATTCGATGTATAAATGATCATTTTATCCTGTGTGATCCCAAATACAGCCGGTATCGAATCCACCGCAAAAAGGATATCCGTTGTCGCCAGCATGATCACCACCACAAAAAGGGTCGTATACATTTTTTTTCCCTCTTTCACAATGGTCCATTTTCCTCCACCGTCACCCGAAGTAAGCGGCAGAATTTTTTTCAGGAATTTATATACGCGGTTGTCCTCTACATGAACATCTGTATCCTTTTTGGCCAGGAACATACTGATACCCGTATAAACAAGGATGCCTCCGAACACATACAACAACCAATGAAACTGTGCTACCAGGGCGACACCCACTGTAATAAAGGCAATTCGCAGTAAAATAGCGAAAAGAATGCCGATTATCAATACCCGTCCATAATATTCCGGCTTTACCTTAAAAAAGGAAAAAATGAGGATGAATACAAAGATATTGTCAATGCTGAGGCTCCATTCCATCAGGTAAGCGCTCAGGTATTCTATCGCCATTTTATGTCCATCCTCGAACCAAACGAAGACAAAAAACGCCAGGGCCAGCACTACCCAGAAGATCGTTTGGAAAAGAGCCTTTTTGATCGAGATGACCTCGCCTTTTTTGCTGAGTAGGCCCAAATCAAAAATAACTGCCAGCACCAATACGATTCCAAAGGTCAGATAGGAGATATTCGTTGGACTCATTTCACAAATTTAGGAACTTACCCCTGGTATTTTCTTTTCCGCAGGAACTGATAAATATACCCGCCCGCAATGACCAGCAGGATCGGCAGCGCTATATTGATGAATTGCCAGAAGGAACGTTCCTCTTCCACTTTTTTCGGATCCAGCAGCCGCAGGGTGAAATCCTTGGATCTTGTTTCCAGTATATTAGACGGATTCACCAGGTATTCCAGGCAATTCTGAAAAAAATCTTTGTTGGCAAAGGAATATTCGTTGTCCTTATTAAATCCCATCTGCAAAGGACCTCTTTTGGAGACCTCATTCATCACGATATCGGCATCCCCGCAAACGATCACCCGGGAAGGCTCCTGGGCCTGCGGCAGAAAGGGTTGTCTGTAATAGTTGGCCAGGCTGTCGGTGATGGCAGCAGAGATATTGTTGGCAAACAGGGAGGTGAATTTACCTTCCAGCAGCACAGCTACAGGAATATTGGGTTTATTGAACAATTTCGGATCGCTGGCCTGTTTCACACTTTCAAAGGAGATCAGTGCGGGAGTGCTAATCGTTCTGCCATTGGCAGAAGTTTGCAACAGCACCGTCTTTTCTATACCCGGCGCCTTGACGGTATCCAGGGAATTAGCGAATTTGGCATAAACAGGATCCAGGTTCTTGGAGATAGGATGGGTAAGGCTACCGTTAAGCAAGGGGAAATAAGGCCAGGATATCAACTGGATCTGGGGTTTATCCCCCTGCATACCTACAACAAGGTTAAGCGGGGCACATTGCAGGTCTTCCACCAGGTCCTGGTTAACGCGCACACCGTATTTAAAAAAAAGGTCTTCCAATCCCAAGCCACGGTCATAGGCCGTAGTTTCGTGATCGAGACGAAGGCTATCCATTTCCGCATACAGGTTGTCGATAGCCCAGAAAATCCGTCCTCCGTGAAGGACATATTGATCCAGGGTCAACTTTTCCCGGTCTGTGAATTTTTGCGTGGGTTTGACAATGACCAGTGCATTGTATTGCAGGGGTATGAGCGGAAGGCTATCCAGTTTAACCACTCCAAAATGATACTGGGAGCGAAGATCCTGGATCAGGTCATATACATTGAAATCAAGCGGCTCACCATTCCCTACCACATAACCTATGGCAGGAGTATGGCTACGTGTTACCTTATCTATTGCGCTGCCGAATTTATATTCCAGCAGTGTTTCTGCATTCGTGTATAATTGTTCTTCCGGCTGGCCTTCCCGTCCAACCTGTACCCCTTTCAATAAATTTACAGCAACAACCTTGTCCTTGTAACGCAGAATGGCGCCGGGAATTACCAGGCGCTGGGATTGTTCTTCCCCTTTTTTGGATTGCGCTATCTGTGTCATGGGTTCAATACCCAGTTTCCGGAGCGAGTCCAGAAAATCAACCTTCGCCGAATCGGTATCCTTGAAACCGGCCAGCGGATCAAAAGCGCGTATTTGAACCTTTCCATCGCTGTATTCTGCAAATTCCTGCAATAGCTCTTCTGTACTTTTTGATAATTTCCGGACACCGGCCTTCAAATCCCCATGCAGATAAAGATCGACCTGCACATTGTCATCCAGCCCGCGAAGCAGGTTCCTGGTCGCATTACTCAGCGTATACCTTTTTTCCTGTGTAAGATCGATCCGGAAATGGAACCGGGAAGCCAGCAGGTTCACTACTACCAACAGGAGGACAAGTACGATCCAACCGTATTTAAGGGATATTAGTTTCTTCATATTAACGTTTGGCCAGGTTACGACCGGTCAGGCTCAAAAATAAAATTACCACGCTTATAAAATAAACCAGATCACGGCTATCTATGACACCGCGACTGATACTGCGGTAATGAAAATCAATACCCAACATCCCGATGTAATAATCCGCTCCAGTGGCAAATACCGGCAGATGACTGGCCGCTCCAAAACCATTGTATAAAAGGAAACAGGCAAAGGCCGCACCAATAAAAGCTACAACGGCATTCGAAGTAAAGCTGCTGCACCAGATCCCTATCGCCGTAAATACGGAAGAAAGAAAAACCAATCCGATATAACTGCCTGTCGTTCCCCCTGTATCGATTCCGCCTTGGGAAGACAGGCGTTGTACGGACAAAAAGTAAATAAGGGTCGGCACCAGAGCTATCAATACAACAATCAGGCTGGCCAGGTATTTACCAATAACCAGTTGTGCCCTGCTCAGGGGTGTCGTCTGTAAGATCTCGAAGGTTCCCATGCGAAACTCATCGGAGAGACTCCTCATCGTAATGGCCGGGATCAGCAATAATAAGATCCAGGGAGACAGTTCGAAGAATTTGTCCAGTGTGGCATATCCGAATGTCAATATATCCGTGTCCGGAAATACGAACAGGAATAGCCCGTTCAATAACAGGAAAACAATAATTGCGATATACCCTGTAAGGCTACTAAAAAATTGACGGAGTTCTTTTTTGCAAACGGCCCACATAAACACGAAAATAAGTGATATAATGGTTCGGTTGGATACATTTTGTTTTCCTACATATGGCTTTAATAAAATTAGCCATATGGAGGAAAACGTTTAATTATCGGCCTGCGGCCAATGGACCTGTGGTCCATTCCTGTTTCCTACATATGGCTTTAATAAAAATTGCCATATGGAGGAAAACATTTAATAATGGGAAATCACTTGTGGAAAAAAACTTTAATTTGAATAAATAAAAAAAGTGGGGGATTATAAGTATTCCTTATATTGCACAATCATCATTTTTGAACAACCTTCCTTAGAAAAGATATTCGGTCCAGGTAAAAAAATATTTAACCGAAACCAACTGCATGAAAAAATCCGCCCCTTTAAAGGCGGGTTTTTTTGTTGGGGTACCTGAGCATTTTTCAAATTCGCCAAACCCTTGCTGACAAAGACCTTTACCCCATTCGGACAAATTAGCCGCAAACGGCAAAGTCAAGATTTGCCAGTTATTTAAAAATGGAAATTTTCCCATGCGGAGACATAGGAACACTTTTTATTTTGGTCGGAAACATATTATTACTATCTACAGAAATTTATTATAATAATTTCTCCCGTATCAGAAAATCTCCGTAAACAAAAGAACCGTATCCTACATTTCCTATCTACCGGTTTGTTCCTGTTTTAACAAATGTTGCCCCCATAGCAGGTTATTTTCACGTAGTCGGGCAACTGTATTGCTCACCTGCTTAATCGTATAATCAATTTCTTCTTCTGTCGTGTTACGACCCAGACCAAAACGAATGGAGCTATGTGCCAGATCGTCTTCCAGTCCCAGGGCCTTGAGTACATAACTGGGCTCCAGGGAAGCGGAGGTACAGGCCGAACCCGAGGAAAGAGCTATATCTTTATTAAAACCCATCATCATTCCTTCCCCATCTGCATGTTGAAAGGAGAGATTAGTAACCTGTGGCAACCGATACTCCCGGCTGCCATTTACAAATGTTCCGGGTATTTCCAGCAGTCCTTTTTCCAATTTGTCTCTCAACAGTGCAATTCGTTGATTATCAACACTCATTTGTTCTGAGCAGATTTCACAAGCCTTTCCAAAACCTACGATTCCCGGTACATTCAGCGTACCGCTTCGCATTCCCCGCTCATGCCCTCCCCCGTCCAGCTGGGCTGTCAGACTTACCCGGGGGCCTTTGCGGCGAACGTATAAGGCTCCCACCCCCTTCGGACCATATAATTTATGGGCGCTGAAGGCCATCAGGTCGATACCGTCTTGGTTTACATCCACAGGCACCTTGCCAACTGCCTGGGTGGCATCGGTAAAAAATATTACCCCGTGTTTTCGGGCAATCCGGCTTATCTCCACCACCGGCTGAATCACTCCGATCTCGTTATTGGCATACATAATGGCAATAAGGACCGTTTCCGGCCTGATGGAAGCCTCCAATTCCTCCAGGCTGATCAGCCCATCCCGGTTCACTCCCAGCCAGGTGACCTCCCCTCCCTGCTTCTCTATATGTTTACAGGTGTCCACTACTGCCTTATGCTCCGTCAATACGGTAATAACATGATTGCCCTTTGTGGCATACCGCTCAAATACCCCTTTGATCGCCAGGTTATCCCCTTCCGTAGCACCAGACGTAAAAACGATCTCTTTCGATTCGGCTCCCACCAGTCTGGCAATCTGTTCCCTCGCCAACTCAACGGCCTCTTCACCCTGCCAGCCAAAGGAATGGGTCCGGCTGGCAGCATTTCCAAATTTCTCCGTAAAATAGGGGAGCATGGCCTCTACCACCCGGGGATCGCAGGGTGTCGTCGCATTATAGTCAAGGTATATGGGAAGTTTCAACATGTATCGTCCTTTTGAACCACAAATTTACCGGATATTTTGTGCCTGGCGCTCTCGTTTTTAAAGGTGTCGCACCGGCACAAAATATTCATTTGCGTAGCAACAAAGGGGTTGGAGCCCCTTTGTAATCCCCAATTGTAAATGACATTTTTTCGTAAATAAACTCCCGATGAAATAAACACTCTGGGAAAGATGGGGACATCAGGCGACGATATTCTGTACATTCGCAGATAAAAGTCCCTCATGCGTAAGGTCGAACACATCGGCATAGCAGTCAAAGATCTATCGGTTTCCATTCCCTTGTTCGAGAAACTCCTCGACAGTCCCTGTTACAAAACCGAGGAGGTAACCAGCGAGCAGGTAAATACTGCCTTCTTTCAAAAAGGAGAAACGAAGATCGAACTCCTGCAAAGTCTGGATCCCAATGGGGTAATCGCCCGATTCATTGAAAAGAAAGGAGAAGGCATGCATCATATCGCCTTCGATGTCGCCGATATCGATGCGGAAATGATACGTTTGGCTGAAGCAGGATTCACCCTGCTGAATACGAGCCCGAAGCCAGGAGCTGATAATAAACTCATTTGTTTCCTGCATCCCAAAGACACCAATGGCCTGTTGGTCGAATTGTGTATGGAAAGGAAATGATCCCCTACCTAATCACAAAAGCAGCAGAATAATTCTTGGCCGTCTCTACCTCCGTCGCGCGGCAGAAATAGGTACCGGCAGCTAATTTATGGTTGAAGATCAACTGCCCCTTATCCGCATTATTAAAATAATTCCGTTGCACCAGTCTGCCGTCAGCAGCCAGGATGTCTACCTGCCAGATCTTGGCCGTTAAAGGAAATTGCAGATGCAGGTCATCGACAGGCGGATTGGGAAAAATGGAGAATCCGGCACCGGCTAAGTTATTCCCCAGATCGACAATACGCATCGCCGAATAACCCGCAGTTCCATCCACGTCCACGAGTTTCAGCCGGAAATAAAGACGGCCTTTATCTGCAGGACGGACAAGGTAACGATAGGAGTAACCGGCATCCCTGTTCACCGGATCTGCCGGCTGTGTGGCCAGATCCGCAAAACCAGCGCCCGCGCCTGAACTTACCTGGATGATATATTTCCGCCCGGCCTGCTCATTGGCCGTAAGCCAATTGAGGGCGATCGTTTGCTCATTTTCCCGGACAGCCGTGAAGCTGAGAATGTCTGCGGCAAGAGTTCCTCCATAACAATATTGATAGGTCAGGGTGAATGTAGTCACATCTGTAACCGAAGGATTGATCGATACGCTGGTGATATAACTCGTACTTGTCGTATAGGTCAGATCCAGGTTACCCGTCCCTACAAAAGAGTTTAAGAGCCCATCGGCGGTAGTCAGGGGGATATTGACGATAGTTTTATTAGTGAAGGCAGGGGAAGGTCCGACTGTCATAGCATCACCCGGATTCATCGTAACCTGGGCAAAATTTTTATTGGCAGTGATATCCGATATGACATCACCGTCGTTATCCAGGATATCGCTCCCATTCAATTGAAGATTATGTTCAATGATCACCCCTGGCTTAAACGTAGCCTGCGTTGAACCGCTATTGTTAAGCTGTAACGTGGCATTCACCGAGGTCACGGATTTAAGTGTGGCGGATAATAAAAGATAGCCACCGGGCGGGGAATATTGTGGAAAAACGGGGGTATACACATCATTTCCCGTACCTGAAAAAACAGCGGTATAGGTTGTGGACTGAAGAGTACCAGTACAGGATTGGGCTCCGGACCGGAGCGGTAAAATAAGGGAGACGCTGGCCAGCATGCATAGCATGGCCATGGATAATTGGATTTGGGGGGGTCTCATGGGAACGAATTAATTAAAAAATACCATTTATCAACTTATAAATTCTGTCCTTTATTGCATGTGATCCATTAAATCTGTATTAATTCCTGTTAACAATTAGGAACGATGTACTATAGGTTTGACGCTCTTTCCGGTCCGTTGCGCGGATAAAATAGGTCCCCGCAGGAAGTAGGCGTTGAAAATCAATGCTTATCACACCCGCTCCCGCCTGTCTGTTTCCCATTAAGGATAACCGGTATTCTGTCCGTTGTACAAGACTCCCGTTGGAGGCGATAACATCGACCTGCCAATCCGTTCCCGCCCCCCGTCCAAGGAATAGATTGATATGATCAACAGCCGGATTCGGAAATAACGAAAAGCTGATTCCTCCGGAATTACCTTCGGGGACTTCGACCCCTGCCGATACCTCCCTGACGCCGGAAAAGGAAACTACGCCATTAACATCCGTCATTTTTAGCCTGAAATAAAATCTCCCGGGCGGCTCGCCAGTCAGATCATATCCATACGTATACTCCGCCTGCGGACCAATTATCGAATGAAGAGCAGCTACGGACCTGAAATCCTTCCCGTTCCGGCTTATTTCAATCTCATACCGTCTTTGGGGCCGCTCATTTTCTACTGTCCAGGCCAATTGCACTTTAGCTCCATCTATCGTCCTGCGGGTTCCCGCCCCCCAGCCTTCCTGAAGCACTGCCGTAAAGCGACTCAGACTGGTTGCCAGCACCCCCCCACCTTTGCAATAAAGATAGGTAAGTGAAAAATGGACCGTATCTCTGGACGCCGAGCTGAAGTTATAGCTCATATTATTCGTAGTGCGAATATTGGTATAAGTGATGGGGGCATAGGTGAAGTTTACTTTGCCTGCCCCCATAAAGGCTGCGACATTCCCCGTAATACTATCGGTATTTGGCTGATGATCAAGAAAATCAAAAGGGGCCTGCACAAATCCAATACCCGGATTCAAGGGGTATGCACCGATTTTTTGCTCGATGATCTTATCGTAAGGAGCTGTTAGAACAGGGCTGGTGATCTGGTCTTCCCGTCCAACCCAGATAGAATAGGTTGCCGGGCCCGTATCCACGTTTTTAACCGAAAATCCATATTTCAAGGATACGAGGGCTTTCACCGTTGCAGACACTAAAAGACCGGAGTCAGGATTCCAGGATGGGAAACTGATCTGGTAGGTGCCATATCCGATTCCGGTTAACACGGTATCATAAAAGCGGGTGGAAAGATTATTATTACATTGGCAGGAAGAAGTAAAATGCAGTATCATCCCAAGGCAAAAAGCCAGGCTTGTTTTTTTCAAATAGGAATAAATACCGGTTTTCATGGTATAAGGAATATTGGACTTCTGGTATTTAACTCATTTCCTTATTATTTATTATATATTCTCCCGCAGGGAGGGGCGATAAGCCAAATATTAATCTTTCTTTAATTCAAACGCCCCCGGACAAGCCGGGGGCGTTTGAAAAGATCAAAATTCCTGTAGCGATCAAAAATTTCCTGTAGCAGAAGGCCAGGTTTCCACCAGCCAGCTTATTGCTTATTGTTTGCTGATAACTATTTTAGTCGCTTGTTGCGAGCCATCCGAACCATTGACCACGACCACATAATTTCCCGGAGGATAATTGCTTACCGTGAAGGATTGAGTGGTTCCCAAACCATTGGCCACTTTCTTTTCTGCCAATACCTGACCCGCCTGGTTAAGAACGCGGATACTGAAATTGGTGGCAGCAGCTCCTTCATTCCCTCCAAGGGTAACATAAACATAGTCCCTGGCCGGATTCGGGAAAATCCGGATATTATGGACCAGCACACTACGAATGACTTTAATATCGGAGTATTTGTATTGTGCATCCCGGTCAAATAGTTGCAACCGGTATTCGCTCACGCCTGTTGGCGGATTGGCATCCGTAAAGGAGTAATTCACCGGAGTGGAAGATGCTCCTTTGGCAGCCACCTTTCCAATGGTTTCCCAATGAGCGCCGCCATCCGTACTACGCAGGATGCCAAAATAATCAGCATTGCTTTCTGTAAGGGTGGCCCAGGCAAGATCAACTGCCTTTTTTTCATTCATGACCGCCGTGAAATCAACTAAAAGGATCGGTAATATACCATTCCCACCCAGATAGGCAGATCCGAATAATTTTGATCCGTTAGGGGGGACGGCGCCATTATCGATATCGGTACCGGTAAATCCGGAAGGCGCGCTGCCCACCTGTTTGAAATAAGTATTATGGTCTGGAACAGAGGTAATTATTCCGTCATAGGAGGCAGGAGCACCGGTAGCTTCTACATTAATAAAGGCGCTGCTGTTAGCCAGTTGAATCGCATTTCCCGGATTGGAGCCATCCTTTTGCAGGATGATATTAAAGGCGGAGGCCCAGTCCGTACCGCCGGAGGCAGGGCTAATGATCAAAGCAGCCGCGGAAGAAGGATCCGTGCCAATGACGAGGATCGAACTGTTGGATAAGGTGACACTCGTGTTCAGCGTAACGCTTACCCCCGAATTGATGATGATCTGGCAGTTAATACAATGGGAAGGCGGCTCGGAAGTTGTCCAGACATTTGGTCCGGAATTGACGTGCCAGTTGCCGGTTCTGTAGGCTGTATAAGTACCACCGGAATAAGTTTGGGCGAAAGCACCGCTTGAAAGAATGAGGGTTGCTAGCAATAGGGTTGCTAAAGGGTAAACATGTTTCATGATTGCAAAGGTTGATTAATTGAATGTGGTTTATGGTAAACCATAGCAGGTGGATTCAGGACGAATCTTTCGATAGATGATTTGGATCAGGGGTTATATAAGCCTTCCTACCGGTATCAAGGCATAATTGTGATATACCAATACCAAAACAGGTTTGTCAATAAATTTGTTAAGGAATACTGGGTACTACCTTAGTAGAGAAGATTTTTTCGAGGATTGGGGAGATGTCCGGAGTAAAAGTAGAAAAAAAACGATAAATCCTATAGTAAAAGCCCATTAAAAGAAAAATTATTTTCAGGTATTTTCCTCGCCTGTGTCTATCTTATTGAGTCCCAGCTTGTCCAGGCCCAATTGCGCGGCAATCTGGCTGGCATCTTTTTTATTATAGGCCTTTCCCTGGGCTATCAGCTCCCCGTCAACCACCGCCCCCACCGTAAATAACCGCCGTCCGCCCTCCAGCCTTTCGTCCAGGGTCTCGAATTCGAGGTTCTTTCCGTTCTTATTAGCCCATCCATAGAGTTTGTTCTTATGGTTGATCTCCAGGTTTTCCAGGTCATCCATGAACAGATATGGCTGGATCAGCCTTTCTATGACCCATTGGCGGGTTTTTTCAAAACCTTTATCCAGATAAATGGCACCTACGATGGCCTCAAGGGTATTTCCGAAGATCTGGCTCATCTTCAGACTGCTATCGAATTTGTTGAAATTGCTGATTTTTTTCAGCCCCATTTTAGTGGCAATATCGTTGAGCTGGTTGCGATTGACCATTTTGCTCCGCATCTCGGTCAGAAAACCTTCTTCTTTATAAGGATATTTTTTGAAGAGAAAATCCGCAATGACTGCACTGAGAATGGCGTCGCCCAAATATTCCAATCTTTCATTGTTCTCATCGGCACCGTCCTTCACCGAGCGGTGTGTAAGTGCCGTCTTATACAATACGGCTTTGCCCGGGGCAAAGCCCAGTACGTTACGAAGTTGCCTTTTAAACGAAGCCCCGGCGGCATCGCCTTTTATGATTCTTTCCAGGATTCCCACAACTGACAAGCTACAAATTTTTTGGTCCAATAAAAAATAAAAAAGCCGGACGTTTATACCCCGTACTTCTTTACGATGACACAGGCATTGTGGCCGCCAAAGCCGAAAGTATTGCTTAATGCGGCCCTTACTGTCCTTTGTTGTGGTTTAGAGAAGGTAAAATTAAGCCGCGGATCAAGGTCCGGGTCATCGGTCAGGTGGTTAATCGTTGGGGGAACTTTATCGTTGACGACGCTCATCACACAGGCAATAGCTTCCACTACCCCCGCTGCACCCAGGCAATGCCCTGTCATAGACTTCGTCGAACTGATATTCACCGAAAAAGCATGGTCGCCGAAAACATCCATTATCGCTTTCACTTCCGCAACATCTCCTAATGGAGTAGACGTACCATGGGTATTGATATAGTCAATATCGGAGGGCCTCATTCCGGCATCCCGCAGGGCAGCCATCATCACATTCTTCGCGCCCAATCCTTCCGGATGGGGGGCGGTGATATGATGGGCGTCCGCCGTGGCGCCGCAACCGGCGATCTCGCAATAAATATGCGCTCCCCTGGCTTTTGCATGCTCCAACTCCTCCAGGACCATCGCTCCAGCGCCTTCCCCCATGACAAATCCATCCCTGTCCCTGTCATAAGGCCGGCTTGCCGTTTTGGGATCATCATTACGCTCGCTCAGGGCCTTCATGGCATTAAATCCACCAACACCCGCTTCGCTGATGACCGCCTCGGAGCCGCCGCTCAAAATAATATCGGCTATGCCTAACCGAATTAAATTAAAAGCCTCCATGATGGCATTCGTCGATGAAGCACAAGCGCTTACTACCGCAAAATTCGGCCCCCGGAATCCGTGACGCATAGAAATATGGCCGGCAGCAATATCCAGGATCATCTTGGGAATAAAGAAAGGGTTAAAACGTGGGGTTCCGTCTCCTTTGGCAAAGTTGATCACTTCTTCCTGGAAGGTGATCAGACCCCCTATTCCGCTGGCGAATACAACGCCAATCCGGTCAGGGTTCATCGTTTCCTTATCAATGCCCGCGTCCTTTACCGCCTCGTCACTGGCAGCCAGCGCGATCTGTGTAAAACGGTCAATTTTGCGGGCCTCTTTTCGATCCAGGTGTTGAAGAGGGTCGAAGTTCTTTAATTCGCAGGCAAAACGGGTCTTAAACTTAGCCGCGTCAAATAAGGTAATACCATCCGCTCCGGAAATGCCTCCAAGGAGGCCGTTCCAGTAATCGGTTAGATTATTCCCTACCGGAGTCAGGGCTCCAATACCCGTAACAACAACTCTTTTCAATTCCATATATGGCTTGACCTGGAAATTAGTTTAAGGATAAATCCGCCTTTTAAGCAATTATGCTTGAAAAGGCGGATCCTACGAATTTATTGCAACATACCGGATGTTGGAGGTTCCCTGCGACTAACTACTTTGCATGCTCTTCCAGATAGGCGATAGCCTGTCCCACAGTCGTGATCGTTTCAGCCTGTTCGTCCGGAATAGAAATATTAAATTCCTTTTCAAATTCCATGATCAATTCAACGGTGTCCAGAGAGTCGGCACCCAGATCATTGGTGAAAGAAGCCTCATTGGTAACTTCTGCTTCTTCAACGCCTAATTTATCAACGATGATCTTTTTAACCCTTGTAGCGATGTCTGACATTTTTGTAAATTTTAGTTATACGGCTGCAAAAATATAATTTTTGAACTAAACAGAACCAACAAGGCATTTTTAATTTTTAAGAGACCTTGTTTCAATACCCTTTCCGGGTAAGTTTTCTCTCCTTTATGGCGTTGGCAGCGGCTTTTAGTATAAAATCCTAATATGTTGTTTCCGGCTCCGATTCCAGCCCATATCTCCCTTTTTTTGCCGATTTTCAATTTTTGACCTTATTTGAACCCTGGAATTAGTAAATTTAGATATCTTCGGCAACCCCGGCAAGTTTTCCAACACAAAACCTAATAACAGCATGGCACTTAGGATGATAGATCATGGAACAAAGGAGTACCTGCAAATGGTCCATTTACGTAATGAAATATTACGAAAACCGCTCGGATTGTCTTTCGATGCGGCAGAACTGGACCATGAAAAGGAAGATGTACTCATGGGCGCCTTCGAAGATGATAAATTATTGGGATGCTGTTTGCTGACCAGGGTAGACCAGATCACCATAAGGCTCCGGCAGATGGCCGTCCCAAACAATATGCAGGGAAAAGGTATCGGGCGGGCACTTATGATCTTTGCCGAAAATATCGCACGGGATCAGGGCTATAAGAAGCTCATCATGCACGCCCGTAAAACAGCCCTTGGCTTTTATGAGAAGTTAGGCTACAAGGCCTTTGGGGAGGAGTTTCAGGAAGTAACGATCGCCCACTATATCATGGAGAAAGCTTTATAAGCTGCAAACAGGAAGCAGCAAGCTACAAGCTAATTCAGGCTGTTTTCTGGCCTGAAGCCTATTATCGGATCAGCCTCAGATTAAAGGGATAACGGTAAACCTTGTTCTCACTCGCTTTTATCGTTGCCACAATGACCAGAACGGCATTGAGGGCCCAAATAATCGACAGCAGGAGGGCCCCAATCAGCACTATAAGAAGGATGAAGCCCACGATATAAGCTATAATGACCGTTAACTGGAAATTCAGAGATTCCTTTGCATTTTCCGTTACAAATTCAGATTCTCCCTTTCTAACCAGGTAGATTACCAGTGGGCCGAGAATACCAATTCCCGGAACAATGGCGAGAATGTGGGAAAGCACGCCCATAATGCGCTCGTCGCTGGTGGGTGCATAACCGGATTTTTCCTCTATCATAGATTGGCTATTTTAATTGAATATACGAAAAAGACTCTTTTTTTCCAACCTACCAAAGAAGACAGCGCTTACCTCCCCTTTAGGAGGTTGGGGGTTGTGTTTGTGGGGTGAGGCTGGCCGGGGCATGAACAAAATGGCTCATTCGCTGCAGAAATCCAAGCAGGTCCTTCATGGTAGGGATATTTTCAACCGTCAGGAGGAATAATTTTCCGGCCTGTTTTAATTTTGCTTTATTGGTGTGTTTTTGAATATACTCCAGTATCCTTTGGAAGATTTCCGATTCAAAATAAGGGGAATCAGGACGGTTTATAAAATAACACCGCAGGCTATTTTCTTTCAGGATCATTTTTTCAAATCCAAGACGCACGGATAAGGCCCGGACACGAACCGTATCGAAAAGGTCTTCTACCTGAGCGGGCACAGGACCGAAGCGGTCTGCCAATTCCTGGTAGAACTTCTGCAATTCCTCCTCTCCTTCGCAGTTATCGAGACGGGTATATAAGGTTAACCGTTCGGTAATGCTCTCTACATAATAGTCGGGTATAAGGATTTCCAGATCAGTATCGATGGTACAATCCTGCACATAATCTTCCTGTTTGGAGATCTCTTCCTTAAATAAATCCCTGAACTCTGTTCTCTTTAGCTCTTTTATAGCCTCCTCCAGGATCTTCTGGTACATTTCAAATCCTATCTCCGCCATGAACCCGCTCTGTTCCCCACCCAGCATATTCCCGGCACCCCGGATATCCAGATCGCGCATGGCAATCTGAAAGCCGCTTCCCAGGTCGCTATGCTGCTCAAGAGTCTGCAGACGTTTGCGGGAATCCGCAGGAAGGGTAGCCAGTGATGGGGCCAGCAGGTAACAAAACGCCTTTTTATTGCTGCGGCCCGCTCTTCCTCTCAACTGATGAAGATCGCTCAGTCCGAAATGATGGGCGTTATTGACGATGATCGTATTCACATTGGGAATGTCCACTCCGCTCTCTACAATATTCGTACATACCAGGACGTCATATTCCTGATTGATAAAATCCAGAATCCGCTCTTCCAGTTCATGCCCTTCCATCTGACCATGCGCATAGCCGATACTCAGATCCGGGCAAAGGCCCCGGATAATGGCGGCCATTTCGGGAAGGCCCTGTACCCGGTTATAGATAAAAAACACTTGCCCGCCCCGCTCCGTTTCGTAATAAATGGCGTCACGGATAAAATCCTCATTGTAGCCATGCAACTCCGTCTGTATCGGCTGCCGGTTGGGCGGCGGGGTATTGATGATGCTCAGATCCCGGGCTCCCATCAGGCTGAACTGGAGCGTACGGGGGATCGGAGTGGCCGTTAAAGTAAGGCAATCGACATGGGTCCTGAGGGTTTTTATCTTTTCCTTATGCGCTACACCGAATTTCTGTTCCTCATCGATGACCAGCAGACCCAGGTCTTTAAATTTTACGTCCTTCCCCAACAAACCATGCGTACCGATGATGATATCTATTTTGCCTTCTTCCAGCAGTTTGAGCGTTTCTTTTTTCTCTTTCGCAGATTTAAACCTGTTGATATAATCCACCCGAACCGGAAAATCCTTCAGCCTGTCGCTAAAGGTCTTATAATGCTGGAAGGCAAGAATGGTGGTCGGAACCAGGACAGCCGCCTGTTTGCTGTCACAGCAGGTTTTAAAGGCAGATCGGATCGCCACCTCTGTCTTCCCGAACCCTACATCCCCGCAAACCAGCCTGTCCATGGGCGAAGGAGATTGCATGTCCCTTTTCACATCGGCGGTAGCCTTGCCCTGATCCGGCGTGTCCTCGTATATAAAAGAGGCTTCCAGCTCCGTCTGCATATAGTTATCCGGAGAATGAGCAAAGCCCTGCTGCGCTTTTCTTTGGGCATATAACTTAATCAGATCGAAAGCGACTTCCTTAACCTTGGTCTTGGTCTTTTCCTTCAATCTCTGCCAGACATCGCTTCCCAGCTTATTTACTTTCGGCACCGAGCCTTCCTTGCCGGAATACTTGGCGATCTTATGCAGGGAATTGATATTTACATATAAGATATCACTATCCCGGTAGATGATGCGAACGGCTTCCTGAAGCCTCCCGTTGGCTTCGATCTTTTGCAGGCCGCTGTAAACCCCTACTCCATGATCGATATGGGTAACATAGTCCCCCGGCTGTAATTCCCGCAGGGTGCGAAGGGTGATGGCTTTGTTTTTATTATAGGCCTGTTTGACCTTGTATTTGTGGTAGCGCTGAAATAACTGGTGATCCGTATAACAGACGATTTTAAGGTCTTCGTCAATAAACCCTTCATGAATGGAAAGCGCAATCGGGGTAAAGGAAATAGATGCCTTAAGATCTTCAAAAATGGTATGCAGCCTTTCCAGCTGAAGAGGGTTTTCGGCAAAAATAAAGATCTTGAATTTTTTGGCCTCCCAGGACTGCAGATCATTCATCAGCAAATCGAACTTCCGGTTGAAGGCCGGTTGAGAGCGCGTGTGGAATTCGATCGTAACGGAGGGAGAAGCGGCGACGCCACCTCCCGCGCCACCCGGCGTTCGATTGGCGGGGGAAGGCAACTGCATCAGTGAACTTTCAGAAGCCCCGAACTCCACCAGGTGGAATTTTTTTAATTGCTCCTCCACTTCCACGGCTGTTACAAATTCATCCCGGCTCACCTCTTTCCTTTCCATTTTATCTTCGTCATCGACCCCTTTTTCACGGGCAGCCCGGGAACGTGCCCTGCTATCCCCTGCCGCCGTTTCACCAGCAAGGGCCCACTCGTCAGCTCCGTTCTCCAGGAAGGAGCCCAGGTCATGCTCCTGGATCTCAAGTCTTTCCCGGGTAAATAACCAATCCTGCATCCAGATCACGGTATTTTCCGGGATAAAATCAAAGAGAGATATTTTATGCCCACTGTCCAATCGGGCCTCGACATTTGGTATGATATTGACCTGCAACAGTTTGCGCTCACTCAACTGGGTTTCCGGGTCAAAAATGCGAATGGAATCGACATCATTGCCGAATAATTCCACCCGGTAGGGTTTTTCATTTCCGAAGGAATAGATGTCCAGGATCCCACCACGCAAGGCAAACTGACCAGGCTCATATACGAAATCGGTCCTGTCAAAACCTTTTCCTACCAGCTTTTCCATTAGCCCTTCCAGATCCAGGGTATCACCTGCCTTTAAAGAAATTATATTTCCGGTCAGGGACTGGGGCAATACGACCTTTTCAAAAAGGGCTTCCGGATAGGTAATGATGAGCTTCTTATTACTACCTGTGGAATTAGAATTTCCCATGGAGACCGATAGCCGGGTCAGGGCTTCCGTCCGAAGCATCACATGGCTGCTGTTCAGAAGCCTGTAATTTTTCTTATTCTTATAGGAAGATGGGAAATAAAAAAGATCCAGTGCGCCGGTCAGGTTTTCGATCGTGTTCTGCAAATAGGCCGCAGATTCGGCATCTTCACAAACTACGAGGTGGTTTAACTGACTGGTCATCGAATGCTGGAAAAGTGCACTGATGAGAAAGGCCGGGGAACTTCCCTGAAGATTCTTGCAGTAGATCCGCTGGGGGGAAGACAATACAAGTCTGTCCGCCAATTGAAAAAGGCGGGGAGAATGCAAAAAAGACCCTGATAGCACCTCATTATTCATCCAGATGCAAAGGTACGGAAAAGCTGCAAGCTGCAAGGCAGAAAACAGTCTGAATTAGCTTCAAGCTTGTGGTTGCGGCTTGTAGCCTGAAGCTTGTAGCTTCCTGAAGCAACCGTTCTTGCTAAATTGTCGTAAATCCTAATAAACAGCTTTATGGTCGGATTCTACCCTGCATTCCACTTTTGTCATTTTATGAGGTATCACCTCCACCGGCGAGATATTGTTTAGTTCATCCCTGCGGGTGGCATAGAACAAGTCTCCCTTTTTGGTAAAAAGGGAGTATTTCCCGGGGGCCAATAGTATGCTGAATCGTCCCTTTTCGTCCGTATCGGCCTGTTTGACAAGCCGGGTCTGTATGGCAGAATAATAAGAGGATTGTCCGGAGCTGACCACCTGGCTGATATTCGTCAATTCATAAACATAAACAGTTGAGCGTACTGCCCGCAAGGGACTGTTCTTTTTATCGGGAGAAGGCATCCGGTTGCCGGAAACGATATATACGGTCCCTTCGATGCCCTGACGGCCCCCGGCTGCCTCTGCTACGGGAAGGCTGGTTGGGATACAGGCGCCAAAAAGCCAGCCCGCAGAAACGATTAAAAGGCCGCCCTGAATAGCATTTGTGCGCATAGAAATTCGTATTTAACCTGAAAATGGGCAGGGGATGGAGTAAGATAAGATAATTACTCCCTCAACGTCCATAAAACTGTAATTTGAGAACGATTTAAACATTATTTATGATCAAAAGCAGGGTCCTTTCCCTATTTCTTTTTGCTGGGCTGATTATTGAAGGCCAGACCGTTAGCGCTCAAATTCTTACCAACAGACATGTCTTACAGAATGCCAGCAAGGACAGAGCCCTGAAGGAAGCAGACCTTCACCGGATCCTCCTGACCACTGCCAAACAAAAAGGATGGCCTCTTATCCTGCACAACAAAACCGGGCGAATGGCCTACCTGATGGCTGTGGACGCCAAGGGATTCCCCCTGTATACTTCTACCACGGAAAATATCATATCCGCAGCCACGATCGGGACCACCCAATTATGGCCAGGAGGCAACACCGGTCTTAACCTGAACGGAAGCTCCTCTAATATGACCGGCAGGCTGGCAGTATGGGACGAAGGACTTGTCCGCCCAACCCATGTCGAACTGGTGGGCAGGGTAACCCAGCAGGACGGCTCAACCGAGATCAGTGATCACTCCACCCATGTAGCAGGAACCATGATTGCAGCCGGCATTAATCCTGTTGCCAAAGGAATGTCTTTTGGAGCAAAAGATCTTCAATGCTTCGATTTTTTTAGTGATGTTTCTGAAATGATGGCCGCCGCCGGTTCATCCACTAATCCCCTGCTCATTTCCAACCACTCTTACGCCACCATCGCCGGTTGGTATTTTAATAGTGATCAGAACCGATGGGAGTTCTATGGCAATCCCGGAGACACCGTGGATTACAAATTCGGCTATTATGACCAGGAGACGCAGGTCTGGGATTCCATCGCCTATAACGCCCCCGATTACCTGATCGTAAAAGCGGCAGGGAATAACCGGGGTGAGACCGGCCCTGACCAGGGAAAGCCCTATTACCGCTATGACAATTCGGGTACTATGAGCAATGCAGGGAACAGGCCGGCTGGCCTCAGCAGCAATAACGGTTACCAGATCATCGCCACCTATGGCTGCGCCAAAAATATCCTCACCATAGGGGCCGTAGGCCCCATCCCCGGAGGTTATACCAAACCTTCGGATGTGGTCCTGACGGATTTCAGCAGTTGGGGGCCAACCGGCGACGGACGCATAAAACCGGATGTGGTGGCAGATGGATTAAACGTATTATCCAGCGTCGGTTCAGCCGATAACGCCTATGATATTTTCAGCGGCACCTCCATGGCTTCCCCGGCTACTGCAGGATCTGCATTTTTATTGCAGGAGTATTATTCCAAACGGTATCCCGGTAACTTTATGCGGTCCGCGACCCTGAAAGGTTTGCTGATCCATACGGCAGATGAGGCAGGACCTAATCCTGGCCCGGATTATCAATACGGGTGGGGTCTGGTAAATATGCAGAAAGCGGCAGCGGTCATTACTTCCGGCGCTACCGCTGTTGTCAGGGACTCGCTTCACCTGCTGCTGCAGAACAACCTGGTCAATGGCACGCATGACTTCGACAGCCTTTTCGTGGTTGCATCAGGCACCTCTCCCCTTATAGCGACCATTTCGTGGACAGATCCCGCCGCCGTTCCCGCAAACGCTACAGGCTCCAATTTTGCCGATGTTACACCCAAACTGATCAACGACCTGGATATCCGGATCACGGACAGTGTTACGGGAACCGTTTACCTGCCATGGAAACTCAATCCGCAGAATCGCCCCGCTGCCGCGACCACCGGCGATAATATTCTTGATAATGTGGAAAAGATCCAGGTTGACAGCCTTATTCCCGGCAGAACGTATAAGATCAAAGTTACCCATAAAAGGGTTTTGGCAAGAGGGGCACAAGCCTATTCCCTGTTGGTCAGCGGAGTTGGCGGAAAGACCTATTGCGCTTCGGCATCGACAGGCGCCGCAGGAACACGGATCGACAAAGTAATAATCGGCGGTATCAACAATACCAATGCTGCGGGATGTAAAACCTATTCCGATTTCACCGGTCTTCCCGCTGCGATCCTATCCATAGGACAAAACGTACCGGTAAGCATCACCAGCGGCAGTTGTGACGGTTCCAATAATAACCGGATCATTACGGTATATATCGATTTTAACAACAATGGTAATTTTGCCGATGCCGGCGAAATGGTCTACCAGAGCCCAGCAGGTCCATCCGGAACCGCCAGTTCTACTCTACTTATCCCGGCAACCGTTAAGGTTGGCAGCGCTTCCCGTATGCGTATCATAGCACAGGAAACAAGTACACCAGGCCTGGTGAGCCCCTGCGGCATTTACCCTGTCGGAGAAACCCAGGATTACCGGGTGCTGTTTGCCACGGCTTCCAATGATGTCGGCGTGACTGGTCTTCAATACCCAACCATCACTACTTGCGCCAGTGATTCTCAGCTGGTGGCTATCCGGATCAGAAATTTTGGGGCTACTCCCCGTAACAGCGTTCCTGTCACCACCGTTATAAAAAATGGCGGTACCACAGTGGCCACCCTCAGTGCAATCTGTAAGGATTCGATTCCGCCCGGAAATGAAGTGGTTTTTACTTATAATACCAGTTTCCCATCCATAGCGGGAACTACCTATACCTTTATCAGCAGTACTTCCCTTGCAGGGGATCCAAACAATTCCAATGATCAGAATACCACCACACTTACCGTCAGTGCTACAGCCAGTACCCTGTCCGGGACGGCCACGCTCTGCTCGGCCACTTCCACCCAGGCAAATCTGAAAGCGACCACTTCAGGTAATGATCTGGCTTTATGGTATACCAGTGCAACGGCAACCACTCCCGTAGCCGCAGGAAATAACACGACGACCACCGTTATCCCTTCCGACAAGACCTATTATCTTGGGGTCAACGATCTTAATACCAAGGCAGGACCGCCAAATAAATTGTCCTATTCCGATGGTGCCGGTGCGTATTTCCGTATGGGCGGAAATTTTGTTCAGTTGACAACCAGCGTGCCGCTGACCATTGAAAGCGCGAAGATGTATATCGGGCATTCCGGAAGGATTTCCTTTACCCTGGCCACCCTGGTCAGTTATACGCGCAGCGGGTATTCCTATATCCCCTTATATAATAGCACGATCGATGTATATGCCACTAAAACCGTTTCGGATACTAGCCACCAGATAGATGTGGCCGCTGGAGATAATTCGGATACGGGCGCGGTCTATTACCTGAATATTCCTATCCCGACGCCTGGCAATTATATTATTCTTATCGATTGCCAGAATTATGCTTCTGCCTTCCTTAATTCATTTCCAACATCAAGTACATCCACCATCCCTTACCCGATCACCGTGCCGGGAGTAATTTCCATTACCGGAAATGACTTCCGTGACTATCCGAACGCCGATAGCCTGACATTTTATAAGAAGTTCTATTTCCCTTTTTATAATATGGGCATACGTCTGTCGGGCTGTCCCGGGCCAAGGGTACCGGTAACCGTCCATACTCCAACTGCCCCGGTGATTACGCTGAACGGCAATGTACTGACCAGCGATTTCACCAGCGGCAACCAGTGGTACCGGAGCTCAACGCTAATCCCCGGAGCTACCGGCCAGACTGACACAGCCATTTATTCGGGGCTTTATCAAAGCGTTGTTACGGATCCTGCCACCGGTTGTACACTGTATTCCAACCAGATCAATTTCACCTCTACGGGCACGAATGATATCAATGGAACTGCGATAGGGCTCAAGGCAGCCCCTAATCCGAATCCGGGAGTCTTCCAGTTGTCGTTTTATTTAGGAACGCAGGATAACTTAAGTATTTCACTGTTCAATACCCTGGGACAACAGGTATACCTGGCGTCTTATCCGAATTTTGTCGGACAATTCAACCAACAGATCAATGCCGGCAACCTGGCAGCAGGGATGTATGTCCTGAAGATCGCCCATGGTTCGGACAATTATATTAAAAAGATAATCGTAAGACACTAAGCGAACCACAGGTTCGCTGGCCGAAGGCCCATAATAAGACGCGAAGGAAAGCAGGCCCCGGCCTGCTTTCCGTTTTTTTGCGCAGCAAAAAATGCCCGCAACAAACTCCCTTGCATTACACCACCAGCCCAACACACACTCCCGCAACACACCTCCACCCCAACATTACCCTCGCCCTCACCAACCCCGAATTAATCACCACCCCATTACCACGACTCCCCCACTATCCCCCCCATCACTACCAGCTCGCATCATCACCACCTTCGCATCCTCACTAGCCCTAATCACCCCCCTAATCAACCCCAAAAGCCTCATATAAAAAAAATCTCCCAGCAATAAAAAAAATATATATTAGTGTAGAATTGGTTGTCATATTAAAATATTTCGCATGCTTCAACCTTGGCAAACAGGTACGGTTATTCGCATTGAAAATGAAACAGAACAAACCCGGAGATTCTGGATACAGTTACCGGCTATGGAATCCTTTGATTTTCAACCCGGGCAGTTTGTAACCCTGGATCTCCCGATCCACGAAAAACCGGGCAAAAGATGGCGCAGTTATTCCATCGCCTCCTGGCCCGACGGGACCAATGTCCTGGAGCTGGTAATCGTCCTGCTGGAAGACGGTGCCGGAACGAATTATTTGTTTAAGGAAATAAAAGTAGGCAGTGAACTTACACTGAGAGGTCCTCAGGGTATTTTTACCTTGCCTGCGAAAATTGAAAAGGATCTTTTTTTTATTTGTACCGGTACCGGAATTGCTCCTTTCCGGTCAATGGCTCATCATCTTTTAAATCATAATATACCTCACCAGAATATTTATCTCATCTTCGGATGCCGCAAATTCAGCGATGGACTTTATGGGGAAGAATTAAGGGACCTCGAGAAACGTATGCCGGATTTTCATTATATCCCTACCTTCTCACGGGAAATTCCGGACAATAATCTTATCCGTACCGGTTATGTACATGCGGTCTATGAAGAGATCTGCCGAAATGGCAATTCCCTTTCCAGTCCTCCCAACCCAGCTGAGCTTAAACCGGCCTCTTTCTTTTTATGCGGATGGAAAAATATGATAGACGAAGCCAAACAACGCATACAAGCACTTGGGTATGATCGGAAGTCTATACATCAGGAGTTGTACGGCTGACCGCACAGACTCTACTTTGAAGCTTTTTCTTTTGAACTGTCCTTAGGGCTGACTTTCATGGGTATGACGGGAATGGATAACTCCTTTAACCGGCCTTCCATTTTAACATACGCCTTCTGAATCTCAAGGATTTCCGCATGACTGCTCATCATTTCATCTTCCAGCTGCATGATCCTCGAACGGTATTTCGCCAATCGTTTCCTGCCTGCTGTGAAGCCGATTAATGCTGCCACCATCGCAACTGCGAGTAAAATAATAGGATTAATGATTAATTCAAATGTAAACATCTTACATAAATGATTTAAGGTTCTGAAACAACATCAGACAGGTCATTCCTCAGGGTCATGTCCGGCTATGCATCAGGATCTTAGCATCAAACTCTGCGGGTCATTTTAAGGCTTATACCCCTATCCGGGGTTTTGCTGCAGGATCATTATTCGGGTCAATGCGAACCATTAGTTATTAATGGCTTATAAAGAGTATTGAAATAGCTGAAAAAATCAATTATTCCAAAAATCAGAAAATGGTCAAAAGGCCTTTTTCTGGTTCAAATATAACAAGAAAGGTCATTCAAAAATCAATTTTTGATTTAAAGGGCAATAAAAAGGCTATTCTCTTTAAATACAAATACGAATTGCCCGGCTGAGATAAAAAAGCCTGATCCGGCAGGGTCAGATCTGTTTGGCAACCAATTCCGATATTGCGCTCATCGGTATCCGTTCCTGCTGCATACTATCCCGATAACGTATCGTAACTGTCTGATCTTCCTTGGTCTGGTAGTCGATCGTAACGCAAAAGGGGGTTCCGATGGCATCCATACGGCGATAACGTTTGCCAATAGCATCCTTTTCCTCATAAAAACACCGGAAATGTGGTTTGCAGCTCTCCATCAATTCCCGGGCAATCTCCGGCAGCCCGTCCTTTTTGGTCAGGGGCAATACGGCCAGCTTGATCGGGGCAAGCTTGGGCGGAAATTTCAGGACCACCCGGCTATCCTGTTTCTCCGGAGTGCTGAGGTCTTCTTCCCAATATGCTTCTGAGAGCACCATCAGGATCGTTCTGTCCAGACCGATAGATGTCTCGATCACAAATGGGATATAATTCTGGTTGATTTCCGGATCGAAATACTGCATTTTTTTCCTGCTGAACTCCTGGTGGCGGCTCAGATCGTGGTTCGTACGGGAATGGATACCTTCCACCTCCTTGAAGCCGAAAGGAAAGTTATATTCGATATCACAGGCTGCATTAGCATAAAATGCCAGCTTGGCATGATCGTGAAACCTGCTTTTTTCTTTGGGAATACCCAGTTCCTCATGCCATTTCATACGGCTTTGTTTCCAGTACTCATACCATTCCTTTTCGGTGCCGGGCCGTATAAAGAACTGCATTTCCATTTGTTCGAATTCCCTCATCCGGAAGATAAACTGACGGGCAACGATCTCGTTTCGGAAGGCTTTACCAATCTGGGCAATCCCGAAAGGAATTTTCATCCGGCCGGTTTTCTGGACGTTGAGGAAATTAACGAAGATACCCTGAGCGGTCTCCGGGCGAAGATAAATCTCGCTGGCGTCTTCGCTTACACTTCCTAATTGGGTGGAAAACATGAGGTTAAATTCGCGGATCTCCGTCCAGTTGGACGTGCCGCTGACCCCACAGACTATTTTATGATCTCCCAGGAGGGTTTTCAGTCCTGCAAAATCACTGGCAGCCAGCAAACGGTCCATGTCGGCCAATAAAGCCACGGCCTCTGCCGTATGGCCCTCTTTCTCCAGTTCGTCTGCCTTAGCCTCTATAAGGTGGTCGACCCGGTAGCGTTTTTTGCTGTCCTTATTATCGATCATCGGATCACTGAATCCATCCACATGTCCACTGGCCTTCCAGGTGGTCGGATGCATAAAGATGGCCGCATCTATTCCTACGATATTCTCCTGCAGCTGTGTCATGCTCTTCCACCAATGATCCTTGATATTTTTCTTCAATTCACTTCCATATTGGCCGTAATCGTATACTGCGCTAAGTCCATCATAGATCTCGCTGGATGGAAAAATAAACCCGTATTCTTTACAATGCGAAATGATCGCCTGGAATCTGTTCGTGTCGTTTGCCATGGCGCAAATATAGCTACTAGCGGCAAGCCGGACGCCGCCGGACGTCATTTTTTCTTTACTTTACACCCGGATGTAGGCTGCTTGCAGCGACCTCTTTTACCGGAACCATAATTATGAGCATCGAATTCAAAGAACGGAAGATATCTCCCCTGGAACGATTCGGGGTATATTACCTGAACCTGTTCCGGAAGAAGGATCTTACCCATCATGTATTTGACTTTTCGGATGAGCAGTTGACAGGAACGGTAAACCGGATTTCAGCAAAAGGAATGATCCTTTCCGCCCTCGTTGGCCTGATCTGCGTATGGCCAACCGTGTATATCGCCATACTTAAGCAACAGGAGCCCTGGTATTCCCAGTATACCTGGGTCGGGATCGTCACCCTGCTTTCCATCATCGTTGAATTTTACCTCCTTTTCCTGATCGCCCTTAAAGCAGTACATGAAGTAAGCGAACTGATCAATATGCATGCCCATGCAAAGGATTTTCTGCAAAGCGGCCCCTTCAGTATTACTCATATCCTTTCCCGGGCTGCACTGGAACTGCCGGATCCTGAAATGCATATTTTAGGGATAGACCCATTCAAGCGGGTTTCCAAAAAGAATCTTCTTCTCCTTGGCTTATTATATAAATGCAAGATCGTCCTTACCAATTTCGCCGGAAGATGGATCCTGACCCACCTGTTCGGCCCAACGATCGGCGGGATTTCCATCAATTATATCGCCCTGCCCGTAGAATGTTTCTGGAATGCGCTGGTGATCCGCAGGGTAGTGAAAGAAGCCCGCCTGCGTTTGTTCGGTTTCGCGCTCTGTAACCATGTGGCAGACCATATTTTACAGGATCGGGTGTTGAACAGCCTGTCAGAACCCGCCCGGATCGGCTGTCTGCGGGCAATCGGCAATGCAGTAATCCTGGCCCGGAACTACCATCCCAATATGATCGTCCTGCTCCTCAGATTTCAGCACTTACTGCATATGCGTAAGGATCACCGCTACGACGACTGGAGCCTGTTCCTGGAAACTCTTCAGTCCGTGGAGAAAAAGGAACGCTTCTTTTTATTGAACCTATTTACGATTGCACTTGCTTTCGATGGAAGGATCTCAAGAACTGAAGCCGATAATATGAAAGATGCGTATGGCCCGGAGTTCGACTTATACCGTCCGAGGCTGATGCAGTTAACCGGCCACCTGCATACCGGGCGGCTGAATGCTGCTGCGGATCTTTGTAAAACGGACTTTACGGCCGGGTGAAAATCTAAAGATGGTTGGAGGGTTTCCAGGCAGGGTGAGGATTTCACGGAATGTGTTTTTCGTACAGGAAAGAGTCACGTATCCTTCCCTTCATTTCAAAATCGCCGTTCATACGTTTGACCTGTGTAAGCCCAACTTTTTCCAATACTCTTTGAGAGGCAATATTCAACACATCGCAGGTAGCTTCGAAATCCTTCATACCCAGGTCCGTTATGGAAAAATTGATAAGTGCCGTGGCCGCCTCGGTAGCAAAACCCTGATTCCAGTAAGCATGATTCAGGATATACCCAAAATTACCCTTAGCATGATTCACCGGATCGATCCGCATACCACATCCCCCGATTAATCTGTTTTCTTTGCGCAGGATAATAGCCAGTTCAATAATTATCCGGGGATCCAATTGTTGGTTTCTGATGACCACGTCGAGAAATCGTTTGGTCTCCGCTTCCGTATTTGGTCCCCAGGCTTCATATTGCAGCACCATCGGATCCCGGGCGTATTCATGCACGCGTTCCCAGTCGGATTTTTTAAATTCCCTCAGCACCAGTCTCACCGTATCGATCCTTATTGCCATTTTTTATTACTTGTAACTGATTTTTACCGAACAGTTTCCCGTATCAACTTCTCAACGCCCGATATTATTGATATTAAATGTAGGGGGTCACTTCAATTTTTCATTTTCCTGATGTCTTGTGGCATCCCGGATATTTTTTTTCTGAAAGTTTTTTTCCAGGGCGGTCGTGAGATCCACTCCGGTCTGGTTGGCGATACAAAGTAACACCCACAACACATCTGCCAGCTCGTCGGATAATTCCTTTCCTTTGTCCGATTCCTTAAAGGATTGATCCCCATACAGACGGCTCATTAACCTGGCGACCTCCCCTACTTCTTCTGTCAAAATAGCCATATTGGTCAGCTCGCTGAAATAACGCACCCCTGTGGAGTTGATCCAGGTATCAACCAATTGTTGCGCCTGTTTTATCGATATCGCGTGTTCCATGCCGGATTGATTTTTCTGTGCGTAATTTATTTCTGCAGGCTAAGTTACTGACTTTCTGCCCAGGGAATAAAATACCCGGATCTATTTGGCTGAACCTCTTTAGACCCGGGCTATGAAAGGGAATGGGGAAGGGTATACTGAAAGAAAAGGCCCGGAAGAACCGGGCCTTTTTACTCTTTATTTGAACCAACCTTATTTTGAAACCAATCTTATTAAGGCTTATACACCAGTACCGCAAATGTTCCGGGAACTATTTTGCGCGTCCCTTTTTCAAATTCCGGGGCGCTCAGATAGATCTTTCGGGTTTTCTTATCAAAGGCCATAGTCTTGGCACGTGGCTGTGTGACGAGCGTCTGCACCACCTTATATTGGTCGGCCGATTGCTGCCCGATGATCGTCACCGTTCCATCTCCATTGGAAGTAAATACCAATTTGTTATCCGCATCATAGACCACCGCATCTACACCAGCACCAATCGGAAGGGTGGTGATAACCTTGCCGGATACGGCGTCGACTACGCTAAGGCCTTTGTTGGCCCTGCAGCCCGTAAACAAACGCAGATTTCCGGGATCCAGCGCAAGACCGGTGGGTGTGCCGCAGGGAGCAAGCGGATAAGTGGCTTTAACAGAAAGGGTTTTGGTATCGATTACCTTCATGCTGTTCAGGTCTTCGATATTATTATAGATCAAACCCTTTCCATCAGCAACCGCAAATTCCGGCCCTCCGCCCAGGGGGATTGTTTTTATTTCCTCCAAGGTATTTATATCGACTACGGAAGTGTTCTTCCCGTCACCATTAAATACGAATACCTTTTTTGAAAAGGGATCGTAGATAATCCCATCTGCATCCTGGGAGCTAAGAGGAATTGTCTTCAGGATCCTGAAGGAGGTAAGGTCAACTACCACAACCGAACTTCCTTTACCGTCACTGATAAATCCTTTGTTTACTTCGTTCACAATGGCGATACCATGCACCCCTTTCATGCCATCTATAACGGCTATTGGCTTTTCGGTAGCGAGGTCTATCACATGGAAAGCCGTTCCGTGTGACACGAATAAATGATTGTTTACTTCATCGATGGCGATATAATCATAACCCCCATCTCCCGGCAGCGGAATCTTTTTATCGAAGGAATAGGAAACGGATGATTGGGCGCGAAGGTTGGCCACTGAACCTAACAGTAAGAAAGCAGTGCAAAGTAAAAAGAAGGATTTCATTTTTTTATTTGTTTAGCGGTTTTATCATTATTGCGGTAACCTGCCGCAAGCATAGGTAAAATTTACTGGTTATTTGGTGAATATCCTGACAAAATCCTGTAGCAAATCTGAACCTTAGTGTTTATTTCCCCTCATATCAGAGGTATATGCCCCGATATCATTGTTGTACGTGCTATTCCCTGCGCCCAATGCAGGAGAACCCGCATTCAGGTGATAATCATTCGTGGTGGAAGCGCCATTACCTGTGGCGACTTTTCCGTCAAAAGCCTTGAACAGGGGATCTTTATCTCCAATTTTCGTAGAGATCACATCGCTGGTCTGAGGTATGCCTACCCCATCCCCGGGGTAAAATTCAGAACGGATATTTATAACATAATTGTGACCGCCGACCGTATCGGCATAGGTGTCCACCGAAGCATAGAAAAGGTTATTTCCATATTGGATATGGCCCGAAACATTGTCGGCATCGGTGAAGATATCCAGGCCCTGGTAATTATTGACCATGATATTGTTATAAACATTGCCTTTGGCGAATTTACCGACCGATACCCCTCTGCCCGGTTCGGCGGAGCCTCTTCTCCAACCGTTGGAGACGAGCGTATTATTGTATACATTGATATTGGTCTGCGGGAAAAGTACAACGGCGTCGGTCTCCAGCTTCACACCGGTACCTGCCTGACTGTATATCACATTATAAGCAACGTCTCCCGTGCAGCCGGTTTTGAGATTTATTGCTTCCCCATCCGTGCTTCCGGAAGAAACGATCGTATTGCGGAGGATGGTTACATGCGCTCCGTTTTCCAGGCGGATAAGATCATCCTGGCCATTAGAAAACCAGGAATCTTCGATATCCACATTGACCGGCACGACGGAATGGACATAAACAGATTTCCTTGAACTTCCGGATGGATCAGGACCACCGGTATTCTGGATATTCGCCCATTTGATCGTGACCGAAGACACCAGGGTGTCACATTGAAAACCACCCCAGCTACCAGGCTTGCCTGTTGCGGAATTAAAGGAGATCGGCTGTGCAGCTGTGCCAACCAGGTTCAGCACCCCTTGTACAAAGATTTGCGCATCATTGTTTACGATAACCGTAACTCCCTGTTGTGAAGCGAGGGTATCGCCGGGTTTGATCGTAATGTCCCCGGTAATGGTATAGGTATTGCCAGTTGTGAATGTTCCTTTCACGAACCCCGAAATATTTCCGGGAGCAATAGGGTTGGAAGCGGGAATGGTGGGCGCCAGGATCGTAGTACTATCCTTTTTCGAGCAGGAAGCCAGACCAGCCGCCAGGGCCGCTATTACTAAATACGAATGTCTTGTTCTCATTTTGATTATTGTTTTATGGTTTGCTTTATGCTTTTTTTGCTGTCATCCCCGCTTTTTACCTGTCCTCATTGTCCTCATCTCGAATACCTTAATCCAAAACTGAAGTTGAATTTGGTCGTCTCATCGAGGACCCTCAGCGTGTTTATGGCCGATCTTGTATGTGTATTCAGTAGATTGTTAAATTTGGTAAAGACCGTAAAATGCCTGTTGCTTAATTGCTTCTCACCGGAAAATGCAAGAAGGGACTGAGGCTGCTGGTAATAATCATATCCGTAGACATTATATACCAACCCCAGGGTTTTGCCTATATATTCATAAGCCAACTGCAGGTATAATCCACCTTTATCATTCCTGTAGAGCAGGGAAATATTCAGGGTATGATCCGTTTGTCCCTGCATTGGCCTGCTTTGCAGACTGTCAAAGCTTCTTTGATTGACAAAATCATTATATGTTTTGGGAGAGGATATTTTTGAATGCAGGTAGGTGTAATTACCGGTGACGCCGATATTACCAAAGTATTTGGTGAATTGTATCTCCCCTCCGTATACGGTAGCATTTCCGAAGTTCCGGGGTTTGAAGGTCGTTCCGTTCAAATAGGCATATTCGATCGGATCTTTGATGGTCTTGTAAAATGCACCTGCAAAAAACTGTTCTTCTTCCTTCGGGAAAAACTCGTACCGGATATCGTAGTTATCGGCAACAGTATGCCTCAGTTCGGGGTTGCCGGTTGTGATCGTAGCATTGGATACACTGGAGATATTGGAAGGGACCAGTTCATAGTAATTCGGCCGGGAAATGGATTTAAAGTAAGAGGCCCTCAGATTAGTCTTATTATCCAATTTGATCTTTACCATCCCGCTGGGAAGCAGGTCAGTGTATTCCTTTTTTAACCCATTGCTCGCTGTAGGATATGAATATTTAAAGGTATACCCCTGGCTGGTCACTTCTTCCCTGACACCGCCGAAGACATCGATGAAGGGAAGGGAAAGCTTGAATTCCCCGTAACCCGCTGTAACATTTTCATAGAGATTGTATTTGTTCTTATCATAATCGTAAGTACCGCTGCTGTTATAAACGGTCCACTGTGCATTATTAATCCCGGAATAGATTTGTTTGGTCCCGTTGCTGCCGGTAGCCAGTGGCTGTAATTCATAAGTATCCTGCAGATTGTATCTCGTCTTATGGCGATACAGACCCCCTGCCTTTAATTCAAGGGAACCGGAATTGCCCAGCTTTGACCTATAGGACAGGTTGCCCAGGGCATTGATGTCCTGGTCCTTATTATGCTGCCAGGTTCGGGTAATGACATCGAAATAATCCGGGGTAGTGACAAATGTATACGGACCATGAATATCCGAATTCGTATGTACGGTATCGATCTTTTTATTCACCGAAATATCAGCGAAATCCGGTGTTCTTTTGGTTGCAAGGGAATATACACCGGCCCAGTCAAAAAGGAAATGTTTGGAAAGAATGTGTTTCCCTTCCAGCTTGACATTCTCAATATATTGTTTGCTGGTCACCGAAGTATAATCCGTACTGACCGGACCCGTACCCGGGACGGTTCTGCCTCCGTTCCCCCCTATCAGGGCGGTATCGGTAATTACGCGTGCCTGGGCCAGGTAGCTATACAACAATACATTGGTCAGCGTAATCTTATTCCGGTCGTTCAGATTGTAGTCCAGGTGGAAGACCAATCCGCTATTCATCTGCTGGGTGGAAAAACGCCGGTTGGCATAGTCTGATAGGGCAGGCTGCCTGGTTGAGGGATCATTTACGGCCTGGTTGAGGACCGAATTACTGCCATAATACTGGTTCTGATAATTTCCGGCAACCATGAGCCCCATCTTGTTTTTCATAAACCGTTTCCCGGCGACGATACTGAAAGTGGAAGTCGGGATGGGTCTTATCTCTTTGAAATCAAGGTTGCTCCGGCTGAAATCATCGGGCCGGGCGATATAGGAAAGGCCATTTTTTTCAATGGGACTCTTTGATCGGATATCTGCTTTGGAAAAATTATCGAATGTTCTGTCCATGAAGATCTTACTATAGCCCAATGAACCAAGCACCTTAAAAATCTTTTTCTCCGGGGCATCTTTCATCACCATATTAACGGTACCTCCAATAGCATCGCCCTCCATTTCCGGCAACAGCGATTTATGGACTTCGATACTGCCCAGAAGATCCGAAGGCACTATGCTTAGCGGAACAAAACGGGATTTCTCATCGGGGCTCGCGATCTTGACCCCATTGATAAGGGTGTTATTATAACGGGGATCCAGCCCACGGATGATGGGATAAGCTTCATCACCCCCGCCGTTCCGTTGAATGGTCAGACCACTCATCCGCTGGAGTACATTGGCCGCATTGATATCCGGAGACCGTTCCATGGCCTTTGCGGATATCACGTTAACGATATTGCCCGCTCTCTTCTCTTTCTGCCTGGCCCCCGCATCTTCTTCCTGGCTGATCTTGCCGAATACCAGGACATCTGTTAATTCCTTAGTTGTCTTCTCCATGGAGATCGTCAACTCCGTCGTCCTGTTCTCTGTCAGGGTCACGTGGATCGTCACATTTTCATATCCGACATATTCGATTTTCAGATCGTACTGTCCGGGAACAAGATTCTTAAATTTAAATTCTCCGTCGCTTTCCGTGATGGTGTTCGCTGTCTTTTTACCGCTGATACAGGAGACGAATGCCCCTGACAATTTTTCTTTGGTGGAAGGGCTGATCACCTTTCCCTTCAAGGTCGTTTGTGCGGAGACAACTGTTGAAACGAATACCATTACAACAGATAATAAAAAATAAACAGTCTTCATGTAGTCTTATTTTTTGGTATCGCAAATGTGCTCGTAATTAAGCGTGGAAGTTGTTACGGGAACAGAAATAAACATGTGATAACAATTGCATAATCATTTGATAATAAATAGAATAGATATTATATTTTCTACAGAATCACTCCAGCATTCCTACAGAATCCTTCCAGGGTCCGCACAGCAAGTATTGTTCTTATGATAATCCGGAAATCCTGGTCTTCTGCAGAAAAAATGGTATAATATCAGGCAGCTTCAGCATTTCCCCAGATTGTTTATTTTATTTTACGCTTGTATAAAAGACATTAAGAAAGAATGAAGATTCTTATCATCGAGGATGAGACCGATCTGGCAGTTAGTATGGCTACCTATCTGAAAGAAGAGAGTTATCTCTGTGAGCTGGCCTTTAATTGCAAAATGGCTATGGAGAAGATAGAGCTTTTCGATTATGATTGTATTCTCCTGGACATTACTTTATCCGATGGCAATGGGCTAACGGTATTGAAAGAGTTAAAAGCCAATAAAAAAACGGATGGGGTCATTATTATATCTGCCCGTAATTCTATCGATGACAGGATTGACGGGTTAAATCTTGGCGCAGATGATTATCTCAGCAAACCCTTTCACTTATCGGAATTGAGCGCAAGGATCGCGGCGGTCATCCGGAGACGGCGGTTCCAGGGTAGTCAGACGCTTGTTCTTAACGAATTGGTGGTGGATCTGGCCGGTAAAACGGTGTCGGTCGACGATAAACAAATAGACCTTACCCGTAAAGAATATGATCTGCTGCTCTACCTGGCTTCCAATAAAAACAGGGTGGTCTCCAAAAATGCAATAGCCGAACATCTGTCCGGAGAAGAAGCCGCCAGTTACGATAATTTTGATTTCATTTATTCCCACATGAAAAATCTGAAACGCAAACTGCAACTGGCAGGATGCCGGGACTATATCCGGTCCATGTATGGAATGGGCTATAAATTTGAAATTAAATTATAGGGAAATTCCGGCATTTCCTGAAATCAGTAAAAATCGGTTATCCTCTTTAAAAACTCAGGATCAGTTTTAAACAAATATTCCTGCCCATATTATAGATCCCTGAACGACCCTTGGGAGAATCTGCATAGTATTCAAAATATTTCAATCTGCTCAGGTTAGACTGATAAACAGCATCGAATATATTATTTACCTGTATCATTCCCTGTATCATTTTACTCCCTCCTGCAGAAAGTTCCGTACTCACCCCCAAATTGACCAGGGAATAACCGGGAGTAGCAGTTTCGGTTGCGTTAAGAGCCAGATACCGGTTCTGCGGTGCAGTATATTCCCATTCCCCTTTCAGGGTAAGTCCGGTAAATACCGGACTGCCCATTTTCAGATCCTGGCTGATGCTGCTCAATGCTTTAAGAGGAGGGATCAGCGGCAGGTATTGCCCGTTCACCCCTTTATTTTTATTCGCGCGTGCAGTATTTTCTCCATAAGTCACCATTAAAGAATGCGACAAATGCAATCCTTTGACGGCAGCAGGGTGAATATCCAGGGTAGCCTCCATACCATATAGCCGGGCTGAAGATTGTTTGTATTGAAAGGTCTTGTTACCGGGAACCAGCGTAACCGGGTTCCCTTGTCCATCCTGTAATTGGGTCAGGTAAATATAATCAGATACCGTATTATAAAATATACTTGCAGTTGCATCGAAATCTTTATAACCGGCCAGTATCCCCAAATCCTGTTGCAAACTGAATTCAGGCACCAGGCTCCGGTCTCCCAGGTATACGATATGAGCGCCCGGATCAAGCCCGTTGGAAGCCATTTCGGTTATGTTTGGCGCACGGTATCCCCTGGCCATATTTGTTTTTAGGGTCAATCCTTCACTGATCTGGAAGGTGAGCCCCATGCTGAAGGAGCCACCGGAAAAACGCCTGTTCAGTTCCGGAAATGGTAAGTGCGATCCTGCTGTATCAGGCAAAGAAACATGGTGTTCAAAACCCGTGGAGGGATCCCGTCCAACGAAAAAATCTTTTCCCCATACTTTACGGATATCCGATCTCCATCCCCCACTGATCGTCCACTGTTTTATTTTCCATTTTGCATAGACAAAGGCCCCTGCTTCCGATAGCCGGTAATCCGGGATGGGGAAATCGGTCGCTGCCTTATTTTTATTATCCTGAACCATTCCATTCATTCCCACCGAGACCTCGATATTGGAAAAGGAAGGGGCATTATAACGCAGGCCGTAATTAAGCGTATTCAGCCGTACATACAAACCCGGTTGGCCAGTTTTTGCAGGATGATTGTATTCCCGGCGGATATTCTGTTGAAAACCGAGGGTCGCATCTATCACGCCTTTGCCAACCCGGTAATGATGATTGGAATAAGCCCGGTAATGTTGAATGCGCTGATGCAAGGCAGGCATGATATAGGAATTTAGCTCTTCCTGCGAAACCACAGGCCTGTTCTTAAGATTGTCCTGACCCGTCTCCATTATTTGCCGGGTGAATTTTCGCGTCAGGGAATCCCTGCTCCCATCCGGTATACCCTGCATATTGTCGTAAAGCGTCAGATTCAGGTAAGTCTCTCCACTGGAAAAAGTACGTCCGATCAGTCCTGAAAGATTTTTTTCCCGGAAACCGGTAAGGTATACCCGGCCATCTGCCAGATTCCGGTAATTTTTGGCAACCCGGTAAGAACCCCGTAAAGACCATATCCATTGCTCATCCCGATAGCCCAGCCTTACTCCGTTACCGATCAGGCCGTTGTTGACCTGGTATTCGGACAAAATTTTACCATGCACCTGTTTGTCCTTTTCTGCGGGTATGTGTGGAAATAAACTGATGACCCCTGCCACGGCATCGGAACCATATATCAGGCTGGCGGGTCCTTTTATCACCTCTGCCCGCTGTATATTGTATCCATCCACTTCAATTCCATGTTCATCGCCCCATTGCTGTCCTTCCTGGCGAATGCCGTCATACAAAGTCAATACCCGGTTATACCCAAGCCCGCGAATAAACGGCTTGGAGATATTCGGCCCTGTTTTGACGGCATTTAATCCTGGTGCATTTTTAACCAATACATCGATCACATTACTCTCAAGGGTAGTATTCATTTTTTTGGCAGAAACGCTTACCACGGAAGCCGGATTTTCCCGGATGGAAGTGGCACGGGAAACACCTGTCGTTACCACAATGGCATTTAATCCGGTGGCCGCAGTCTGAAGCGGTATGATATAATTATGCTGACCTTCTTTGATCAGGATCGTATCTGTCCGGTAGCCGGAATAAGAAACGATCAGTACCGGCTGCCGGAAGGAAGAAGCAACGATCAAAGAAAATTTCCCTGCTGCGCCGGTCATAAGATTTTTGTTACCGGTTGGAGCAAGACCCGTGGCCGGATTTCTTTCTGTCAGCAGGATAGTGCAAAAAGCCAGCGGTTCTTTTGAATCAACGTCCCTCACCATACCGGTAATGACCCTTGAAGGGGGAAAGGATTGAGAGAACAGGCATACAGAAAGCAGTATAGTCAGGAAAAATAAACAAATCCGAAGGCGCATGAGTATCTTTTAATTAGGACAAAGATATACTAATAGACAGGCTGAACAAATTTTAATTATTAGGCAAGTCTAATTTTATAATTTTGCCTTATTTTAAGTTTATAGCTTATATAAGAGGCAAAAGCCGGATAATTTTTATCTTTGCGCCATAAAAAAACAACAGGAACATCGAGATCTCCTGATCATATTTAAATATGTCCCAATCATTTTCTGAAGAAAACTATCTAAAAGCTATTTATCATATCGGCAATCAGGGCCCGGATAAAGTGAGCCCTACCGCTATTGCAGAAGCCCTGGGAAACAACCCTGCTTCCGTCATCGACATGCTGAAAAGACTGACGGAAAAGAACCTGATTCAATATGATAAAAGCAAAGGTGCCAGGCTTACAGGAGATGGGCAAAAAGCCGCACTTTCTATTGTTCGCAATCACCGGCTCTGGGAAACGTTCCTGCACGACAAGCTGGGTTATCATTGGGATGAAGTCCATGAAATGGCTGAACAACTGGAACATATACGCCATCCTGACCTGGCAGACCGCCTGGAAAAATTCCTTGGATTTCCGGAATATGACCCACATGGTGACCCCATTCCCGGCTCAAACGGAAAGATACCGGTAAACAAATCCAAACCCCTTACGGAAATAGAAAAGGGTCACAAAGTAAAGATTACCAAGGTATCCGATCACTCTACTTCTTTTCTTCAATATCTGCATAAACAACAGATCGGGCTGCTCGACACCATCACCGTGAAGGAGATCCAGGATTTCGACAGATCCATGGTCATCGAGTCAAAAACGAAAAAGAAAATTTATCTAAGCGCGGAAGCTGCCGGAAAAATCTGGGTGGAGTAATTCTGGGTGGGGTAATTAAGGTGTTTACTATCGTACAGTATTTACTCACGCACCTTGGTATCGATCAGGATAGTAACAGGCCCGTCATTCAGGAGTTCAACCTTCATATCCGCCCCAAATTCCCCTGTCTGGATCTTTTTCCCGAGTGCGGTTTCGAGACTGCCGATCATTTGCTCATAAAGAGGAATAGCAGTTTCCGGCCTGGCTGCCTTTATATAAGAAGGACGGTTGCCTTTTTTGGTAGAGGCATATAAGGTAAACTGGCTTACCAATAAGATCTCTCCCCCAACATCTATCACCGAGACATTCATAATCCCTTGCCCGTCGTTGAAGACCCGGAGATTGACGATCTTTCCCGTAAGCCATTCGATATCACCCCGGTCATCTGTCTCTTCTATGCCTAATAATACCAGAAGGCCTCCTTTTATGGATGCCTTTGATATACCTTCGATAGTGATACCGGCCTGGCTCACCCGCTGGATGACTGCTCGCATTTTTTTTATGAAGATAAGCTCTCTGTCTTTAAATTCAGGAAGCTCCTTCTTATTCTTTTCATCCAAAAAATGTATACGGGCAGGCGCGATTCCTGAAAGGATACGATCAAAGTTCCAATGATCAGAAGAAGTAATATTAAAGTGGCCATCGACTGGAGCTGCCGCCCCAAATAATAAGAGGCAGGGCGGAATATAAAGCGTATACTATGATGACCTGCGGGAACGACCAATCCCCTCAGCACATAGTTCGTCCGGATAATCGGCGTTTCCAGGTTATCAATCCAGGCCCTCCAACCGCGATTATAATACACTTCACTGAACACGGCAAAACGTGCAGTACGGGAATCAGTGCGGTAAGCGATCTCGTCATTATCATTTTTAATCAGCTGCAGCGTTGCCGAACTGTCCTGTACCTCTTCACCAGGCAGGACCAGGGTTCCGTCCGGTCCCTTGGGGTGCGAATCCGAGGGCCTAAGGTCAACGGGTTTGATATCCTCCGGTCTGGATTCGTTAGGTTTGAAAATGGCATCTCTTATATTCCCTTCGTTCTGGTTGCCTCCCTTTTGGCTCCCTTCCGGCGAATGACCATAATTCAGATGGGTTTGCTCCGGATTGCCCAGGATTCTTTCGCCGGGGTTTGGATGGCCCTCATTCAGACCTGCATAAACCAGGCTACGGTCAGTTCCGAAAAGGATGGCCGTATCTCCCGGATTAAAATGGGTCAATGCGTTCATTACTTTCCGGGGGCCATCCTCAAAACGCACAGCCTGTACGAACCAGGCAGGCCCCAGTGCGGCAGAATTCCTGACCAGCGAGTCCTGTCCAAATGCGGTAGTGCGGATAATATATTTTGTATTCAACATATTCAGCACGGGCTGGCAATCTGGAAAATTGTATAATTGATGATCGATCAGATCTTCATAGATTTTTAGTTTGGCTGCATGGTAACCACCAATGGAATGATGAAAATAGGCACCCATGGCCCCGTAACTCAAAGCATTGGAATCCCCGTCTCTCATGTCAAAGACCCGGTAATAACCTTTATCCCGGAGGATTTCCCGGTCGGCAGGCGTGGCAACGAAATTCTGCTGGTATTCTTTTTGAATTTTATAATCATCGAAATTCAGGTACTTCCAATCTACACCAATGATATCAGTAAAGGAAAGCATTCCCAATAAACCCAGTAGGAAAGCCGGCCGTACCCTGGTTGATTTTATGTATAATCCCGTAAGAAGTGCAGCGGCGGAAATAAACAGGAAAGAACGAAGAAGACTGGCCAGGAAAAGAGCCCTGCGATCTTCTATTAAACCATGGAGAACGGACCGGAACTGGTTTACATACCTGCCTCCCGGACTACCCGCCTGCGCCAGCAGTTGTTTGTCTGCAGGACTGGTATAGTCAAACGTAAAATAGAATAACAGGAGCAGACCAAATATCCCGGTCACCAGCAACAATCCCATTTTATAATTCCGCCAAAGGGCTGCTATTTGCGAAGACCGGAACGATTGGCCGGTCTGGAATGATTGAGCCGGTTTAAGGGATTGGATGGATTGCCTTCCTGAAACCATTATCTTTTGCATGGCCAGGACAGCCATCGTACAAAAAAGGAATACGGGTACTATCATAATCATGCTGGGTGCCCGGAATTTATTGTACATAGGAAGCCATCTCAGCAAAAAGCTGTTAAACCCCTCAAAATAACCGCCCCAACTCATGGCCAATGTGAAAAGGCAGGTGCCTAAAATCCACCATTTATGTTTGTTATCCAATATAAAAAAACCAATCAGCGCCAAAAAACAAATAACGGCTCCCGTATAAGGTGGTCCCGCCACCATTTCGCCTATCCCTCCCCAATACATATGAAGACTTCCCTGCATTTCTTCCTGTACCGGAGCCGGTAAATGCCGCAGGACCTCAGCTGCTTTTGAATTTTCTTCCGGCAATCCGGATTCAGTGGTACCTCCGTAAAGGTCAGGCACCAGCATGACCAGGGGCTCGGTCTTGTACATACTGAAATCAAAGGCAAGATCATTACTTAATCCATTGCCGGTATAATTACTTTTGGCATCAGCCAGTTCGCTCCCACCGCGAACCGTTTCTTTGGATGAATCATAGGTGGTAAAAAGAACAACCGAGTTGGCGAGTATCCCGACGATTCCGGCTGAAAGGGCAATTGCTCCTGAAATGAACAGGCGGCTGTATTCTTTCCGAAGGGCCCAGTGAATAAAATACCCTATGGAAAGACCAATCGCCGTGATCAGGCCATAATATACGATCTGCATATGTCCGAATGATACCAGTAAAGCTGTAAAAAAAATTGTTAAAGTTGCCCCCAGCCAATATTTCCGTTCATAAATCAGGATCAACGAGCCGATAAATGCCGGAAGCAAAGCAATCGATTGCATTTTTGTTTCATGCCCTACTGAAATAATGACCGGGTTATAGGTGGCATAGGCATAGGCCAGCCCACCGATAATTCCTATATAGGGATTGATCCGGAGTACCCTGGTTAAAAAGTAAAAACAAAGGGAAGCCAGGAAAAAAAAGCTGGCTGGTTTTTTTAAATTCAGGATCATCAGGTTGTAAAAAAGACCTGGAATATCCCAAACCCCCGTTTCCATAGCGATCTGGTAGGCGGGCATTCCGCCGAACATCCCATTGCTCCAAAGAGGGAAATGTCCATGCGTCTCTTTATACTGGAATGAATTGCTGGCCATTCCCTGCCATTGTAAAATGTCTTCCTGGATCAGCACTTTGCCTTCAAAGACCGGTTTGCAGTAGATCACAGCTACAAGAAAAAAAATCAGCACGGCCACCACATGGGGGACGGATTTCCCTAACAATCTTTTAACAGGAATTCCGAAATGCTTAAAATTTATTCTCATTCAGTTAGTTTTGCAATTGTCGGACCATTTTTGCTAAAATAGATCATGAATCGGATGATTACGGATATAACCAAAGAAATAATTTTCCAGACGGCCCGCAGCGGTGGAAAAGGAGGCCAGAACGTCAACAAAGTGGAGACTATGGTTGAAGGTTATCTCCATATCCGTCAATCCGCCTTATTCACCGACCACCAAAAGGATACCCTGGAAAGGAAATTAGCAGGTAAAATCAATTCGGAAGGTTTTCTGCAGGTAAAATCCCAGGTCCATCGCAGTCAGTTAAGCAATAAGGAGGAGGTCGTCCGTAAAATGAAGGACCTGGTGGCCCTGGCATTGAAAAAAGAGAAAAAAAGAGTACCGACCCGGCCCACCAAAGGTTCTAAAGAAAAAAGGATCGAGGGGAAAAAAAGGCAGGGAGAGACTAAGGCAGGACGCAAAAGAATTATCCCCCCGACCCCCTAAAGGGGGAGTTTAGTAACAAGTCGTTCTTTTGGTGGCAACATTAATTACATTTTACCTCTAATGGTCTTACTGGAATTTAACTCCCCCTTCAGGGGGCTGGGGGGTGGGTATAAACAGCAGCTCCCTCCCGCTTTTCGCGGAACTGCTGTTGGATAATTCCAAAATGTTTAATGGTTACTGGTATTTGAACTACGATATGTGGGGTTAGGGGCTCTCAACATTCTCAACATCTAAAAGCCCGATAGGCAAGAGGGAATTTGCCTGAACAAAGATCCTTTCCATATGGCAGCATAACAAGCGCATTAGTACGGGAAAGGATAGGTATATATACGTATTTTATTCAGGAGATTCTACCTATCTTCCTTTTTAAAGGGAAGTAGTACTTTGCCTTCAATTTATTACAAACTAAAATAAAATGCTATGAACAAGAACCTGAGATCCGGATCATTTATCCTGCCGGCGCTCTTTGCACTGGTTACCGTCTCCACTTTTGCCCTTTCCGGTTGCGGGGGAGGATCAGGCGCAGAACCGCCTATTAACGAAGACAGCGTAAAACCACACGCAATTCCCATTGCCGTGGCCGCCAAATACACGGAAGATTTCAGGAATAATATCGATTCTTTTAATAAAAATTGCCCCAAATTCGCAGAAAGCATGCATTTCGGCAAGGCAGAAGCCTTTAACAGCGATGTCTTCCGTGTGTTGCTCCGGCAGAAGGATTCTACAGGAAAGCTGGCCGCCGGTATCCGGATCTATTACGGGTTGGATGAAAAAGGTACGGTTAAATTCGTCATGGTCCCTTACGATGAGAATGGAGCCGATATTCTCCATCACCTGATCAGTACCGACGAAAAACAGGTACCAGGGGTTTCACCGGCCAAGACCGAAGCATTGGTTATCGGCGGTGCCCAGGCCATGGAAATGGGACAACTTTGCCCAACTCTTTGCAGTCCTCCCAATCCGATAAACCCCAGATAGAATCACTAAAGCATACCAGCGAAAGCCAACTACATATCAAACAGGGGGTACAGAGGTCCAGGGAATTACATCCATAACTACGAAGATTATTGCTTGTGAAGATTATTCTAGCTTTTTTATTGAGTCAATCTATCCTCTTACCTCTTTTTGCCGGGCTGATACGTTGGCGTCGCCTTGACAAGAACTATCAGCCCTTTTTAGGATTGCTGGTGATCGGCTTTATCACGGAGATCATCAGTTTTGCCCTGATCAGGGGATACCATACCAGTAACCTGATACCCCTTAATTGTTATGCCCTTGTAGAGTGGTCCCTGATTGCCTGGCAATTTCATGTCTGGGGATTTCTCAGACAGAGAAAAAGTTTTTTTTATGTCTTGCTGGCCTTCACTACCCTTTTTTGGATAACCGAAAACCTGATCCTCGGGTTCATCAATCAAATTGTTCCTTATTTCCGGTTCCTTTATTTCTTCCTGATTGTCATACTCAGCGTGAACAAGATCAATTTTATGATCACACACGATAACCGGAATCTTTTCCGGAATCCGAAATTCCTGATCTGTATCGGGTTCATTATCTACTTTCTTTTTATGATCGTTTATTTTTGGGCCTACCAGGTCAGTCTTTTCGGTAAATCAGAAATTACCAATGTCATTATCTTTTTAATGGCCTATGTAAATGTCCTGACGAACATCATATACGCGATTGCCTTTTTATTAATCCCTGCCCCGCAGAAATTTACGCTGAAATAAATCATACAATTTTTTGATAATATGAGTTTTGGTCTGTGGTTTGCTGCAATGGGGTGAAGTTTTTAAGGATTTCATAGTCCTTAAATGGGTGTATTTTAGAGCCGGGCAACCAAACTATGCTGAAACGATGGAAAACAAGATCCTGAATATTACTTTTCTTTTCTCGATAATTATCGCCATCATTATTATTTATTTTTTTGTTTCCATCATTCGTTATCACCGGCGTTATATGAGATTGCAACGGGAAAAGATCTATGCCGAGATCACCATCCAGGAGAACGAACGCAAACGTATCGCCAATGATCTGCATGACAGCCTGGGGCCTCTTTTATCAGCCGTAAAACTGAATATCAACAGCGTCGATATCCTCCATCCTGAAGACCGCGTCATCCTGGAAAAAACAGGAAAATACCTGGACGAGATCATCGGCAGCATGCGGCAGATCTCTTACGACCTTTTGCCCAACACCCTGGAACGCCAAGGCCTGGTAGAAGCGATCCGGGAATTTGTTAGTCAGGTCAATCTGAAACAAACCATCAATATTCAATTGTTCGTAGTTAAGGAGATCCAGGTATCCAAAGAAAAAGAGATCCATATTTTCCGGATGATCCAGGAAATCGTTCATAATACCCTCAAACATGCCAAAGCAGCCAACCTTCAGATCGGGCTCAGCGAGGAAAACGGCCATCTGCTCTTCCTGACCAAGGATGATGGCAGGGGATTTGACAAGGAAAAAGTCCTTTCCGGAGCCCGGGGATTGGGATTAAAAAGCCTGGAAAGCCGTTGCGAAATACTGAACGGGGTTTTGTCGCTGGAGTCCAAACCCGGCGCCGGCACCAATTATTTTATTAAAATACCTGTTAGTTGATTTTGGGCCTGGGGTCCATTGTTAAAATTTGTCCCCCGGCCCAAAATCCTCTAATGATGAGCCTTCGGCTAACGGATCTGTGATCCGTTTAGGTGGTGTCCGGGTATTTTCCTAAAATTTATACCCGGAACACCAACTATCTGTTTGATAGGCCTTCGGCTAACGGATCTGTGATCCGTTTAGGTGTTGTCCGGGTATTTTCCCAAAATTTATACCCGGAACACCAACTATCTGTTTGATGAGCCTTCGGCTAACGGATCTGTG
>NZ_JBTLQH010000031.1:0-83258 GCF_054461575.1 Flavitalea flava
GGTACTTTTTGATCAAAAAGAACAAACGGTATGCCCTGTTTATTACTATCTTAGTCCTGAGCAGTACGGGTTTGATGGCTGCCTTGAAACAGGTTTTTCACCGGCAGCGCCCACAGATACCGATCATAAAAGGATTGACCACTTATAGTTTCCCCAGTGGTCATACTTTATCTGCGGTTATCTTTTGTAGCATAGTAGGCTACCTGGTCTGGGATTCGAAAATGCGGCCGATATGGAAAGGGCTACTGATCGCCGTGCTACTCCTGTTGGCGCTTATCGTAGGATTCAGCCGGATCGCCCTGAACGTACATTTTGCAACGGATGTCATTGCCGGGTTTTGTTTGGGCGTCCTATGGGTGATCCTTTCTTTTTGGTTTATGAAAAGATGGAATTAAATGCTCCCAAATAATATCATAAACATCGGTAGCCTGTATATTTTTCTGAGCAGCCGCCGTATCGGTTATCAAAACCGGGTGCAAACGGGTATCCGTGGATAACCTCCCATGCGAGCCTTTCACCAGCCCTGCATCGAGCGGAATAACATCCATGACATAACGCAACCCGGCCATTTTGCGTAACAGTTTATAAGCAGCCCTGGCTTTGGACGTTATAAACAATTCCACAGGATCATAGCCCGGCTTCTTGAAGATGTCAACCGATCGGGCAAAATCCGGTGCTTTAGCGTCATCCAGCCAGTAATAATAGGTAAACCAGCTGTTTTCATCTGCTGTTAAGACGAGATCACCGGCCCGTTCATGATCCAAATGGTATTTTTTCTGATCCTCCCGGTCCCATACCGATTCCACGCCCTTTATGCCGGCAACGATCTTTTTTACCTGGTCGGTAACCGATGGATCATTGATATAAATATGCGCTACCTGGTGATCGGCTACGGCAAAAGCCTTCGACGCTCCGGCATCCAGTAATTCCAATCCCCTTTCCACCCGCAGGCTCAATAAGCCATTCTCCCGAAGGATCCGGTTTACATGAACCGGCTGATTGACATTACTGATACCATATTCCGATAACAGGATGAGCCTGGCACCGGTTCCTGTAAAATAGTTGACCAATTGTTCGACCACCTTATCGATCTCCTGCAAGTCCTTATCGATTTTCGACAAATCCTGCCCGAATTTCTGCAGACAATAATCCAAATGAGGCAGATAAACGAGCGTAAGGGTAGGATTGTATTTTTTATCCGTGAGGATGGTGGCATCGGCTATCCATTGGGTAGAAATCAAATCGGCGCCGGGGCCCCAGAATTTAAATAAGGGGAATTGTCCCAGTTCCTTTTGTAATTCATCCCGCCACTCCGCAGGTTGCGAATAACAATCCGGGGCTTTACGCCCATCCGCCAGATAATTGGGGCGGGGTGTTACGGAATAATCCGCCGTGGAATACATATTATACCACCAGAACAGATTGGCCACAGTAAAAGAAGGATCGGCTTTTTTTGCCCGGTCCCAGATCTTTTCGGCCTGTACTAATTTGTTGGATTGTTTCCAGAATTTTACTTCGCAATCGGTACGGTCATACCAGCCATTACCGACAATGCCATGTTCTTTGGGCCATTTCCCGGTAAGATAAGTGGATTGAACGGCAGTGGTCACCGCCGGCCACATCGGCGCAATGGTTTGCAACTGTTTTTTTGCGCAATAATTTTTCAGGAAGGGAGTATGTTCTCCGATCAGGGAAGAGGATAATCCAACAATATCGATAACGACGGTCTTATGCATGTTTACGCTTCATTAAGATCATTAATTAGCAACAAATCGATCACCCATTTTAATTCCCTGGCAATAGATTCATTCAAGGGTAATCGCATTCCATCGGGCAATACTTCCCAGGTATAGGTTTCTACTTCCAGATGTGAAGTGAAGGGTTGTTGTTGATGAATGGCCAGGACCTCTTCGATATCCTTTTGTGTGGATTGCAGTACGCCATAATTTTCAACGAACAAGGGTACATGAAAATGCGCTCTCCATTCCAGGGTAAGCGGGTTCTCTGCATCAGCCAATGCCTCCGGCAGATCGGCATATCGTTGAAAGCTACCGTCTTGTTGCCTGGCGACCACCTGGTGCAGATAAGTAGGTTCATCAAAACCGCTGAAGGCATCCACTACTAATTTCCGTTCCGTAGTGTCTGCTGGAATAGCGGCTTTTAAGGCAGCACTGATCTGTATTTTGCCGGTTTTGATACCCAACGACCGCAATTGTCGAATAGCAGCGGCATGATCTTCATAGCCAATCGCAAAATGGCAGACATCGTAACACAATTGTACATGATCTTTTATGGCTTCGGTGGCTTCTTCTTCACCATACCCAAACTTATTTTGTAAAAGGGGGATACCAATCGGTAAAAGGTAGCGGGTATACCATTCAAAAAAATCCTTGCCTTCCCCCAAAAGGCCATCAGGCTCGGGTTCGATATCCAAATGAATGAGTTTGCCGGTCAATTCTTTTAACCGGATCAATTCTTCGGTTACCAGCAAAATATGCAGGGTCGTCGTTTCAAAGATATCATCCGAGCCACCCGTATTATGCCAATGAACATAAGATAAAGGGGCGGTGGAAATACCACCTTCCATTCCCTCCGGTAACAGGACAGATAACAGATGGGCCAACCGGATGGTGTAATCAACCCGGTCGGTAGTGGTCCAGTCAGGTGCATGAACCTGGTCTTTCACCCGGGTATGATGAAAACTCCCATAGGGGAATCCATTCATCGTAAATACATAAGAATCGTTCTCCTTCAGCCATTTGCGGAATTCGTCCAGGTTTGATCCTTCCAATAACTCCAGGCTGGCGATATTGGACAAACGTAATCCTATACCAAAAGGCTGATTGGGCGCTATTTTTTGTTTGATTAGCGGGATATGCTCCTGCAGTTGCGCAAAATGAGCTGCCCAGGTCTCACCCGCATGTATATTGCTGCAATATGTAAGATGTCCGAAGGAGGTTTGCATGCGTTTCTTTTATTAAATATTCACCCATTCGCTGGCCTTCCGTAAGAGCAGGGTATCCAGTTCATGGACTTCTTCACCCCGGCCAATGTCTTGTAACAACATAATGGTTAGTTTCCCACCCAGGTGCTCCCTGAATTCATTCAGACCGATCAGGATCCTGCTTCCTTCATCGCGGATATCCATCAACGGGTGGCTGATGGCAAACCCCAAATTCGTTAACAACGAAATGATCCTTTTGGCATCGTCCTCTTTCAGCCTGCCGGATAAAAAGGAATAAGCACTGTCCAGGGCAATCCCTAAGGCAACTGCTTCCCCGTGCCGGATGGTAAAATCGGACAACTGTTCCAACTTATGCGCGCTCCAATGGCCAAAATCCAAAGGCCGGGAAGAACCCATTTCAAAGGGATCACCGCCGGCAATATGTTCCAGGTGCAGAGCGGCGCATCGCCGGATCAAATAATCCATGGCCTGCATATTCCGGCTGACCAAGGCAGAGGCGTTCACCTCCATCCATTCAAAAAATGCCTTGTCTTTGATGAGTGCAACTTTCACGGCTTCCGACATACCCGAACGCCATTCACCATCGGTTAAGGTAGTCAGAAAAAAGGAATCGTTAAAAACGGCTGCCGGAGGAGCGAATGTTCCCAGGAAATTTTTCTTACCGGAATAATTGATCCCGTTCTTAACACCCACGCCCGAATCGTTCTGCGAAAGCACCGTAGTAGGAATACGGATATGCCTTATACCGCGATGTGATACCGCAGCTGCATAGCCCACCAGGTCAAGAATGGAACCGCCGCCAATAGCTACGATATAAGAATGCCGGTCAATGCCGTATCGATTGACGGCACCTACAATCTTATCAAAATAAAGCGTCGTGTTCTTCGCCTGCTCGCCGCCCGGAATAACCAGGATATCTTCCACCAAGGAAAAGGCCTTTTCCCCTTGAAAATATGTTTTTATCTGTTGCTGCAGATCGGGATGACTACCCGCCATGCCTTCATCCAGCACAAAAAAGATCTTTTTTACCGTATCGGTTTGCTGAGAAAGTAAGAAGTTGCGGAACTGCGGATTGGCAGAAGAAAAAAGATGTTCCGTAAAAAACACATTATACTCAAAACGAACGGTAAATAGTTGTTGTAAATGATCCATAACAATTCTACGTATATACAGAGTAATTAAACAGGGTAATGAATGTTCATAACAAAATCAGGTTCAACAGGATCAGGTGACGGCAAATAATTTTGCCAGCCGCAACGAAAGCGGCAGCAGCAACAATATGGCCAAAGCGACATAAACAGTGCCGAATGCTGCGGCCCAGGCGGCATTCATGACGATCAGGGCAATAACTCCGGCCTTTACCGCCTTTCCGATCAGGGGCCCTTTTGGTTCTTTGATCGCTTTTCCCAAGGGCGGAAAGATCAGCAAAGCGAAAAGCGCCAGGAAACCAAGAACAAGCAAAAGATTGCCCCTGGTAAAGGCGACATAGGCAATAGCTGCGATAACCAAACTGTAGAGAACAACAGCCGTATACAGGGTGGTTTTTTTACCGCCATGTACTTCTCCTTTGCTGATCATCGTAATAGCAGCTATATAAATAACCGGAACCAGGCCAATCATCCAATACTGGGATAAGGCCATAGGAACAATGCTGATGCCCAATAACAGATTCAGCCCTCTGCAAAGCCCCATGTTGATAGGGCCTAAAAAAGAATGATGTTTGCCCCATTTATCATAGACGACGGCCGAGACAGCAATGCCAATTGCCAAAAGAAAGGGTGTAAATGGAAAATAGTGTACAGGACTGAAAAAAACGAACCAGGCATTTGGAAAGACCAGCGCGGCGGCGACAACACCGGTAACCAGTAATAAGACGCCCAATAAAGCCGCTTCACTTTTTTTGATCAGACCGCTGGGAATGGGTCGCTCCGGGCGTTCTACTTTATCCAGGTCCGCATCGAATACATCATTCAATACCACTCCGCCCCCATATAAACCAATGGTGGAGATGATCAATAGCCATACAGGCAGTATCGAAATTTCGTTATGCAAAGGGCCCTCAAAATAATGATAGAAAAATCCGGTAATGGCAATCCCGGCCAGGATATCGCTGATAGCTGTAACAATATTTGCCAAACGCATTAAACGGAGAAAACCTATCAATTTATTCATCTGCATCTATCGACATCTGTTTTAGTGAGCACTAAATCTACCAATCTAATTATCTATCTCTACTTAATGATCAAAGAATCTTTATCAATCCTTGGCTGTTGTCCACCCCGCAGAACAGTATTGCTCTCAAACTTGCTGCTTTGGTCGATGACCTTCACCGCTGCGAAATCGGCTTCGTTGAGCTGACCGCTCTGCGCAAAAGCAGTAATGGCATTCTGATAGGTCACCAGGCGGATCGATTCATCGTCGATGCCCCGAACCTTCATAAGGGCAGCGGTTTTGGGAACGGCGAGCGGATCGCTGATGCCCCAGTCGGCGGCGGAATTGATCATGATACGTTCGGTGCCATATTCTTTGACGATATCCACCATTCGTTCGTTCCCCATTTTTGTAAAGGGATAAATGGTGAAGGCTGCCCAGAAACCTTTGTCCAATACAGACTTTACCGTCTCTTCATTGTTGTGATCTACAATCACTGTATAGGGATCCAAACCATGTTCCAGCGCGATATCCATGCTGCGCTCCGTTCCTCTTTTTTTATCGCGGTGGGGAGTATGGATCTGTACCGGCAAACCCGCTTCCTTAGCCAGGGCCAATTGCAAACGATAATATTTTTCTTCCGCTACGGTTTGATCGTCAAAACCAATTTCACCCACGCCAACCACGCCTTCCTTATACAGAAAAAAGGGAAGGATCTCCATGACCTGTTCGGCCAGGGCTTCATTATTCGCCTCCCGGGAATTCAAACCGATGGTACAATAATGTTTAATGCCGAACTGGGATGAGCGGAAACGTTCCCATCCGATCAGGCTGCTGTAATAATCCCGGAAGGTATCGAGACCCGTGCGGGGCTGGCCGAGCCAGAAAGCCGGTTCGATCAGACCAACCACACCGGCATCGGCCATCGCCTGGTAATCATCCGTTGTCCGGGAAGTCATATGTACATGCGGATCAAAAAATTGCATGCCTTTGATCTGGTCCCGGAAGAAGGGAACTTCAGTTCCCGGTTGAAGATCTTTTTCTGTCAAAAGATCCTTTTCATGAAGGTTATTACTGCAGCACATCAGGCTCTTTTTTAATTATTTAAATTCCAACTATTTAATACCCGGTAATGTTCCGGCTATTGATCTCCAGGATAAATACCCGTTGACTATCCTTGTTTTCAGCTCTTTGTTACTTTCCAGTAATTCTTTTGCCGGCGCATAATCGCTGTCCGCACAAGCTAAAGCCGCCGCCTCCCGTTCGACCGGGTTTTCCGAAAGGGCTATTTTTTTAATATCCGGAAAGATCCGTTCATCGATAAACTTTCCCACGCAACGCCATAACTGGGGGTGGACAAGCCGGTGAGCGGCCCATCTTTCATGGGCATAATCCGACAGGATGCCCGCTAATTCCCGGTTTGTCCGTTGATCCAACCCAATGATCCGGTCTATCGGTTTTTCCGTAAAAAATGCCTTTAACACCAACTGGTTCCAGGCCGGTTCGTTCAACTGTTCTGAAGGATAAGGATTATCACAAAGGATCGCTTCCAGCACGTCGCCGATATTCGAACGGATCCCTTCCGCACAAAGTTTGCTCCAGTTCTCCGGATAAGCCAGCAGGGGTAGGGCCGAATACAAAGCTACCTGTTCATTCATTTCTGCATTCCGGAATAATTGGTTGATCCGGCCGGAATAGATTTCCTTATCCGACGGATCGATTTGCAGCAGCAACCATACCCGGCATAAACGGTCGGTCGTCCAGCCGTTGATGGAAAAACCCGGACGAAGCCGTTGAATTTCGTTTGCTTGTATATTGGTTACCTGGATAATGGATTTACCCGTTTTTCGGGGCAGGATGGCAAAAGTCTGGTTGAAGGACTTTGCATCCGTTAAATTCGTTGGAGTACTTCTGCCTGTTAACCATTCCCCTGTCTCAGCGGTAAGAGATGATCGGATTAATTCCGAAAGGAGCGTTTTTAGGGGTTCGATTTGATATGGAAACACGGTCGGGTTTTGAACTTCAGTGATAACTATTTAAGACGCAGCAAAAAAGTTTATGGCTAAGGCGGTGCTGATCATCAGCAATCCGAAAAATTCTCTTGTTTTTTCAATATAAGGTTTGGTGGCCTGCATACTTTCTACGAGGCTCTGCCTGTTATATTTTGTTATCCAGTCACGCACACCGTCTTTGGAAAAGAAAAGGATGACGGCATATACCAGGTAAAAGGCAATAGCGCCCAGATAAATTTTAGGGTAAAATTTTTGAAAAATAGCCAGCCCGCAGGAAATGGCCGCGACCAGGTAAATCGTCACCCAAAGCCAGGCGTCAATATCGTTCAAATTAACATAGGCGAAACCCAGGAAGGCGATGCAAAAAATTACGTTCAGAATGATCAAAGCCATAAGGCCGTAATTTATACAAAAATCTTCACTGAAATCTCAGGTTTGGCTATAAATTCGGATTTTTTGAAGGGATTACAGCAGCGGGAGATCGAAATAAAAGGTCGAACCCTCGTTAAGTTTACTGTTCAACCCGATCTTACCCTCATGCGCTTTAATGATCTCGGAGGAAATATAAAGACCCATTCCGAACCCTTCGATCTTCGCGCGCCGGACATTATCGATCCGGTGAAAACGTTTGAAAAGATCGGCCTGGTTATCTTCCGGGATCCCCATACCCTGATCGGTGATGGCTGTGCGAACGGTCTTTTTGACCTTGTCAACGGTTATATTGACCAGCACCTTTTCGGCATCGGGTGAATATTTAATGGCATTGGTGAGCAGATTGGTAATGACCTGACCGATCCGGAAACGATCCGCCAGCACAGTAACATCGGCCACTTTCTCTATGATCACCTGGTGTTTATGATTCCAGGACTTACTGTCATTTACGATTTCCAGGACCAGTTCCAGCAGGACAAAAGGATCTTTTTTGAGCTCGATGGTCCCGGTCATCAGGGTCGAGGCATCCAGTAATAAGGAGGTGAGGGTGGTAAGACGTTCGGACTGTACAAAGATCCGTTCCAGGGTAGAGGTTATCCGTTCATTGGCCGTGCCTTCCAGCTCCAGGGACAGGATCTGTGCATAGGATTTGATGATGGAGATTGGGGTTTTCAGTTCGTGACTGGCAATACTGATAAAATCTTCCCTTGCCCTTTCCATCTTCCGGTGAAAAGTTACATCCTCAAAGGTCATCAGGAACTGACCGATGGATTTGAAGGTTTGAAAGACTTTCCGGCTGGAGACCTGGAGCAGATGTTCTTCTTTTGAGTGGGAGATATAGGCCAGTTCGAAATTTTCAAAACTGTCGTACTTCTGCATCTGTTCTTGTAAAGGCTGCGGATCCACCTGGGTTCCGAGCACTTCGAATAAGTTCTTGTTTTCCACTTCCGGTTTGTTCAGCCGGAACAGGCGGTAGAAGGACTTACTGGCGGAATTGATCGTCAGATCGACGTTCAGGATCAAAATAGGCTCCTTGGAGGTTTCCACGATGCTTTGGGCATAACGCCTTGCTTCCAGGACCTCTTTTTCCGCCTCCCGGCGGTTACTCAGATTGCGCAGGATCTTGGTAAACCCGATATGCAGATCATTGCTGTCATATAAGGGAAAGACCAGGCCGCTGGCCCAGAACAGGGATCCGTCTTTTCTGAGGTGATAACGCTCATCGGTTCCCCGGCCTTTTTCCAGGGCTTCGGTGAACTCATGAGCAGGAATACCGTTGTTGTTGTCCTCTTCGGTAAAAATTATAGTGGCCGACAGCCCGCAGATCTCCTCTTCGGTATAACCCAATACATGTTCAGCTCCTTTATTCCAACTGGTTACGATGCCCTCGTTATCCGTGGTAAAAACGCCGTAATCTTCCAGGCTCTCCAGTATATTCTTATAAAACTCGTTGTCAAAACGGTATTGGTCAATCATTTAGTTAGCATTTACAGGGCCTGTTCAAATTTTGCGGCATTAACCGGGTGAAACCCGGTTCGTGAGTTTAGCATTCCTTATATGGGCGAAAATCTATGATTTATGCAAGATCCGGGCCACCACAATTTAAGTAATCAGTCCGAAATAACCGGATCCTTTCTGGTAAGAGCACTGATTTCGGGCAATTTCCACCCCGGAATAAGGGCCAGACTGATCACCAGGGCAGCGATAAGGAACCCGTCCTGGAGTGCAAAATGCTCCGCCAGGCTATCCGTATAAGACTTGGCTAAATAATGCTGGTAAATAAAACTATGGATGACCCCAAAAAGGGCGATGCCGATGGATCCCCCCAATTGCTGCAACAAGCTGTTCATGGAGGTCGCCGAGGCAGTCTGGTCCTGCCGGACCGAATTGAGCAGGGCTGTCGAGACAGGCGCCACCAGGAAGCTCATACCCAGACCCCGGACCACCATGGGCAGAATGATCAGCGCGATCGTAGCGCCCACATGGATACGGGAGAACAGGTACATCGAGACGGCGACCAGTACGATCCCGATCAGGGAGATCGTTCGTATAAAGCCCTGATCGGCCTTCTTACCGGCATAAGGCCGGGAGACCAGCATCATTAAGGCATTGGGCAGCATCAGCAAACCGGATTGGATGGCCGTATACCCCAAAAGACCTTGTAACAAAAAGGGCAGGAAGAACATCCCTCCGAAAAGGGCCACCGAACGGATGACGATAATGATGGAGGAATTGATAAAGGTAGCTGACCGGAATACCGTCAGATCCAGCAAAGCATTCGGTTTGCGTGAAATGCGGATAAATAAGGTAAGAGAAGCTACAATTACGGTAACCCCGGAAAGCATTTCCCAGGGAAGAAAAGAATGTTTGGCGATCAGGGAGATGGTATACTGGACAGATACAATGAAGAGCGCAAAAAAGAAGAGCCCGGAAAGATCGAATTTGGTGTTTTCCCGTGGCTGGATCTTCAGAAAATTCAGGTACCTGGTCGTGAGTAATACCGTAAGGATGCCGATGGGAATATTGACATAAAATACGGATTGCCAGCCGAAATAATGCGTAAGTACGCCACCCAGGGTTGGTCCCAGCGCCGGCCCCATGACATTGCCGATGCCCCACCAGCCAATGGCACTGCCCCGCTTTTCTTTCGGGAAAGTTTCGCTCAGAATAGCCAGGGAGGTAGGGGAGATGGCGCCGCCGCCGGTAGCCTGTATGATCCTTGCCACCACTAACATTTGCAGGCTGCCCGACAGGCTGCAGAGCAGGGAGCCGATGGTAAAGACACCCACACTGAGCAGGAACAGATTATAGTAGCCGACTCTTTTTTTCAGCCAGTTGATCAACGGCATAAACAAACAAAAAGAGATCATATAGGCAGTGACCACCCATTCCACCTGGTCGATCTCCGCCCTGAACTGGTTGCGGATCACCGGCAGGGATACATTAACGATACTGCTGTCGATGGCCGCCATCGAAGTGGCCAGCATCAGGGTGATCAAAACCGCTCTTGTATGCTTCATGCGTTCATTTGTCATACCTCTTTATCATCAGAAAAGTTCTTCGTAGGCGAATTTCATCTGCCCTTCCACAGCAGATCGAATTTACAATTTAATTGGCAGATAACCGGTCAACCATCCTGGCCCATCCTGCTTCCCTGCTTAAATGTCCGTATGACAGATATCTTTACCAGTCTTAATTGCCGCCTTATCCGTCAATAGGCAACCTTTATCAAAAAAACCCTTAGATATTCTAATTTATTATTATTTTTAATGGTCCAAACGCTGAAGACAAGGGTATGGCACTGATTGCTTTGCTTAACGAGAAAGAACTGCTGCTGCAGGTAGCCGACGGCCATGAGGTCGCCTACAAGCAATTGTTTACCACCTACTGGGACGAAGTTTTCTCCACCGCATTTTTATTTACGAAGTCCAGAGAATTATCGCAGGATCTTGCGCAGGACGTATTTGCACGCATCTGGGTCAATAAAGAAAAATTAAGAGAAGTCAACGAATTTAAATCCTATCTTTTTATCGTTGCCCGAAATGTGATCTTCGATCGTCTTCGTCAAAAAGTCTTCACCGCCGGCAATGAAACCTATCTGAAAGAATATTTCGACGAGACCTCCCTAAGTCCATCGCACAGCTTCGAACTAAAGGAGATGGAAGAGATCCTTCACCGGGGGATCGGTATCCTGCCCGAACAGCAGCGAAAGGCTTTTTGTCTCAGCCGTTTCCAGGGTCTCCGTCATGAAGAGATCGCTCAAAAAATGGGCATCTCCAAAGAAAGCGTCAAAAGTTATATCGTCCGCGCCATCTGCCATCTGCGCAAATATCTTTCCGAACATGCCGAATTGCTGCCCGTCTTTTTTGGGTACCTGGCCAGCTTAATGCTGCCTGGATTTAATTAATGGTTGAGTGCCCTCAAAAAAATATTTTCTTCCCGGCGCTCCCTATTTTTCCCCGCATCCGTCTTTATTACTGACACGTGACCATCTCCTATTAGAGAACGGGCAAAAACCCGGTTGGGCACCCATATGAAAAATTAACCTTCGGATAATCTACCAAACCATCCGGGTTACTGTAAAAACGATTGCACTATGCCTGAATTCGAACTTTTGTTAGAAAGGTTCCTGCAGAATGATCTCGATCCTGCCGAATTGAGCCTATTCCTGAACGCCGTCAAAGAACCTGAAAATCTGGACATACTCCGCCAGGTCCTGGGTGAAAAATTACAACAACGAGCGTATAGCGGTCTTTCCGATAAAGGAGAGATCGATCAGATGTTCCGCCAAATGCTGGTCAAGGCCGGGCAAAAGGGAGCGGATACCCTTTCCATACAACAAGAGCCATCGGACAAATCAACGGGAAGATCCTTTCGTTCCTTTCGTCTGTTCAAACGACCCGCTGCCGCGGCCGCTGTCTTCCTGATCCTTCTTGGTTCCGGCACTTTTCTTTGGTTCAATAATCATAACAGCCCGCTGCCGGTAGCCGTAAAAGTACCGGCTCCCGAAATAAAGAATGACATAGAGCCCGGCGGCAATAAGGCCGTTCTTACTTTATCGGACGGATCCAAGGTCACGCTGACCGGAGCGGCCAATGGCACCCTGGCCGAGCAGGGCAATACGCATGTCGTCAAACTGGCCAATGGCCAACTGGCTTACCAGGCAGCCGGAGGAGCAAATAATGCAGGAGCTCCCGGAGCCCCGGGAAAATCACCTGCTTCCATTTTATACAATACGATGACCACTCCTAAAGGCGGACAGTACAAACTGACCTTACCCGATGGCACGCAGGTATGGCTGAATGCCTCTTCTTCCATCACTTATCCGACGGGTTTCTCCGGCAAGGAAAGAAAGGTGGAGATGCTCGGGGAGGCCTATTTCGAGGTGGCACCCAATGCGAAGATGCCTTTTAAGGTAATGACGGACGGAATGGAAGTGGACGTTTTCGGGACCCATTTTAATGTGAATGCCTATAGGGATGAAACGGTAAAAAAAACCACCCTGCTGGAAGGGGCTGTGAAAGTGTTGAAGGGGACTGATGCCACCTTGCTGAAACCGGGTCAGCAGGCCTTGTGCGGCGGCAGCGGCAGCAACCCGGGCATCAGCCTGGTAGAGGATGCGGATATAGAGGAATCCGTGGCCTGGAAAAATGGTTTGTTTTCCTTTAACGGGGCCGATCTGCCCCTGATCATGCGCCAGTTGGCCAGGTGGTATGATCTGGAGGTAAAGTATGAAGGCCCGATGCCCAAACGCCGGTTTACGGGGAAGGTATTCCGTAACCTGAAATTATCTGAAACCCTTAAGATCCTGGAATTGAACCAGATCCATTTCCGGCTCGAAGGTAACAGGCTTACCGTGACCACCTGATTATATGGTGACCACCTGATATGGTGACCGCCTATATGGTTTTACCGAGTTGACCAAAAACAAAAACCGGGTAGTGTTAGAGGCACTCCCCGGCGAATAGTTCAGGCTAACTTTTGATATAACAATCCGCTAAAGACTGCTTATTAATTAACCTAAAACAATTAAAGTTATGCATTTTAAGGCTCTTTGTAAACCCCCACTACTAATCACTGTTTGCCAAAGCGCCTGGGCAAGCAGTAAAACAATGCGGATCATGAAGATAACCGTCATTTTATTTTTCGCGGCCTGTCTCCAGGTGAGCGCCACTGGCCTGGCCCAGAAGGTGACACTTTCGGAAAGAAAGGCTTCGCTGGAAAAGATTTTCAAAAAGATCAATGTCCAGAGCGGATACCTGTTCTTTTATGATCTTGACCTGCTGAAAAAGGCACGCCCCATCGATATCCATGTCAAGGACGCGGAAGTGGACGATGTACTGGCCATCTGTTTTAAAGATCAGCCCCTGGAATATACGATATCCAATAAGATCATTATCGTCAAACCCAGGGTGATCGTACATACGGCCGCTACCATCGAGGCGCCTCCTCCGCCGATGGATATCAGCGGTTCGATCAAAGATGAGAGCGGCAAACCATTGGCCGATGCCTCCATCAAATTGAAAGGGTCCAACCGGGGAACGACGGCGGATGCCAACGGGAATTTCAATCTCCAGGTCCCCGATGGCGGCGGCACCCTGATCATCTCCTATATCGGGTTTCAAACCCGTGAAATCCCCGTTTCCAAAACCGGTTCTGTCAGCATCGTCCTGAAACTGGATGACGCCAGGATCGATGTGGCCGTAGTGATTGGGTATGGTACCCAGAAAAAAACGGATGTGACCGGCGCACTGGCCACCGTATCCAGTAAGGATTTCGAAAGTCAGCCGGTAACCCGTCTCGACCAGGCTTTACAAGGCCGGGCAACGGGCGTACAGGTGACCAGTTCTTCAGGATCACCCGGCGGCGATGTCCGGATCAGGATCAGGGGAACCAACTCCCTGACCGGGGACAACAATCCCTTATACGTAGTGGATGGTTTTGTGGGAGCCGATTTCAATAATATCAATGCAGAAGATATCGCCAATGTAGTTATCTTAAAAGATGCCTCCTCAACGGCCATTTACGGAAGCCGGGGTGCCAACGGGGTGATCATCATCACCACCAAGACCGGTAAAAAAGGAGCCATGCAGGTTGATTTTATGACCCGTGTGTCCACTTCCTCCGTGATCAAAAAATATGATATCATGAATGCCGGGGATTTTGCCAAGACGGTAAATGCCCGTGCCCTTGCCCTGACCCCTGCCGGGTCTACCTATGTACCCCGTTTCACCGATGCACAGATAACGAACTTTGTACAGAACGGCGGGACCGACTGGCAGGACGAGATCTTCCGTCATGCCGGTGCACAGGAATATCAGCTGGGTTTTTCGGGTGGATCGGATAAGACAAGTTATCGCATCAATGCCAATTACCTGGACCAGGATGGAGTGATCAAAAACTCCGATTTCAAACGATATTCCCTGCGTACCAATATTGCTTCGCAGATCTCCGATAAATTTTCGATCCGTTTTAATTTCGCAGGCATACGCCGGGAAAATCACAATACCGGCGGAACCGGCGCCAGAGGCGGTGCATTAGGACAGGCCCTGGCCTGGGCACCCACGACCCCGGTCTATGACGATAAAGGCAACTACACGATAAAGGATCCGACCAGTTCCATCTTTCAGAATCCGCTCGCCCTCGCCGAACAAACGGACAACCGCGACGAAAGGACCAATCTGAATGCACTGGGTGGTCTGCGTTACCGTTTCACGCCTGAATTATCCCTGGACGTGCAGGTGGGTATCGATTATACCAATAATCAGCACAAGGGTTATTTCGGACCGGCCATCACCGGTAATGTGCCTTCCGCCAACAGGAGCTCGGGTGAGAATATCCTGTTGCAGAACACCAACAACCTGACCTACAAAAAGATCTTTAATGAAGTACATAGCCTGGAAGTAACGGGTGTATTCGAAACGCAGAAATTTACGGCTTCCGGTTTTAATGTAGGTGTTAACGGCCTGATCTATCCGAACCAGTCTTATAATAATCTGTCTCTTTCCACATCTTCACAGGTAGGTTCGGGGTACAGCGAATGGAGCCTTTTATCCGTGTTGGGCAGGGTCAATTACGGGTATAAGGACAAATACCTCGTATCGGGTTCATTACGCCGTGATGGATCTTCCAAATTCCAGGGGAAGAATAAATACAGCGTATTCCCTTCCGCCGCCCTTGCGTGGAGAATTTCCGAAGAATCTTTTATGCAGGATGTAACGGCAGTCAAAAATCTTAAATTAAGAGGAAGCTGGGGTCTGACCGGTAACCAGGGTATCAATCCCTATGGTACGCTCTCCGGTTATACGACCAATCCCGATGATGCCGGCGCGGTATTCAACGGTAACGGCGGCCCACTGGTATCCGGGATCGCACTGGGCAATCCCGGTAATCCAAACCTGAAATGGGAAACTACCGAACAGGTGAACATCGGAACCGATTTCGAACTGCTCAAGGGAGTCGTCATTTTCTCGGCTGATTATTTTAACAAAAAAACGCGCAACCTCTTATTAAGCCAGCCGGTGCCAGGTTACCTGGGCGGCAATTCGATCCTTTCCAATGTAGGAGATATGCAGAATAAAGGCTGGGAATTTTCACTGACCACCAATGCCTTCAACGGAAAAGAGATCAACTGGACAAGTTCCGTAACGGTATCTTTTATCAAAAACACCCTGGTCAGCCTGGGTAAAGGCCGTAAGGATATCCGTTTTAACGAGTTCATCCTGAAACCCGGCAGCCCAATCGGTTCCTTTTTTGGTTATAACTTCGAAGGAACCTACAAACCCAAGGATGCGGCCGAAGCGACAAAATATAAAGTGCTTCCGGGTGATGCACGTTACACCGATATCAACAATGACGGTGTGATCGATACCAAGGATTATATGATCATCGGTCATGCCCTGCCAACGTCTTCGCTGGGATGGAACAATACGGTGACCTATAAGGCATTTACCCTGAATGTATTTTTCCAGGGTCTTTTCGGTCTGGATAAACTGAACTACTCCTATGCTTTCGGTATGCTGGGAAGCACCGATGCCAAAGAAGTGCTGTTCAACGATATAAAGAGCAGGTATATTCCCGGTACCAATGAGACCTCGAATATTCCTGCCTTCAGCGGTGCGAACACCAACTCCCTGTCGCAATCATCACGTTTTATCGAGAAGGCGGATTTCTTACGGTTGAAAAATCTGAGCTTATCCTACCTGATCAAAAAATCGGTCCTGCATAATGTGGCCTCGCTGTCGATCTTCGCCGGTGCGACCAATCTGCTGACCTTCACCAAATACAAAGGCATAGATCCTGAATCGAATTCCAACCAGGCCGACGGGGTCAATGGAAGCGGTTTTGTGTCCGATACCCAGCAAGGGGTAGACCAGGGTGCTTATCCAAATAACAAAACCTATACGTTAGGCGTAAAGCTGGTATTTTAATTAGCCGGGTACCAAACCAATGAGTGGTAACCTGATAGATTAACCGTTCTTAAAAGTATAACATGAAAAAGTATCTTATCATTTTTGCTTATATCGCTGCAACCGGATCGATGACCGGTTGTAAAAAGTTCCTGGATGAAAATCCGAAGGGACTGATCGACGGGCCAACCGCCATCTTCGACGTGACCAGCCTCGATGCTGCGTTGACGGGTTCTTACAAAGGAGTGACCAGGACCTGGGCCAGGGGATTTATCAATTCCAGCACACAGGGATTTTCCATGGGAGGCGATGATCTGACAACGATCGTGGGAGGTAATAAAGCCGATTTCCGGCAGATCGACCAGTTCAGCGTTACTTCTGCCAATTCGCATATTGCCATGATCTGGAATGGCTGTTATAAAATGATCCAGGGCGCCAACAAAGTTATCGCCAGTGCGCCAACGATCTCCGGCGACCAGACCAAAATAGATGGTATTGTCGGAGAAGCCCATTTCCTGCGGGCATTAGGTTATTATTGGCTGACAAGAGGCTGGGGCCCCATTCCCCTGATCACCGAGCCTGCCGATGCCATCACGCCGGAATTGCTCAACATGAAAAAATCAGAGCCCGCCGATGTCTATAAGGTGATTGAAGCCGATCTGGCTCTTTCTGAAAACTTATTACCCGATGCCAAACGCGATCCGGGCAGACCAAACAAAGGAACGGCTAAAGCCCTGCTGGCCGATGTATACCTGACCGAAGCCGGATGGCCCATCAAGGATAATTCCAAATATGCGCTGGCGGCATCCAAGGCCAAGGAAGTGATTGATAATAAAACACTTTATGGTTTTGACCTGGTCGACTTCGCCGTCCTTTGGGCCGGTAATGCAAGCGCCATCGGAACGAAAGAAGAAGTAATGGCCTTCCATACTTCGGAGAATTATGGTGGTTCCACGAACTCCCTGGCCGGTGCGCCGACCATTCCTGCTGAAGAAGGCGGATGGGAAGATTATGAATCCGAGATCAACTTCTTCCTCAATTTCCCGGCAGGTAAAAGAAAAGATATTACTTTCCATACCATCTTCACCAAAGGAGACGGAACACAGGTGCCCTGGCAGAACAGCGTATCCGGTCATCCATATTATGGCAAATTCCGGATCGAACACAACGACCATTGGTGGTCCTCCATGCCGGTTCATATGATCCGTTATGCGCATGTACTCCTGATCTATGCCGAAGCACAGGCCCGTGCAGACGGAGCGCCCAATGGCGATGCCTATGCAGCAGTCAATGCCGTTCGTGCCAGGGCAGGATTAACCGATCTGGCCGCCGGCCTTTCCGGTCCTGATTTTACCGATGCCATTGTGAACGAAAGAGCCTGGGAATTTGCCGGAGAAGGTACGACCCGCTGGTTCGATCTGCAACGTTTGGAAATCGTGGAATCCGTGAATGCCAACAAAAATTCCGCAGATCTGAAACCGATCGGAACGATCACCAAGGCCAATTATTGGTTCCCCGTTCCGTTATCCGACGCCAGTATTAATCCGAATCTATAGTTTTTAGGATCCAATTTCCGAATATTTATTTTTTGATCTACCCTTTTGAATTTTCTAATCATGCAGTTTGGGGCCCTTTTCCAGGGGCTCCATTTTTTTTGGGATGGATCGTTAACTTTGTTGTTGATTTGAGTTTGATCTTGATTTAAGGTTGTCCTTATTTTTAAATAGACGCATATGAAGATCCTTATAATAGGCGGAGGTGGAACTTTAGGCAAAAAAATCGTTCAAAGTCTTGATCCCAAACATGAGATTCTTATTGCAGGAAGGACTAGCGGGGATGTGCAGGTGGATATTACATCCGAGCATTCCATTCGCCAATTGTATGAAAAGGTCACGGGGCTTGATGCCTGTGTTTGTGTAGCCGCTTCCGGGGCGATGGATAATTTCCTAACCCTGACGGAAAAAGACCTGTTGGAAAATATGAAGGGTAAATTATTCGGACAGATCAACCTGGTATTGATCGGTCAGCAATACCTGAATGCGGGTGGGAGTTTTACCCTGACATCCGGGGTTTTTGGTGACTACCCGGCTCACGGAGTTACAGGCGGCGGGATGATCAGCGGAGCTCTCCATAGTTTTGCTCTTTCTGCGGCATTGGAACTAAAAGACAGTCTCCGGGTAAATGTTGTAAGTCCTGGAATGGCCGAGGACTCGGCTGGCGATTACCAGCATTTGTTCCCTGATTTGAAACCTGTTACGATGGCACGTTTAGTCGAGGCCTATAAGAACAGTATCGAGGGGCTGAATTCCGGGGAGATTTTTCGGGTGTATTGAGCGATATTTTAGTATGTCGTTACGCCACAGAGGGCTGGGGCCTGATACAACTATATTTTGGCGGTCCATTACCCGCATGGCATAGGATATGCGGCAGTCCTATAAACGCCGTATGAAAAGAATACTGCTCTTGCTGGATGGAGTACATAATTCCTCGCACCTGCTAACTTCGGTGCTAAGCATCGTGCAATCGGATAAATCTTTTGTACAGGTCATTCTTTTACGCCGGTCTTATATTTCGAACCTTATACATCCTTTGACCACCGATCTTTCTGTCATGGAAAAAGAGCAGGAAAAGGACAGACGATTACTGGAGGATAACCTGGTTCAGATCCGGCATACCTTTTCGGGAACCGGAGTGAGCCATTCTATAGAGGAAGGAAATTTCACCCTGGATGAAGTCTTGGAAAACACTGCTTTCGCTGATGTTATATTGGCTGATGCCCGGATCAGTCTTTCGGATCTTTTGTACTTTCCGCTGAATATCACCTTTAAGGATCTTCTTTCGGATGCCCATTGTCCCGTGTTATTACTCAGGGAGGACATCAGCCAGATAGAAAGGATAATTCTGGCATATGATGGTCACTTTTCCTGCATTTATGCTTTTAAACTTTTTTGCTATCTTTTTCCCTATTGGCGTTCCCTGCCTGCTTACCTGGTTACTATCCGCACAAAGGAAAATAAAGAACCCGATTACCAGAAACATATTGGTGATTGGTTAAGTATGCATTTCGATCATATTGAAGTGGAAGGATTAACCGGGAAAGTTTCGGAAGAGTTACCTGGTTTTGTGAACCGGTTTGGCGGCAGCCAGATCCTGGTAATGGGTGCCTACGGAAGAACGGCCGTTTCCCGACTTTTTCGTCAAAGCCTGGCCAATACCATGCTGGAAAAAACAACTGCCTCCTTATTTAATACCCATGAATAGAGCAGGTTTGTAAATTATAATTCTCTGAATTATGGATTCCCCATTTTGTGTAGATAATTTTCCACGGATACGGAAGAACCAGTGAAGAAACCGCGGAAGAGCCACAGAAAATCCTGAAATTCCTCAAAATATTATAATATTGCTGCCATAAGCAGGGAGGCCCGACCTCACAGACCATTATTAACCGCAACTTCATATTTTTCAGGCCAATGAATCCGGACGAAACAATAACCTGGAGATCCATTCAGCAAAAAGACGGGCAGGTATTTGAAAATTATTACAAGGAGCATTATACCTATTTTTTCCTGGGGGCCTGTAAGTATCTTAAAGATGCGGGGCTTGCCGGGGAAATCGTTAATGATGTGTTTGTCACCATTTGGGAGGATGCGGAGAAGATCCATATCGATTCATCCCTGAAATCCTATATCTATCGTGCCGTCATTAACAGAAGCCTGAATGCCTTGAATAAAAACAAACGGGAACGGCAACTGCAGAAAGAGCTGAACCGTTTACCGGAACCGGTCGTCGAATTAAGGGAAATGGAAGAAAATGAATTGAAGCTAAGGCTGTACCGGGCGATCGACCAATTACCGGAGCAGTGCCAAAGGGTATTCAAAATGAGCCGTTTCGAAGCCTTAAAACAACAGGAGATTGCTGACCAGCTTGGCATTTCCATTAAAACCGTAAAGAACCATATCACCCATGCCCTGAAACAATTGACCATCGCCCTGCGGGATTGGGGGTCGATCCCCGTAATTGTTCTGGCGGTAATAAAAGAAATATTTTGGCCCGGACACTAGGTCCATGGGCTATTTTTTATGTCTTATAACCGAAACTATGGATTTGCAGCCTTCATATGATGATCTTCCCTGGGAACTGATCGCAGCCGCCCTGCAGGGCGGGTTAACTCCTGACGAGGACCTTCGGTTCGGTCAATGGCTGGCTCTTTCCCAGGAGAATCGACAAAAATACGATCAGCTGCAGCATAGCTGGAAGGATGGAATGGAGGATTATGGCTTTTACCGGGAAGCGAATGCGACAAAGGGTTGGGACGCGCTCCGGAAAAGGATCGAACCCTCCCAAGCAAACAGCGGCGTCAAAGCTATGAGCGGTGTCCAAAAAATCAGCGGTGTCAAAGAAATCGACGGCGCCTTTAATCAAAGAAGGACATTGGCCAGACGCCTGGCAGCCGCGGCGGCAGTCCTGACACTCGTTGCCGGAGCGGGCTGGTGGTATATTTCCGGGAAAAGTTCCGCTATGCTGTATGAGACGGCGTTTAACGAGCAGAAAAAAATATCCCTGCCGGACGGTTCGACCATGTCTTTACATGCGCAAACCCATATCCGGATTGTACCCGGCTATAATAAAACCGGCAGGACAATTATCCTCGCCGGGGGGGAGGCTCATTTTGAGATCTCTCACCGGGAGCAACTCCCTTTTACGGTAGAGATGGACGGCGCCAGTGTTAAGGATATCGGAACCGGGTTCACCATTCAAAGAACGAAAGACAGTATAAAAGTCATCGTATCCAGCGGTAAGGTAGCCTTTATAAAAAAGGAGACCGGGGAATCCAGGGAATTATCCGCAGGCAATTCCCTTTGTTATTATATTGCTGAACACCATTTCGGGGAACTGAGGACAACGGATCCGGCAAACAGCGGCGGCTCCCTGCGTTTTGATAATGCCCCATTGTCGGAGGTGATCAATGCCCTGCAAAAGGTATTCGACAAAAAGATAAGGCTGAATGATACGGCGATCGCACAAAAAAGACTGACCGTTCACCTGGATGGAGAGACCTTTGATAATGACCTTAGAATTATTTGTGCTTCTTTAAACCTGGAATACGCGGAAACGGACGGAGTGTATTGGGTAAAAACCAAAGATACCGAGGCCCATCCCTAAAATCTATGTCTGTATATAAACTATCCTTCTTTCCTGCGCGTTACCAAAACCATGTCCTGGCATTATTGTTCTCCCTTTTCTTTTTAAGTTCTCCATCATCCTTCGCTCAGGTCTTAGGACAGGAAAAAAAAATTACGGAAATCCATATTACGGTCACCCTGAAAGACAGCCCATTTCAGGAAGCCTTATCCATCATTGAATATAAGATCCCTTTTAAATTTGCCTATAGTACCGAACTGGCGCTACAACAAAAAAAGGTGTCGGCCGCCGGGGCAATTGCTACATATGAAGCGGGTAAGGAATTTTATAATGAACCCACTTTAGGAAATGGACTTAAGGTGGTAGGGAATGTCGTTATAACGGCTCTTGCAGGATTTGAACGATTAAATCCTTTAATTGGAATAGGACTTACTATTCTTGATTTAACGGGTACTACAGATGCATTTTATAAAGGGCTTGGAAGCATATTCGGCGATAAATAAAAATAGAAATGATAAAACTTTTAAAGTATATTATGAGAATATTCTATGCTAATGAGAATTATTCAAAATATTCATTTCGGGGTATGAATTATTTTATGGCACTTATAATGGCTACTTTTTACGTAATTATAACTTTGTTAATGGTCTTATTTATTTTTACAGCAGTTTATCCAAAATTTTATGAATATTATCTTAGTGTCGATCCTAGAATGCCATCTCTCCTGTCTTCTATTTTAACACTTGGTTTTATTTTTTTCGTACTTAGAATTACAATCAAAGAGGATGCATTGAAAGAATATACGATCACAAAAGAATTTGTACATAAAGCCGTAAATTATTTAATTGCTTACGCCTTGGTTGTTGGGTTGATTATTATGTTCGTTGGTTTAAAATTTTTACGGCACTATAAGGGGCATTTATAGGCTATTCATAAACTTCTCTTTTATGACCGATGGAATGATTGTAACGATATGCCGGCCATCATGAATCTCATAGATTATCCGGAAGTCGCCAATATGAATGCGGTTGTTATCACGGCCTTTTTGTTTTTTGCTGCCAGGTGGATGGGAAGAAGGCAGATGAGAACCATATAACCTTTGAGTAATTATCAAGAACAAATTGGTTCATATAAGTCTACCACGCCAAATCAATTATTCAAAGCATATGTTTATATGTATAAATTAGACAGCTTTGTCACACACAATTTCGTTACCCAGGTGAGACTGGATAAGAATAATAAGACAATTCTTCAAAGAACGATCTATAAGGAGGATTTTGAAAAATTTCTTGACTCCCCGCTAAAAGACTATGCAACTTTACGTTGTCCATCATTGGCCATATCAAATGGTTCTATTGAATTGGATTATAGCATTTCTATTCCATTGACAGATGTAGGAGTTGGCATGACAATGATGATTAAAAACGATGGAACCATTAGCTATCAAAATCATTAATTCCCCACCCCTCCCTTGAACTTATTGGCATCAAATGTGTTTTATCCCATTAAACCCGGGAAGGCCGCCGCAGTCGAATAGCAGGCTAAATAAGTGATTAAACGGCTAAAAGTCATCGATTAACCGGCAAAAGCAAGGGAATTGCCGATTAAAGCAGGCCAAAAAGCAGCGTTTAGGGCAAAATTCGGCTCTATTTGTTAAATTTGCCCATTGTTTGCCATAAGCCCGGGACTAAGACACTAGATAATTCTGAATTTAAACAGGGTACATGTACGAAATTTGTTGTATAGGACACATCACTTTAGACAAGGTGGTCACGACCAAATCAGTCGTCCACATGGCAGGCGGCACTTCTTTCTATTTTTCCAATGCTATCCGGAATATGGAGCTGAGTTATACGCTGGTCACTGCCCTGGCGGAACAGGAAATGAGTATCGTTACCGATCTTCGTGCTAAAGGCATCAATGTGAATGTGTTACCGAGTAAACATACCGTTTATTTCGAAAATATCTATTCCGGCAACCAGGATCACAGAACCCAAAAAGTATCGCAGAAGGCGGATCCCTTTACCGCCAAACAATTATTACCCTTTCAGGCCAAATTTTTTCATCTCGGTCCCTTACTGGCGGACGATATACCCGTAGAATCGATCAAAGCCCTCGCTGCAAAAGGCAGGGTCTCACTCGATGTTCAGGGTTATCTGCGCAAAGTGCAGAATGGGAACGTAGTGGCCATCGACTGGCCGGCTAAAAAGGAAGCTCTTCAGTATGTGGATATCCTGAAAGCCAATGAATATGAGATGTTTGTGCTGACCGGCAACAGGGATGTCCGCACCAGCGCCAGGATCCTGGCCGAATGGGGGGTAAAAGAAGTAGTGATCACCCTGGGCAGCAAAGGGTCCGTAATTTACAGCGACGATACCTATTATAATATACCTGCCTTTATTCCCCTGACTCCGGTAGTAGATGCCACCGGCTGCGGGGATACTTATATGGCCGGCTATCTTTATCAGCGCGTCAACGGGAATTCCATACAGGAATCCGGGGAATTCGCCTCTGCCATGGCGAGCATGAAGATCGAATCTTCAGGGCCTTTTACCGGGAATAAAAAAGACGTCCTGCGCTTATTACGTAATAGCAAGGAATATGCTAATGTCTTTAGTATCTTTGGGCCCGGCGGCCGTCGTCAGCTGGTCCACCCCGAAGAATGTCCACAGTACATCGAACCATAGCCCATTTTGACCTGGATGCATTTTTTGTATCCGTCGAATGCCTGAACGATCCGTCGCTCAAGGGCAAACCTTTGCTCGTAGGCGGTCACAGCGATCGCGGCGTAGTGGCGGCCTGCAGTTATGAGGCCAGAAAATATGGTATCCATTCCGCCATGCCGATGAAGACAGCCATGCGTCTTTGCCCGCATGCCACTGTGATCGGCGGCACACGGGGCGAATACAGCAAGTATTCCCGCTGGGTTACCGGGATCATCGCTGAAAAAGCCCCTCTTTTTGAAAAAGCCTCCATCGATGAATTTTACCTGGACCTGACCGGTATGGACCGGTTCTTCGATCCCTATAAATGGACGATCGAATTAAGGGAAGAGATCATCCGGGCTACCCAACTGCCAATTTCCTTTGCGCTGGCTTCCAATAAAATGATCGCCAAGATCGGTACCGACGAAGCCAAACCCAATGGCTATCTACATATTCCGGCCGGTATGGAGGAAGAATTCCTCGCGCCGCTGAAGGTGAACAAGATCCCCGGAGTGGGTGATCATACCTATCAGGCCTTGCTGGCCATGGATATCCGGACGATCCGTGATCTGGGCCGGCACCCCATAGAAGAACTGGAGCGGAGGTTCGGTAAATACGGACACGATCTTTGGAATAAGGCCAGGGGACAGCATACCGGGGAGGTAATTCCCTATTATGAGGCAAAATCCATTTCAACAGAAAATACCTTTGAAGAAAATAAGACCGATCTTAATTTTTTAATGGCGGAACTGGTCCGGATGACCGAAAAAATAGCTTTTGAACTACGCCAGGATAATAAAACGTCCGGTTGTATAGCGGTCAAGATCCGTTATCCCGACTTCGAGACCACCTCCCGGCAGGTGGCCATACCCTATACTTTTTACGATGACGAATTGATTGCCAAGGCAAAAGAGCTCTTCCACAAATTATACCGCCAGGGCCAGCCCATCCGTCTGCTTGGCGTCCGGTTAAGCGAACTTAACGGTGGAACCAAGTTAACGAAGGTTCCGAACGAGAAGGAGCAAGGGACGATGCTCCGACGAAGTTCTGTCCAAACCAACCTGTTCCAGAACCACCAAAAGAAAAATGAACTGTATAAAGCTATCGATGACGTCAAATCCCGCTTTGGGAAAGATGCGGTCGTGAAAGCCGGGGGACGCCCCCAAACCCCCTAACCCCGCCAAACCCCCTTCAGGGGTTAGGGTTAATATATAAATTAACGAAAAAAATACATTCCAGTCTACCTTATTGATAGGGAATTAATATCTTCGCAATCCGGCTGGCGTCAAATCCGGGCATTTTTTAACCTCAAATTTTTGTATATGAGTTTACGTTTAGGGGATACAGCTCCCAACTTTCAGGCAAAGACCTCTTTAGGAGAGATTGATTTTTATGAGTACCTGGGAAATTCCTGGGGTGTCTTATTCTCCCATCCCGCAGATTATACGCCTGTCTGTACAACCGAACTGGGAAGGACCGCTGGTCTGAAAGATGAATTTGCCAAACGTAATGTAAAAGTTCTGGCGCTCAGCGTTGATCCTGTTGACAAACACATAGGCTGGATAAAAGATATTAATGAAACGCAGAACGTAAGCGTTGAATTTCCCATCATCGCCGATGATGACCGGAAAGTAAGTGGTCTGTATGAATTCATCCATCCGAATGCTTCGGCTACGGCAACTGTCCGTTCTTTAGTCATTATCGGACCGGACAAGACGGTGAAACTGATCATCACGTATCCTGCTTCCACCGGAAGAAATTTCGTCGAAGTACTGCGGGTAATCGATTCCCTGCAGCTGACTGCCAATCACAGCGTAGCTACTCCTGCCGACTGGAAAGAAGGCGAAGATGTGATCGTTGTGCCTTCCATCAGCACAGAAGATGCACAGAAGAAATTCCCTAAGGGCGTAAAGGTCATCAAACCTTATTTGCGGTATACGCCGCAACCGAATAAATAAGAACGTCGGATTAGGCAAACTATCTTTCGGGCAAGCCCGGATATTTTATAAAGGACAAGCTGTTCAACCGGCTTGTCCTTTTTTTGTGCCCTGGTTGATGAATCCCTTCCATTTTCCGCCGATTATCGGTATATTGATTATAATTAGCGCTTTACCAAATTGCTTTAAATCAATCCCTGATATGAGAAAATTCTGGCCAAAAAGCATCGTTATTTGCGTTCTGCAACTGCTTTTCCTGACTCCCTTCCTTTTCGCTCAAAAGACTATTATTTATTGCGGCAAACTGATCGATCCTGCGACGCAGCAGGTACTTACCCAGATGTCTGTCATTGTGGACGGTAACAAGATCAGCGATCTTCAAAAAGGGTATATCACTGCTGCGGCAGGTGATAAGATCATCGATCTCAAGGGACGGACCGTAATGCCCGGTCTGATCGATGCGCATGTCCACCTTACCCATGAGACCAGCCCCGGCCAACAACTCAAACGGTTTACCGAGAATGATGCCGATGAAGCCTTTCTTTCTGTTGGTTATGCCCGGACAACTTTGATGGCAGGTTTCACTACGGTACGTGATGTGGGCGGCGACGGTGTGAATATCTCTTTGCGCAATGCCATAAAAAGAGGGATCATCGTCGGACCGAGAATGTATACCTCTGGTAAAGTGCTTGCTTCAACAGGCGGTCATGCCGATCCAACCAATGGATACCGCAAAGGTCTGAGCACCGACCCCGAACATACCGAGGCTGTAGTGGACGGAAAAGACGAAGCCATCAGGGCCGTCCGCCAGATGTATAAGGAAGGCGCCGATCTGATTAAGATCACTGCTTCGGGCGGCGTACTGAGCCTCGAGAAAGATGGAACGGGCCCTCAATTCTCCGAAGAAGAGATCAGGGCTATTGTTGAAACGGCGAAGGATTATGGGATGGCAGTAGCTGCGCATTCGCATGGGGCAGAAGCCATGAAACGTGCCATCCGTGCAGGAGTAACCTCCATCGAACACGGTACGCTCATGGATGAGGAAGCGATCGGTTTATTCAAAAAGTATGGTACCTGGTATGTGCCAACGATGATCGCCGGAAAATCCGTCGCCGATTCGGCCAGGAAACCCGGCTATTATCCGGAGGTAATCGCCGGTAAAGCCATTGCTATCGGACCGATGATTCAGAACACCTTTATCAGGGCCTATAAGGCCGGTGTCAAAATTGCCTTTGGCACAGATGCCGGTGTATACGCCCATGGCAAGAACTGGATGGAATTCATCTATATGACCGAAGGTGGCATGCCTGCGCTGGAAGCTATAAAATGCGCAACCATCAATGCTGCTACCTTAATCGGGATCTATGATAAAGTGGGTACCATCGAAAAAGGAAAATTGGCGGACATTGTTGCTGTTGATGGAGACCCCACCCAGGATATTCATGTCATGGGAAAAATGACCTTTGTCATGAAGGATGGTGTGGTGTATAAGAACGAATAAGCGTTGACCCCATCCTACCTTGTAGGATCTAATATGCATTTAATATTTACCCGCCGCATCCAGGAATCCGATCCGCCTGATCTGGTTCTTTTTGCGGGCATGCAGCAAATAATCGATGACCGCTTCTGTAAGACTTGCCGCTACTTTAAAATTAATGGGGCCGGAACTGGGGGGAATATCTATTGCAGGAAAGGCGTAAGATTCGTGATGGCTATGGGAACTACGGTCCCTGTTTCCTTTCTCCTCCCCGGTAAAAACCCCGACTATTCCATCCAGCAGTTGATAGCCGCCTAAAAAAACGGCGCTTTTCTTTCGGTTGGCAGCAATGGATTTGTAGAGATCCGGGGGATTATCCCCGCTGACAATGATAAGGTCATAAGGTTGATCGTAAGGGAGAGTTCTTTTTTTAAAGGCACTAAGATCAAAAAAATGAGGAGTGCAAACGATAGAAAGATCTGAAAAACGCTCCCGGAGCTCTTTTTTCAGGACATCCACTTTATACCGGTGAATATCGGGGCCTGCATAGAGCGTTTGTCTGTTCAGGTTGGTTCGCTCTACTTTATCGCCGTCGAGCAGATGGAAATTCCGGCAACCCAGACCTGCCAGTAAAAAGGATACATTCGAGCCTATTCCACCACATCCGACGATAAACACACGGCTTTGCATGATTCGGGTAAAGAGTACCTGAAAGGCAGAAAAATCCTTTACAAAATTCATCAGATAGGAGATGGTTCTGCTTAAAGGATGATGGCTGAGAAGGGGAGTGATGGTTGGAATATCGATTTCCCGGCAGCGCAATAAAAATTTACAGGAGAATAATCGTCTGATCAGTTCTTTTTGGGGAATGTTATCGATCCGGTAGAATCCAAGGGTTCCGTGAGCGTAAATATGGAGGGATTTGTGATCCTGGAACCGAAGATGTGCGCCTGGATTGATGAGTCCGATCAACCGGCCTTTAGATGACCGTAAAAAATTATCTTCTGTAATGAAACCTAAGTGGGTAAATACCTCTTTTTGCGTCATCTATTTTTGCGTCATCTAAAAAAAACATAGGATAAAAAAAAGCCTCCCGAAGGAGGCTTTAAAATTTATTAATTTTTTACAGCGCCACCACCGATGTTCTTCTTAGGTGCGGCTTTTTTTGCTGCTTTCTTTGCTGCTTTTTTGGGAGCTGCTTTTTTAGCGGCTTTCTTTGGAGCTGCTTTCTTAGCTGCTTTTTTAGGAGCTGCTTTCTTAGCGGCTTTCTTTACTGCTTTCTTTGGGGCTGCTTTTTTAGCGGCTTTTTTTGGTGCAGCTTTTTTTGCTTTTGCCATTTTGTTGCGAATTTATGGTTAGTAAATAATTGCTAGGCAAATATAAGTATAAAAACATTATATATATTGATTTGAAAGATAAATTTCGTGATGCAACTGTTAAAGTGCGTTTTTTTTGTTATGGACATTAATCGTTTCTAAATGATTTTTACGTCGTTAATGTGTTTTTAATTTTGAGTATTGTTGAAATTTTTTGATTGCTTATATCGGTAGTGAATCGTTGAAAGCATTGATATAACTGGTGTTTCAGTAGTCGTACCCATAAAATAGCTTATTGCTTACCGTTTGAATTTTGCATAACTGACTATCATTGATTCCTTCAGGTTTCGCATCGATAGTGACTTGAAATATATTTTTAAAAAAGTTTGGATTTACTTTCGGAAAATCATGAAAACTATAGTTTATCGGGTGATTAAGGATGCGTGGAAGCTTGATTAAGGATGTGTTTGAAAGGCAAACGCTGGTTTATCTTCTTTGTTTTCCATTTCTTTTCTTCTTCTTTTCATCCTTTTTTCGTCCTCTTTTCTTCTTCTTTTTTTGTGATTCCCTATCATTTTTTCCTTTTGAATAATCAGTATTTCTTTCGCATTTCCAACGTGAAGATTTGAGCTGTCAGAAAATCAAACGCAGTATTTGTTGATCGGGTTTCCATTTTTCGGATTTCGATTTTTTAGGTCGGGATAATTCCTGGGTTTCGATTTCTCAATTTCTTATTTTCAATTTCTTAGTTGGTTATTTCGATTTGAAATACTCCATCAACAAAAAAAGGAAAATGAAATAATGGACAGCAAAAAATCTAAAACGCATTCAAATTCGTATGTTTTTTTTGCGTATATGTTCTTGTTTTGAATTTTCTGTTCAACGAAGCCCAAAACAAAACAATACCATACTGGCAAACCGAGAATTTGCCATCTCCCCCGTCTCTAAACCTTCCCGCTTGGGAATATGAAATGCTGCTTCTGGCATTTCAATTAAATACACCATTGATATGGCGTATTTATAGATACATTTATAAATACATTCTTTCTGCTGTTGCTCAGGACATTTTTTAAGGAATATTGAAAATTTTCAATCGAAGAAGACAAATATTAGGTTGAATGTAATATTATTCCCTTTTTTTATCCTGGTACAGCGTCTTCGGGAATCTGCCTCAAAAGGGACTTTAGGTATCCGGCTAATATTAAAAATTTTTTTAACAGGTGACATTTGAAAACCTTACTATCTGCTAGTATATCCTTTATCCTACTTTATTTCACAACAACTTTGTCGGCTCAAACCGAGAGCCTGCATTTGCAACTCGACAAAACAGTGGCCTACCCATCGGACTCACTTTGGTTCCGAGGTTTTCTGTTTAATAACCAGTTTCTCTCCGATATAAGCACTAACTTAATCCTGGAACTTTACGACGATTCAAATAAGCTGGTCAATCGGGAAATTTTCCCTATTTCCGGCAGCATTATTATCGGCCAATTGCCTTTGCCAAAAAGACCAGGTCTTTATTGGCTAAGAAGCTACACCAGGAATTCTTCCTTTTACCTCACGTCGGTCACTATCCGGGACCCGGACAAGCCCTTGATCGTCCGGAATATCCTAAACGAAAAAGGAACTCCGATTATGACCGATACGGGTGGTTTGACCTTTGTTACGTCCAACACCCCCCAGGGAATATCGAGTACGATCTTCCCGCATTCGGGTAATATCTATAACGACAAACCTTTTACCCTCGTGCTGAAATATTATGACTCGATCACGGGGCAGTATCCTTTTATCCTGAATAAAGGGCATCAACGAAATTTCCTGTTGGAGGCAGATAGCCTTAGCGGGTCTTTCCGGGGTTATGCCAGTTTGCTCTATTATAATGCCGACACCCTGGTGGTCCGCCAGGACCTGTTCATTCCGCAAAAGCAGTTTCCTGTGGAGTTGACCCGGGATACTGGTAGTTACCTGCTGACCATATTGGATACGACCAATACCTGGAACTATTCGCTTTCGGTGTCACGGTTTACCGGGGAGGTTCATTCTCCGGATATCCTGTACGCTTTGGCTCCGCCGGGAAAGATAAAGGAGATGGATACTTCATTTCTTAATTTTAAAGGGACGGTGAGACTTAATACGCGGAGAGCTCCTGTTATCCAGGCAGAAGAGATGGTGGTGGTGACGGAAAAAGATTCTTCCCAAAGTACACGGGTGGTTGATATAGATTCTGCCGGCCAGGCTACCTTATCTAATATGTATTTTTTTGATACGGTTTATGTCAATTACATGTTGAACGGATCGCAATATACCCGTCCCGAAGAGATTAAATGGGTAATGACTCCACCGGAATATCCTGTCTTTTCCCCTCCGGATAGTCTGCACTTCCGGCTCGATACGTTGAATAATAGTCCTGTTTTTGAAATGCCCACCTTTGATACCCTTAAGTATTTGAAGGCGGCCATCGTAACGTCCCGTTATGCAGACCGGAATAAGGCTATCGACAGACGTTATTCTGCCGGACGTTTTACAGCGCCCGTCCATTTTTCCTTCGACCTGACCAAGGCGGATATGCGATACCCTACAGATATACTAACTTACCTGACGCACGAATTGTCAGGTTTTAGGCTGCCGCCTCCGGCAGCGGAAATGATAAAGGGAGAGCCCTTGTACCCGACCTACCGGGGCAAGCCTGCCACCTTTTACCTGAACGAACAACTGATCAACTGGAAGGACCTGAAGGCATCCAGGATGATGGAAATAGCCTATGTGAAGGTAATCGAGGATTTTGTAGACGATGGCCGGTTTATCCGCCAATTATCGGGAATCGGGGGAGATGAATTTGCCACATTTAATAACCCTACAGGAAAAGACAATGCCCCTTCCTGTATGATCTGCATCTACACGCGGAAGGACAAAGATCTGCGGGCGATTCCGGGAAGACTGAACCGGCTTGGTCTTAAAGGTTACGATAAACCACTCCGGTGGGAACATCCGGACAGGACCACGCTGTTATGGGTACCTTACTGTAATAAAAGAACCTACCGCTTTACCTTGCCAAATCCGAATATACGCCCCTTTAAAGTAGTTCTGGAAGGGGTTGATAAAAGGGGATATGCCTTACATTTCGAGAAAGTAGTAGAATAAAAAAAGCAGCTGCTACATTTCTGTAACCGCTGCTTTTTATCTTCAGGTGTAGTATTATCCTAATACATATCGAACCAAAGTTTGGTCGTCAGCAGATCCGCTCCCTGTTTGGTAACGGCATCGGTATAATTCGCACCGTTAAGAGATTGTTCGGTGCCAGGGTAAATGAACCGTACCGGAAGGCTTCCACTCAGTACTCCTGCCACGGCAGGTTTTAATTGCGGATAATCCAGTCTTCTCCATTCCGCGAAGGCTTCCAATCCCTGGCCGAATAAAGCGATCCATTTCTGATTACCGATCGATTTTTTATAATTAGCCGCATTGTACTGAACGGCAGGCTGATTCTTATAATTATTGACGATCGTTACATCGGTGATCCCGTATTGGTTCAGTGAAGCCCCGATAGCCTGGCCATAAAGTGCTGCAGGATCATCATTGGTAAAACCCCGTGCAGCGGCTTCCGACAGATCGAAGAGTACTTCGGCATAACTGATGATGACTGCCGGTGCCAGCGGGGCACTGAAATAGGTGCCGGGTTTGGAAGTCCTGGTAAAACCCAGGTTGGCGGCATCACCGACGGTCAGACCATTGGGAATACCTACATATCCGAAAGGAGCATCCTTTGTAGGGGCACAAAAGATGGGCAAACGGGGATCGTTCAGAGCGGCCAGCGTGTCTACGATCGTTTTACTGATCCGGTAATCATCCCGGGTATCGAAGGTATTGCTGATCGGATTCTGGTTCGGGGAATTCTGATAGATCAGTTCTGCGATCGCCGCATTGCCATCGATATACGTTCCGCCTTCACTTTGGATATCGTCAAGCACCTGTTTGGCCAGGGTTGGCTCCCTGTCGGCGATACGCAGGGCGATACGCAGACGCAGGGAGTTGGCAAACTTTTTCCAGGAAAGGATATTTCCATTATAAATGGGATCGCCCTGTATCCCCGTTCCTGCAGGATCGAGCGAAGCCTGTGCGGATTTCAGATCGTCCAGCAAACCATGATATACTTCCTGTTGCGTATTGTAAACAGGGGTCAGAAAGGAATCGATATTACCGGCCTGGCGGAAAGGTATCGCTCCATAGGAATCCGTCAGTAATTGGAAAACCCAGGACCTCAGGACCAGCGCCACCCCTTTATAATTAGGAATACCCTGATCTGCGCTCAGACTGATCACCTTATTCAAATTGCTGATGCTTTGTGTGTACCCTGTTCTCCACAGCGTCACAAAGCTGCTGTTGGTCAGAATATACCGATCGGGGTCCGTGTATTGAATCTTTGCCCAATGTTGAACGAACAACAGGGAGGAATTGATATTGATATCTACTCCCCAATAGGCGTCGGCCGTTAGTTTCTCCGCAGCCGTCAGCAAATAATCGGGCTGTGGGTTTTCCGTGCCGTTTGGATTCTTATTGACATCCGCCAGCTCTTTTTTGCAGGATACGGATACCAAGAGTACCATACCGGCGAGTAAAAGGATTATATATTTTTTCATCGTGTTCATACTAGTATTTTTAAAACTTTAAAACCGCAGATTGATATTAAATCCAAAACTCCTGGTTCCGGGGAGACTGAGATCTTCCAGACCTTGTCCGTTGCCGGTATTGAAGGCCGTCTCCGGATCCACATTCGGGATATTTTTGTGAATGAAAAGGAGGTTACGTCCTACCAGGGCGATTCGTGCTCCGACAAAACCGATATGGCTCAGCCAGGCAGTGGGAAGATCATAACCTAATTTTATTTCGCGCAATTTCACGAAAGAAGAACTATAGATCCAGGCTTCATCAAAACCGTAAAGACCTTCATAATAACGCTGTGCGGGCAAAATGTTTTTATTGGCTTTGCCGTCGGCTGTTACGCCTTTGAAGATGATCCCGTCATCGTGAATGGTTTCACCACCGGGAGCGGAACTACCGGCTACAGCAGCCTGGGAGTTATCGTTGCCGGGAAAATAATAAGACAAGCCGCCGTGTTGAGCATCACGGCCATTTAGTGTGGAAGCCAGGACGCCGGTATAAGAACCGGTCGCATTGGTACCCGAATATTGTGAACCGCCGATGCTGGCATCGATCAGGACACTTAGGCTGATATTTTTATAAGTAAAGGTGTTGGTGATACCACCGGTCCAATCCGGGGTATATTTCCCCAGGATCTTTTCAGTGGGATTGGTTGCAGGAGATCCGTCATCATTGACGATGATCTGTCCTTTATCATCACGCAGGAAAGCAAGACCGAACAGGGAGCCATAGGCCTGGCCCACTGTGGCGATGGTTTGGATCGTTCCGTCGTTACCCAGGGAATAATTCTTCAGATTACCTCCGTTATCGAGGGAGATCAGCTTACTCCGGTTGCGGGCATAATTCAGATTGATATCCCAGGTGAAATCCTTGATCCTGACAGGGGTAAGACCCAGTTGTATTTCAAAACCATGATTGTTCAGACGGCCCGCATTGATCAGCTCCTGCTGATAACCGGTGGAGGAACTTACATCCACTTTAAGGATCTGGTCATAACTGCTCGAGCTGTAATAACTGGCGTCCAAACGAATGCGGTTTTTAAAAAAGCCCGCTTCCACACCGACTTCGGAGGAAGTCGTCGTCTCCGCTTTCAGATTCGGGTTCAATTTCAGGGAACCAGTCGTTAACTGCGGATTCGAGCCAAAAGGCGGCGTAATAAATGGATACGAATTGATCAGCTGATATGGTCCGGCATCGTTACCGACCTTGGACCATCCTCCGCGGACCTTGGCATAACTAAGCAGATCGCTCTTTATATCAAAGGCGTCGGTCAGCACTACCGATCCCGAAACGGAAGGGTAGAAATAGGACTGATGCTCGACAGGAAGAGTGGAAGACCAGTCGTTGCGGGCGGTGAACGTCAGGAACGCATAATTCCGGAAACTAAGGGTTGCGGAACCGAATGCGCTGTAAATTTTTGAGCGGGCAAATGAATCGGAAGAGATCAGGGGATCTCTTGAATTGGTCAGGGTATACAGACCGGCAACGGCCAGTTTGGGCGCCTTCTGGTCATTGTCCTGGAAGGAAGTGGTGCGTAAATTGCCGCCTGCCAGCGCTTCCAGGTTAAAATCGGAATTCAGTTTGCGGGTATAATTCAAGGTAGCTTCCGTATTCGATTCCCGTACGGTATAAGCATCTTCTTCATAAGAACCGAAAGGCGTTCCGCTGGTGCCATAGGCGATGCGGACCTTACGGCGATCCGTATAATAATCGGTGCTGGTCTTCAGATTGGCGGTAAGACCGTCGATGATCTTATAACTCAGCCCGAGATTACCGATTACGCGGTCCCTGGTCTGACCAACCGTATTCTGTTCGGCAATAAAAAAGGGATTGCTGTAATAGGCATTGTTCCAGTTCAGCGGGCTTCCCGTCTTTTTATAATGGTCACGGAGCTGGTTCATATCCACCTGCCGTCCGAACCAGGTGAACTGGAGCATGGTGCTGGTAGAACGTTTGCCGCCTGAGCCGGGAAGATTGCCGGCATTGGTCTGGATATAATTGACCGCTGCCGTCAGTGTAAGCCTCGGATCTATCCGCAAGGTCGTATTCAGCGAAAAGGAATTTCTTCCCAGATCGGTATTGGGGATAACCCCGAAATTCTTCTGGGTATTGGCCGAGAAACGGTAATCGAATTTATCGCTGGCATCTGCAATGGCAACCCCGTTGCTGTAGCCTACCCCTGTTTTGAAATAATCTTTTACATTGTTCGGATGGGCGACAAATGGAGCAGGTGTACCGTCAAACAACTGAGGGATCAGCTGCCCGTCCATTTTTGGTCCCCAGCTTTCGTCGACGGCGTCATTGGTGCCGCCTCCCTTACCATCTTTATACGCGAATTCTCCGTTTGAACCCTGACCGAAAACATTCTGGTATTTTGGAAGCGTAAGGAGATTCTCGAAGCTGGTATTGGAATTAACAGTGATGCCTAATCCCTTTTTATTTTTTCCGCTCTTTGTTTTGATGAGCACAACGCCGTGAGCAGCGCGGGAACCATAAAGGGCTGCTGCATTGGGGCCTTTCAGCACGCTGATGGACTCGATATCGTCAGGGTTAATATCGGCGATGGCATTCTGAAAATCGCGCGAACTGCCTGCAGGGACATTCTGCGTGTTATCCACCGGGAAACCATTGATGACGAATAAGGGCTGATTATTTCCGGAAATGGAAGTTTCCCCGCGGATGACGATACGGGAAGACCCCATAGAGCCCTGGCTGCTGGTTACACGCACACCGGCGACCTTACCTTCCAGCGCATTGACCAGATTATTCTCGCGTGCTTCAGAAATATCTTTTGCTTTTAATTCCTGAACGGCATAACCCAGGGATCTTTTTTGTTTGGCGATACCCAAGGCGGTAACCACTACTTCATTCATGGTTCCTTGTGCCGGCTCCAGCGAAACCGACAAAGGTTCGCCTGCAGCATTGACAGTTATTTCTTTTGTCTGATAGCCGATAAAGCTAAATTGTATGACCGAACCGGGTGAAACGGCGATGCCGAATTTTCCGGATGCATCGGTCTGCGTTGCACCGCGGGCGCCTTTAACGGCAACCGTGACGCCTTGGAGCAATTGCCCGTCGGCTTTGGCGGTAACAACGCCGTTGATTCGGAAAGACTGCGCCTGCGCGGTGTTTCCGGCGAGCAACAGCGATAAGATCAGCAGACTAAACCATAGGCCAGGTTTTTTTCTCCAATTCCCAGTTAGCATTTTTTTCATTCCCGTTCTTTTAAGTGACTCAATGTTTTTTTTCGAACTGCAAATATAAATATCCCTACTTGATTTGTAGACTATTATTTTTTTGCCACTCCGATAAAATTTATAAATGCGACGAATTGTCAGGGCTTGCTGCGATTTGTGTTTTGGTAGTATTCAACGATTTTGTGGCTGTAAACAACTGTCAAAATGAGTATTCAATTGACAAAACGATGGGAATATGCAGATTTTACACCAATATTTTTGTAATTTCCAGGCAAATAGTCATAGACCCTATTTTTAAAACCCTGTAGCATGCACAAAATCAAAACGATTGTCTTCTCTTGTCTTTATGTATTGATAGCCATTGGATCATTTGCCCAGCCAACCCAGCAAATGGTAAAGGTTATTGTATCCCCGGATCATGCCAACTGGACCTATGCCCGTGGCGAAAAGGTCAATTTTACCGTGACTGTGCTTCAGAACGGGAACCCGGTGCGCAATGCCGGGATCCGCTACGAGATCGGTCCTGAAAAAATGGATGCCGTCAAGGTGGATTCCATATCCCTCTCAGCCGGACAAATTGTGCTGGACGGTGGGACCATGAACTCCCCTGGTTTCCTGCGTTGCATCGTGACCGCCTTTGTGGAAGGGAAGTCCTACCGTAATCTGGCAACCGCCGGATTCGAACCGGGAAGCATTCCGGCCACGGTGCAGGAGCCTGCAGATTTTATCCAATTCTGGGATGGAGCGAAGGCGGCTAATGCAAAAATCCCGATAGATGCGCGGATGACCTTATTGCCGGACCGTTGTACCGGTCTGGTGGATGTTTACCAGGTCAATCTGCAGAATTACCGGCCCGGCGCCAGAGAATATGGAATATTATGTATTCCCAAAAAAGAAGGGAAATATCCTGCCGTGCTGGAAGTACCGGGAGCAGGAATAAGGCCTTATAGCGGAGATATACATTTAGCGGAACAAGGAGTGATCACTTTTCAGATCGGCATTCACGGAATCCCGGTCACGATGGATAAACAGGTTTACGACGATCTGGGCGCCGGCGCCTTAAGCGGCTACTGGGCCTATAACCTGGAGGACCGGGACCAGTATTATTATAAAAGAGTTTACCTGGGATGTGTACGGGCGAATGATTTCCTGATCAGTCTGCCGCAATTCGATGGCATTAATCTCGGTGTGATGGGGGGAAGTCAGGGTGGGGCCTTATCGATCGTTACCGCTTCCCTGGACCCGAGAGTGAAATACCTGGCCGCTTATTATCCTGCGCTCTCCGATATGACCGGTTACCTCCATGGCCGGGCGGGTGGATGGCCGCATGTATTCGATAAGAACAATCCCCAGCACCGGGTCGAAACGGAGATCAACACCTCCTCTTATTATGATGTCGTAAATTTTGCCAAATGGCTGAAAGTACCGGGTATCTATAGCTGGGGTTATAATGACGAGGTATGCCCGCCGACTTCCCTGTATGCGGCATATAATAAAATATCGGCTCCCAAGACCCTGATGCTGGCCCTGGAAACCGGCCACTGGACCTATCCGGAACAAAACGAAAAATTAACCAACTGGCTGATCGAAAGTCTGCGGAAGGAGTCTGCTAAATAAGCAAGTAACATTAAAGATAAAAATAATAGATGTCTGGCTTTAGCCGGGCATTTTTTCTTCTGTAGTAGTTGATGTTAATTTTGTTTGCCAGCTTCTGCCAGTACCTCTTTGTTCAACCGGATATATTCTGTATCATGTCCATCCGTTGCCAGTTTGAGACCTTCGGTTGCCGTTGTTATGGCTCCTGTCTTATCTCCTTGTCGTAACTGGATCCTGGCCTTCCAGTATTTGGCGTTATCCGCATCAGGAACCTGTCGTTCGAATTCCTTTATCCAGGACAGCGCCGTATTCATGTCTTTGATATGGTTATAATTTAATAATGGTTGCCGAATTTGCTCCCGTTCGCCAAACCTTTCCATACGGCTCCATGCCATCAAATACTTTACGGCCCTTTGTATTCGGTCGGCTGTACGTGATGACAATTTTGCCCAATCCGAATTCCTGTTCTGTTTTTTGAGTGGTGCTGGGCTGCGGAATCTTTATTTCCTGAGCGCGGGCCGGCAGATGCCCGGTGCAGGCTAAAAGCAGCCAGATAAAAATGAATTCTCTCATATGTATAAATTAAGGACGTTTCTTGAGTATAAAGCTAACTTGCGAGGCGGCCATCCTGACCCGCCAATTACCTAACGGTCTTATTTTGGGGATTACAGGTCTTTTAGGAGAAAGTTTCTGGTTTCGGGTTTTTTCGTACTTTTAAATCCATAACCTGATTAGCTTGCTTGTGAACGATATCTCCATACACGAGGAAAAGGCTCTTATTGCTCAAGTAGCGAAAAGCGATGAAAACGCTTTCCGTATGCTTTTTGCCCGGTATCGTCATAAGGTCTTTTATATAGCCCGCAAATTGTTGCAATCAGATAGTCTGGCAGAAGACGTCCTGCAGGAGATTTTTTTAAAGATTTGGATACACCGGGAACAATTGCCGGAAATCAACAACTTCAGGGCCTATCTGAATACCATCACCCGAAATCATATTTATAACGCCTTGCGAAAATTGGCCAATGAAGAAAAACTCATTGGCGGTCTGGCAACCCGGTATAATTCGACCCCTGCCGGGACCGATCAAAGCACTGCTATCCAAACCTTATCCTACCAGGAATTGCAAGGCGCACTGCAGAAGGCGATCGCCAACCTTACCCCCCAGCAAAGAAAGACATTCGAGTTAAGCCGCCTGGAAGGCCTCCGGCATGATGAAATTGCCGTTTTATTGAATATTTCCAAAGAGACCGTCAAAAAACATATTTCAGAGGCGCTTCATACCCTCCGTAAACAGCTCCGGACTCATGAAAGCCTTGTCCAACTGTTGTTTTTGCTATTTTTTACCAGCCTGTAAATCCGCCTGGATACCAGTTTTTTGATAAATCTTAAAAATCGTCCCCTTTTTTCTACCCCCCTTTTCTTTCCCGCGTGTCTGATAGGATAACACCTGTCCGTGTTAAACGTTTAAACACTTGCATATGGATCCCATTTTCTCCAGGTTACAATATTTGTTCAGACGGTTTAGGTCCGGGGAAGCCTCCCCGGAAGAACGACAGGCATTTTTCGAAATGATCAATTCGGTTTCCCGGCGGGAAATGGTAAAAGAACTGATAACCGAAGAGATGACCTTCCTGGAAAAAGAGGGTTTGGAAATGCAGGACCCGCTGGATGAAGAGCGGGCCGCAGAACTTTTTGAGGGGATCCTGCTGGCGGGAAAAGACAACCAGACCCCTGTTATTCCGATGGGCGCTCCGTTTTACAAAAAAAGACGGACATGGATCGGGTGGGCTGCTGCCGCCGTTTTCCTGTTACTGGCCGGTTCGGGCGCCTGGTGGTTGTCCTTATCAAAAACAAAACCTGCAGATCTTATTTCCAGCCGCCCCCGGGTCAAACAGGATATTCCCCCCGGAACGATGGCGGCAGTGCTCACGCTGGCCGATGGCAAACGGATCGCCCTGGACAGTACGGCAAACGGGATCATCAGCCATCAGGGTAATATGTCAGTGGTTAATCTGAACGGTCAACTGGCTTATAAATCAGTTGCAGGCTCCAGACAATTAGCAGAAGGTTCCAACTCTTCAGCCGCAGGCTCCAATCCATCAGGTGCAAACTCCAACTCATCAACAGCCAACGAGATCCCTTATAATACTATTCAGACCCAACGGGGTAACCAGTACCAGATCGTACTACCCGATGGATCGCAGGTTTGGCTCAATGCAGCTTCATCCATCCGTTTCCCCGTTGCTTTTACCGGCAGGGAAAGAACGGTGGAGATCACGGGAGAAGCCTATTTCGAAATAGCCAAAAATCCCGGTAAGCCTTTCCGCGTTCTGGTTGCGGCATCTTCGGGAAAAGGGGCAGGAACGGATATTAAAGTCCTGGGCACTCATTTTAATGTGAATGCCTATGCCAATGAAACGGTCATTGCGACCACCTTACTGGAAGGCGCGGTCAGTGTCACCCATGGAGAGGATACCCGGCTGATAAAGCCCGGCGAACAGGCCCGGGTGGAGCAGGAGAGAGGCGGGCAGGGCAGAGGAATAAAGGTGACCACCGATGTCAATGCAGATGAGATCGTAGCCTGGAAAAACCAGCTTTTCTATTTTAAAAGTGCAGATATACATACCGTTATGCGGCAGCTATCCCGCTGGTATGATATCGATCCGGATTTCGGGACGGCGGAAATCCAGGAACGATTCTATGCGAAGATCCCCCGGAATGTAAATATTTCAGAAGTATTAAAAGCCTTATCACTTACAGAAAAAGTTCATTTCACCATTGAAGGAAAGAAAGTGATTATCAAACCCTAAAACCCTGGAATGGATGGATAAAAAAAAGTAAATAAAAAACCGAACCCTGACGCCATCAGGATCCGGTAAATTTTGGATCAATCCAAAAACAATTTTTGAGAGACTGCTTATTGTTTAACCCAAACATCGCTAAGTTATGCTATTGATTGCTAATTGCCAAGACAGGCCTGCCAGTCGTTACCGGCTGTTATTGGCCGAACTAAATTGCTTGAAAATGAAATTAACCGTGGTTCTTTTTCTGGCCACTCTCCTGCAGGTCAACGCCAAAGGACTGGCCCAGAAAATAACGATCTCAGAAAGGGATGCCTCTCTGCAACGGGTTTTCGATCAGATTGAGAAACAGACGGATTTTAAATTCGTCTATACCCAGGGTTTCCTGCAAAAAGCCAAAACCATCACGCTCCACGTGTCCAACCTCCCTTTAGCCGAAGTGCTGGATCTGTGTTTTAAAGGCCAGGAATTCACCTATACCATCCTGAATAAATTAATCATCGTCAAAGAGAAACCAGCAGAGATCATCTCAACGCCGCTGTTGCCCATTCCTCCTCCGTTGATCGATATCAAAGGAAGGATAATCGACGAGAACGGTAATCCTGTAGCCGGTGCTTCGGTCCTGGTAAAGGGTTCCGACAAGAACGGGCTCAGCGATAATGACGGAAATTTTATCATCCGGCAGGTGGACAAGGGCATCACCCTGATTATCTCTTATGTGGGTTATCAATCCAGGGAATTACGGGTACGTGATGAAAATGCCGGAACGATTACCCTCGCTTTGAATAACCAAAAATTAAACGAAGTTGTCGTCGTTGGTTATGGCACCCAGAAAAGAAAAGACCTAACCGGTTCGATCGCCTCGGTTGGCTCCGCCCAGTTGGAACAGCGTCCCGTGAGCGCTTACCAGGACGCTCTTGCCGGCGTTGCGCCCGGTATCGATGTAACGCCCAGAAGCGCCCGCCCGGGTAATGTCGCCCAGATCAAAATTCGCGGGGTAGGGACCATTTCGGGAGACAGCGAGCCTTTGTATGTAGTAGACGGTTTTCCAACGGATGCCACAAATGCTGCTGCCATCAATCCAGGGGATATCAATTCCGTAGATATCCTCAAGGATGCTTCTTCTACTTCCATTTATGGTTCAAGAGGTGCCAATGGGGTCATCATCATTACCACCATATCGGGAAGAGCCGGACAGTCCAAGGTAGATGTAAGTCTGAAGACAGGTTTCTCACAGGCTAACAAACACGATTTTTATAAGGTATTGAATGGCGCTCAATATGTAGAATGGTATAAGGAAAAAGCACAGTTTGCGGGAACCCCTGTTCCATCCTGGGTTACCAATTGGGATGGAACGAGTACCGACTGGCAGAATGTAATATACCGGACTGCTCCTTTCCGGGACTACGGGGTAACGGTTTCCGGTGGAACCGATAAATTAACCTATTTGTTCTCCGGAAGTTTCCTGAACCAGGAAGATATTCTGCTGAAGGCCGGATTCGATAAATATTCCGCGCGTTTCAGAGCGGATTACAAGGCTTCCAAAAGGATCACCATCGGGATCAATATGGCGCCCAACTTTACCGTTCAGCGGCTGAGCGCTCCGGAGGATGATTTTTCCGCCCTTACCGGCGCTGCAGTTTTACTTCCTCCGGTTATCCCGGTCTATAACAAGGATGGTACGCCATCGGATCCTAACTCCTTCGGCGTGTTGAATAATACTATGGTGAATCCCCTGACCATTGCGGCTAATTATAATAATACCCAAAAGAATTTTTTCCTCCTCGCGAATGCGTATGCGCAGATCGAGGTTCTGAAAGGACTGACCTTCAAAAGTTCCATAGGCGGAAATGTATCCGATAACCGCTATCGTTTTTTCCAACCACAGGGAATGCGCGGTCAGGCCCTTTACCCGGTTACTGCCCTGGAATTAAATTCTTCTCGGACGGTGAACTGGCTGAGTGAAAATACACTGAATTATAAAGCTGTTTTTCACAACGATCACCGGCTCGATCTGTTAGGTGGTTATACTGTTCAAAAGGCAACCTATGAAATGGAAGGTTCCAATGCCAGCGGTTTTCCCAGCAACCTGGCGCAGACCATCGATTTCGGAACGGTGAAAACGCCTTTCTCCAAGTCAGGCGGAAATACTTTGTTATCCTATCTGGCCAGGGCGAATTATTCCTATAAGGATAAATACCTCCTTACGGCTACTATCCGCCGGGACGGAAGCTCCCGTTTTGGCGCCAATAATCTCTGGGGTGTATTTCCTTCCGTGGCAGCAGGCTGGAATTTATCCAAAGAGCGGTTTATGGAACAAGTCGGTTTTATCGACAATGCGAAGATCCGGGCCAGTTACGGAAGCAATGGAAGTAATTTCATCGGTGATTTTACCTCGAAGGCAAGTATGACCTTCGTCAATCATTCTTTTGGAAATAATTCGGTGATCGGGTTTGTCAATGCAGATCCGGGCAATCCGAATCTCTCCTGGGAGAAATCCAAACAAACCGATATAGGTTTGGATCTCGGGCTGTTCAACCGTATTTCCCTGACCTTCGATTATTATAATAATATATCCAAGGATCTGTTACTGGCAGTGAATGTACCAACCTCCACCGGCTACGGCAGTAACCTGATGAATATCGGCAGTATGAAAAAATGGGGTTATGAACTCTCGCTGAATGGCAGTGTGATCAAACAACGGGATTTCGGATGGGATGTCGGTTTCAACGTGTCGCATCAACGCCAGAAAGTGCTGACCCTTGGACCAACCGGCGCTCCGCTTTACCAGTTCTTTGCCGTTCTCGTGACCAAGATCGGCGGTCCGCTGGAGCAGGAACATGCCCTGCAACAGATCGGGATCCTTTCGCAGAAAGATATCGATGCCGGGGTTGCTAAAAAAGCAGTGGGCGATCAGGCAGGGGATTATAAATTCCTCGATTACAACAAAGACGGGCTGATCGATGCCTTTAACGGAGCGGATGGTGTACTGGTGGGCGATAATAATCCCAGATGGTTATATGGTATTAATACCACGGTGCGGTATAAAAATTTCCGTTTCTCCGCTTTGTTACAGGGACAGGCCGGTGGAAAGATCCTGGATTTTGTGTACCAGATCATGAGCCTTCATACCAACAACACCAATATGGATGTTAATTTCTTTGACGGCCGCTATATTTCCGAAGCAGAGCCGGGTAACGGAAGAACACCAAGGGCAGGATATAACGATGTAGGCGCCGTTTCTTCCTGGGAAGTACAATCCACGGATTTTATCCGGATCAGGAATCTGAATCTTTCCTATACCATTCCCGCCGACATCAGCAAAAAGTTCTGGATGAACGATCTGAGAGCCTATATTTCTGTGGAGAATTTGTATACGTTCACCAATTACAGAGGTGGAAATCCGCAGGCAAGCCGGAATGGTTTTGATACCCGGATCTTCGGTGACAAACGGACAACAGGACTTAATTCCGTGGCTACTGCACCTATCCCGCGTGTATTTACGCTCGGTATCAATTTTTCCTTTTAACCTGTAAAGACTTTTATTATGTCGAAAAAATATAAATATTCAAACGGGAGCTTGCTGATGGCCGTCTTATGCATTTCCATCCTGGCCTCATGCTCCAAAGATTTTTTGAACGTCGTTCCGACGGACAGGATCCCCAAACAGGAATTCTATAAAACAGAATCGGATCTGACCGCAGCGATCTATGGGATCTATTCTGCGCAGAAGACCCTCTATATTTCCAACGAACTGGCTCTTTACAATTTGGAGGAGACCCGTTCCGATAACACCAATCAGAATTACGGCAGGCAGACCGAACATAAGGCCGCCGATAACTTCACCATGCAGGCCGGCAGTACTACCGTCTCCGGTATGTGGTCGTCTGCTTATAACTGTATCAATTTATGCAATGCACTGATCGACCGGGCACCGGCCGTTCAGATGGATGATACGAAGAAAAAACAATTGATAGGAGAGGCCCTGTTTATTCGCGGCCAGGTTTATTTCCTGCTGCTCCAGGATTACGGCGGCGTTCCCCTTCGGTTGCATGAGACCGTGGCCCTGAGCGGAAATAATAATCTGGCCAGGTCTTCGGTAGATTCAGTATATCTGCAGATCATCGGGGATCTGACGACAGCATCGGCATCGCTTCCCGCAAACTATACCGGAGCTGACATCGGACGCGCCACTTCTTATGCCGCCTATGGATTGCTGGGCAAGGTTCAATTGCAAAAAGGAGACAATACCGCTGCCGTTGCCGCCTTACGGAAGGTGGTGTTCCCCGGATCTCCGTATTCCCTGCTCCCCAATTATGCCGATCTCTGGAATCCGGCTACGAAAAATTCGGCAGAGTCCATCTTCGAGCTGCAATTCCTGCCGCCGTTGAATGGTTCAAATCTCTGGAACTATTTCGCACCCACTTCTCTCGGTGTACCGGGTGGCAACAATGGAAACACTTCCCCCAATACGCCTACACAGGATCTGATCGATGCTTATGAACCCGGCGATATCCGTTTGAACGCTTCGCTAGCCTACGATCCCGTCCTGCGGCCCTATATTCTGAAATTCAAGGACCCGGCTGTTTCCGTGGGCAATGATGCCCGTAATAATTTTCCCATATTACGTTATGCGGATGCCATGCTGCTGCTGGCAGAAGCCCTGGGAGAGACAACAGAGTCCTACGATCTGATCAACCTGGTCCGTGACCGCGCCAATCTGGGACCGATCAGTGCCGCCACACCGGGAACCTTTATCGACAAGGTCATGCATGAACGCCAGGTGGAGTTGGCCTTCGAATGCCATCGCTGGCATGATCTGCTGAGAATGGGTACTGCCAAAGCACTCAGTATTATGAATTCGAATCTGGCTCATGAATTCCCCGGAGTCGGTATCGTGATCGACGCCCATCAGCTGATCGCTCCGCTTCCCTTGACAGAAACGCAAACGAATACCCTTGCCGGACAGAATCCCGGCTATGTACAATAATAGATTGATTTAGTACCCTATTGATTTTTTATCCGAATTGAGTTTGTATCCTAAGTGAATTTGTATCCTGATTGACCCCGGCCGGAAGACTTGATCTTCTGGCCGGGTTTTTTTATGACCTTGATCTGGGGAGAGTTTTGTTAAATGAAAAAATAACTGCAAAATGACTAGTACTTTTTTCTGGTAGAAGTGTTTTTATAGTTCATTATAGTTTTGAGGAAGAAATGATCTTGGTAACGTATAATATAAAAAAATACTATTATCTTAAATTATTGTAAATCATGTACTTAAGTTTTAAATTAAATAAATTTTTGTTACCTTTTTTATAATAATAAGTAACAGGTTAAATTTTTATTTGTTACCTATTTTTAATAAATTTGTAACAAAACAGACCAAATAATGATAAAATCAATTCATCGCCAGATTTCAGGCTCCTTGGGGAAATTACCTAAAGGAAGCCTCATCTTTCCCTCGCAATTTCTTGAAATAGGGAGTGAGTCTGCCATTAAAATGAGTTTGTCGAGGTTAGTCAAAGAAAATAAGGTAGAGCGGTTGGCACATGGTATTTATATAAACCCAAAAGTAGATCCAATGCTCGGTAAAATATACCCACCCACTGAAGAAATAGCCAAAGCATTAGCGGAACGTGATAACGTGAATATAAAACCTACAGGGGCATACGCACTCAATCGTCTTGGATTATCAACCCAGGTTCCCATGAATTATGTTTATATAACAGATGGAGCGGCGCGAAGTATAAAAATTGGTAAAAGAAATATCAAATTTAAGGCGACAATACCAAAAAAACTGGCAACAAAAGGCCCAATCAGCGGGCTTGTTATTCAGGCACTGGAAGAACTGGGCCCAAAAGAACTTACACCGGAGATCCTGAATAAAATAACAGATCTCCTTAAAATGGAAAAAACAGTTTTTCTCAGGCATGACGCAAAATTAACTTCTGCCTGGATTGCGAGGCTTTTTTACAACATACTTCAACAAAAAACAAAGGATGACAAACTGGCTAAAGCTAACGAATGAGCAAAGATTGGATACTCTTTTCGAAGTCAACAGGCAAACTAATCTGCCTTTACAAGCTATTGAAAAGGATTGGTGGGTAACTCTCGCACTAAAAGCTACTTTCCAGACGCCATATGAACCCTATCTGCTTTTTAAAGGAGGGACGTCGCTAAGTAAGTCCTGGAACCTGGTAGAGCGTTTTTCTGAGGATATCGACATGGCCATTGACCGGGACTTATTGGGATTTTCAGGCAACCCAACCAATTCTCAGATTAAAAAGCTCAAAAGAAAGGCTTGTGAATTTATCAGCACCGAATTAAGGATGGCTATAGAGAAACAACTCTTGCAATTGGGAGTTCCGGCGGATATATATTCTCTTACAGCAGCGAAAACAATAGATCCGGATAAAGATCCTCAGCAACTCTTTTTGAGATATGAGTCCCTGCTCGATACTCTACCCTATATCAAAAGTGAAGTGCAGATTGAGGTTGGAAGCCGATCCTTAAAGGAACCCTGGAGCAATAGGCCGATACATTCTTTAATAGATGTCGTTTATATTGATCAATCTTTTGCCGGGCCTAACTTTAAGGTACCTACGGTAGAGCCAAGAAGGACATTCCTTGAAAAGGCATTTCTATTACATGAAGAATTTATGAAACCTGTTGAAAAAATAAGAAGCAACAGAATGTCCAGGCATTTATATGATCTGGATATGCTTATGGATACAGCTCACGGTATCAACGCATTGGAGGATAAAGACCTATACCAGTCTATCATTGAGCATCGGTCAATATTTAATCGATTACCTGGTGTGGATTATAATACCCATTCAAAGCAAACCATTTCATTTCTGCCACCAGCCAATGTTATCGATGCCTGGGAGTCGGATTATAATTCAATGCGGGAAACAATGTTCTATGGAAATACCAAACCATTTCCAGTAATAATGGAACGTTTAAAAGAGCTCTTAGTACGTTTCAAGAACTCGATATAAAGGCTATAAAAGATAATTCCCCGGCCGGAATCATTTTGTATTATTACCGAAAGAAAATAAACCTTTTTCTATGAAACAATCCACTAAATTATTTTTCCTGGCCTTGCTGACCCTTATTGCCATAGTGGTTGTATTCAGACACAGCACTTATCCTCAAGCCTCATCCTATCATGATCTTGCGGGCAAAAGAATTATACTGGGCATACGAAATGGCTGGAATGTGTTAAGTAATCTTCCCTTTGTCCTTGTAGGAATTTTTGGGCTTGGCCTGCTGCGTAAGGCCAATGGCTCACCCGGCATTAAAACCGTTTATGCCATATTGTTTACGGGAATCTTTCTGGTCGGCTGGGGATCGGCTTATTATCATTATACCCCCGGTAATAATACATTGATCTTTGATCGTATTCCGATGACCGTTGTTTTTATGGCTCTCTTATCGGCAACAATCGCAGAACATATCCATGAAAAAGCCGGCGTTCTGATAGTATGGCCGCTGATCGCCCTGGGTTTGGTGAGTGCGCTTTACTGGTATTATACCGAAAGTATCGGAAAGGGGGATCTTCGTTTATACGGATTGGTTCAATACTACCCAATGGTCTTCCTTCCCCTCATTCTCCTGCTGTTTCCCGCACCGGTTTACAACCGGGGATTATGGCAATTGCCCGGCGCCATTATTTGTTATGCTGTTGCCAAGATATTCGAACATTACGACAAAGAGATCTATTCTCTTACAGGTTTTGTCAGCGGCCATACCCTGAAACACCTGGCTGCTGCTGCTGCTACCTATTACCTGGTCCGAATGTTCCAGCGGAATTATTGTTTTCAAAAAATATTTGCGTAATCCAAATGTTACTTATATATTTGAGTAACTTAAAAGTTACGTATAATGAAGAAAAGTATAAATCAACAGTATTTCTTCGATCATTCTCCTGAGGTGGTTTGGGAATACCTGACGAACCCTGATTTGTTGCAGTTATGGCTGATGAAAAATGATTTTCAGCCAGTCATAGGCCATGACTTTCAGTTCAGGACAAACCCGATACCCAGTCTCGATTTCGACGGTATTTGTTATTGCAGGGTATTGGAGCTCGTTCCCTTCCAAAAACTTTCTTATTCCTGGAAGGGCGGTCCCGGGGAAGGCAAGATTACGCTTGATACCTTAGTCGTATGGACATTGCAGCGAAAAGGGGAAGGCACGGAACTCTCCCTGATGCATGGCGGTTTTTCGATACCGGAAAACTTCTCCTTTTTCACAGGCATGACCGATGGCTGGCTTAAAAATCTGCAAAAGATAGAAAAACATATAAACGCTGCAAAAAATGGCACAACCAACACTTGATACCTTCCAGGTAATTGCCGATCCGAGCAGAAGGCAGATATTACGATTGCTTTCAAAGGATAGTCTAACGATCAATGCCCTGGCAGACAATTTCGACATGAGCCGTCCCGCAGTTTCAAAACACATAAAAATATTGAACATAGCGGGGTTTATTTCTATCCAGGACATTGGCCGGGAAAGATATTGCACGCTCAAAAAGGAAGGGTTCAGGGAACTGCAGGAATGGATCAATTACTTTGATGCGTTCTGGACGTCAAAACTGACAAAATTGGAAGCACTGTTAAGTAAAAAAATGAAAAACTAAGCCTGGTACGGCCTTTTGAGAGATGCAATCGTTTGCGTGATTTTGGATTACAAGGAAGATTACAGTGGTGGGTTTCTTATCTTGGTTGCGGGTTGACCGATCATCCCCTCAACTGTAAATAAATGATGCATAAGCTACTTCCGTTTAGGTCTTCCTGTAGATCTTCCCTGGTTTTCTTACTTCTTGCGTGCGGATTGGTTACGAAGGCTCAATTGCCTGGATCTTCTCAATTACCTGGATCCTCCGGATTAATTGGATCCTCTGGATCTTCGGGATTACCCGGATTGCCGGATGCACGCTATAATTTGATGCTTAAGGCTCCCATTAGCAGTTGGGATGAGGCTATTCCTTTAGGCAATGGCTTAATGGGCGGGTTACTCTGGGGGGAAGATAACACGATCAGATTGTCTTTGGACAGGGGGGATTTGTGGGATGACCGGACCTCTGGTGAAAAGGAATGGTGGAAAAAATATACCTATCAAAAAGGGGCGGAGATGGTCGCCCAAAAGAAATTCGATGAGGTGAATAATTGGTGGGACGGGCCATATAACGGGGTCACCCCAACCAAACTACCCGCCGGTCGTATTGAAATCAAATTGCCGGTCAATCAACTGGTGAAAGAATTTGAATTGAAACTGGCTACCGCAGAAGGAGAGGCCCGTTTGAATTCCGGTGCGGTCATCAGGGCGATATACAGTGCCCGTGAACCGGTCGCCCTGCTGCTGATCAAAGGGGTTGCTCCGGATTCGGTCAATCTTTTAAGTACCTTGGACGTATATCGTAAAAATGCCGGAGGAGACGCCGGGCTGAGCAGCGGCGGATCAATAGACAAGCTTGGTTACCCGGAAGCCTTAAAGGGAAGATCCGGCCATGCACAATGGTATATACAGGAAGCTGCCGAAGGGCTAAAGTATTGTGTGTATGTCGAAACCAAACAATCCGGTAACGAGACCTTGCTGGCCGTTAGCATTACCTCTACAACAGATGCGGCTGATTTTTTGTCCCTGGCACGCGGGCGTTGCGCCTCGGCTTTGAATAAGGGTTATAACGCGCTTCGTGTCCCTCATATACAATGGTGGAATGCGTTCTGGCAGAAATCCAGCGTGAACGTACCAGATACGGCTGTTCAAAAACAATACAACCTGGTACAATACTTTTACGGGGCGGCTTCCCGTTTAAAAGCACCACCCATGCCGCTGCAGGGCGTTTGGACGGCAGATAACGGCGTGCTTCCGCCCTGGAAAGGCGACTATCATAATGACCTGAATACCCAGATGACCTATATCGCTTACCAGGAAGCCGGCCGGTTTGAGGAAGGCTCTTCTTACCTGGATTTTCTCTGGGACCGCCGCAATTCATTTCGTGCTTTTGCCAGGGATTTTTATGGAACTGGCGGTCTTGCCTGCCCGGGAGTGATGTCCTATTCCGGACAGCCATTGGGCGGATGGGGGCAATATAGTATGTCCCCAACCATGAGCGCGTGGAGCGCGCATTTGTTTTATCTCCATTGGTTGTATACGGCAGATGATCATTTCCTGCAGGAAAAGGCTTATCCCTGGTGTTCTGCCGTCGGGGAATGTATGCTGGGTCTGTTGAAACCGGATGCTGCCGGACTATTGAAATTGCCGCTGTCTTCATCTCCGGAAATTTTCGACAATAGTCCCAGAGCCTGGGTTGAACCCAATAGCAATTATGACCTGATGTGTCTGAAAATGTTATTCCTTTCTTTGAAGGAAATGGCAACTGCCAGTGGCAAAACCAGGGACATCCGAAAATGGGCAGACGCCGCGTCAGCGCTGGGAGATTTTCATACCCGGGCAGACGGCACGCTCCTGGTAGATGAGAGGAATGAATTGCCAGCCAGCCATCGTCATTTATCCAATCTTATGGGTCTATACCCTTTTAACCTGGTTACCAGCGAAGGCGGCGGAAAAACCGGACAAACGATCAATGCCAGTTTGCACCGGTGGGACAGCCTGGGTACCAGCCAATGGTGCGGTTATACTTTCTCGTGGATGAGTTGCCTGAGAGCAAGAATAGGGGACGCGGAAACCGCGATAAAGGACCTGGATATTTTCGTAAAGGCCTTCGTATTACGTAACGGGTTTCATGCCAACGGCGATCAGACCAGGAGCGGTTATTCCGATATGACCTATCGGCCATTCACCCTGGAAGGGAACTTCCTGGCATCCCAGGCGGTTCATGAAATGTTGTTGCAAAGCTGGAGCGCGACACCAGGTGAGATCAATACCGGAATAATCCGAATTTTCCCGGCAACGCCGCAGAAATGGGCGGATGTTTCTTTTCATGATTTAAGGGCTGAAGGAGGGTATAAGGTCTCCGCTGTACGGAAAAATAAGATGACCACCTGGTTCAGTATTGAGGCCGGCAAAAATGGAACGCTCCGGATAAAGGACAACTTTGAAGGAAGAATTCCGCAATGGAATGTAAAGCATGTAAAGAAGACCGGCGATATTTATGAAGTGGAAGTGACCCGGGGGCAAAAAGTGGAAGCCACGCTGATGGCTGAAAATACCAGCCTGCTCAACAAACAGCCATCTGCGCCTAAACCTTATGGAGTATTACCTTCCGAACGCCAATTGAAATGGCATGAAATGGAAGGCTATTGTTTCCTTCATTTTACTGTGAATACGTTTACAGACCGTGAATGGGGCTTGGGAGACGAATCAGAGAGCGTATTCAATCCAACAAATTTCGATGCCGATCAAATCGTATCGACGATTGCCAAACATGGGTTTAAGGGAGCTATATTGACCTGTAAACATCACGATGGTTTTTGTTTGTGGCCATCAAAATATACCGAGCACTCTGTAAAAAACAGCCCCTGGAAAAATGGTCAGGGTGATGTGGTGAAGGAGATCTCTGCTGCCTGCAAAAAATACGGTATAAAGTTTGGCGTATATCTTTCACCCTGGGACAGGAACAGCGCCTTGTACGGCAAGCCTGAATATATTACCTATTACCGGAACCAGCTCAGGGAATTACTGACCAACTATGGCGACATTTTCGAAGTGTGGCTGGATGGTGCCAATGGTGGGGATGGCTATTATGGAGGAGCTAAGGAGAAACGGGAGATCGACCGCACTACTTATTATGATTGGGCGAATACCTGGTCGATCATACGGGAATTACAACCCAACGCCTGCATTTTTAGTGATATCGGCCCGGATGCGCGGTGGTGCGGAAACGAAAGCGGTTATACCAATGATTCCTGCTGGGCGCCCTATACGGCTCATGGACCAAATGGTGACAGACCGGGCATAGGAAACACCAGGTCTGAGGAAGGGGAGACCGGCACGCTGAATGGAGAAGCGTGGATTCCTGCGGAAGTGGATGTTTCTATTCGTCCGGGATGGTTTTATCACCAGAACGAAGACTCTAAAGTGAGAAGTTTGAAAAGTTTGCAGGAAATCTATTTTAAATCAATTGGCAACGGCGCCTGCTGGAACCTGAACCTTCCTCCCGACCGGACAGGCCGGATCAATGCGAATGATATCAAGGCCCTGGATGCCTTTCAGGATTATTTGACAAAATCATTTTCAAAAGATCTTTTGCAAGGCGCAAAAGTCCAGGCCTCTGAAACAAGGGGGAACTCAAAAGAATATGCGGCTTCCAATGTACTTGCTTCCCATGTACCATCTCCCAAGGTGCTTTCTGCCAAGGAACCTGATAAAGACAACCTTTTGTTTTGGACTGTCAACGACTCAACCAGGACCGCTTCGCTCACCTTTACCCTTCCCCAGGCAAACACCTTTAACTGTTTTGAGATAAAGGAATATATAAGATTGGGGCAACGTATCCAGTCCTTCCTTATTGAAGTCGACCAACAAGGAAAATGGATGCAGGTATTCAAGGGAACTACCATCGGTAGTAAAAAGTTAGCAAAGTTTGATAATGTCACCGCTTCGAAAGTGAGAATTACCTTTTTGAATGCATTGGCTTGCCCGGTCATAGCATCGGTAAGACTTTACAAGGTTTTATAGATGCTAAACCTAAAAATAATCGCTACTTTTAAGTTAATAACTGGAGCCCCGGCAAGCTATTAACAAAAGAAGAAATGACAACTGAACAATACCCAAAGGTTTATTTATACAAACGAATAGTTCAGGCAAAACTTTTTATTGACAGTCATTATGCAGACAATATAGATCTTGGCAACATTTCGGACGAGGCTTACTTTTCAAAATTTCATTTCATCCGCCTTTTTAAAAATATTTATGGGAAAACGCCTCATCAATATTTGACTTTTGTGCGGATCGAAAAAGCTGTCCAATTGTTGTGTACGGATAAATCTGTTTCTGAAGTCTGCCATGCTGTCGGCTTCGAAAGTTTGAGCTCCTTCGGCAGCCTTTTCAAACGGCTTGTTGGCCGGACACCTTCTGCTTTCCTGGAAGAACAACTGCAAATGAAAATACAAATCTCAGAGACCCCCTTGAAGTTTGTTCCGGGTTGTTTTATCCATCAACACGGCTGGGGCGAAAAATAGCAATTTTGAAATAGCCACTTACTAAATCATTGCTGACCTTTAGCACATCACAATACAGTATCAAAGACAGTATTACTTTAAGGTAACCCTGTAAAGCATCAGTGCATAGCAGCCCTGTTTCGCAATCCTTATCTCATCATAAAAAATGGAAATCAAATGATTAGCAGAATGACAGACGTGTGCGTTTATGTCCTCAACCAGGAGAGCGCATTTGACTTTTACACGAACAAACTCGGTTTTAAGGTAAAGACTGATGTTCCGATAGGTGCAAATGCCCGATGGCTTACCGTAACGCCACCAGAACAACCTGATTTAGAAATTGCCTTGTTCCCTGTTGCTGTTGGTAAAATGTTTGACGAAGAAACAGTAAAATCAATGACAACTCTTATCAGGAAAGGAACATTCGGGCCAGGAATCTTTTCCTGCAAAGATATTTATGCCACTTATGAAGAACTAAACAGCAAAGGGGTAGAGTTTATGAAACCGCCTACCAAAGAATTTTACGGCACAGAAGCCTTATTTAAAGACGATTCGGGGAATTGGTTCTCCTTACAGCAACAGGCATAACAACCATAAACAGCCCTGGACAAAAATAGACAGGGATCTGGTAGAAAAGAATGACCATTAAAAAAACAGAAAATATGAGTATTAATTTAACAGCCTATTTTGAAACCATCAAAACTAAAACAGGTAATACTCCGGATGATTTTAAGAAATTGGCCAGGAAAAAGGGGTTCATGGTTAAAGGAACTCTTGATCCGAAAATAAAATCTACGGAAATATTTACCTGGTTAAAAGATGAATTTGGATTAGGGCGCGGTCATGCGATGGCTATTTATCACATTCTCCAGGGAAATCAGGTTTAAAGCCAAACCTCTGTTTGTACAACAAATACCTCTTTTATTACAAATACCCTTCTACGACATATTCTACTTTTGGAATGCCGGACGCTACTCATCAGGAGTTTTATAAAAAGAGCTCAAAGGCGGCCCCAGCATTTTTTAGTAAAATAGTTAATCAATAGTTATGAAGGTTATTTTAAAAATCCAAAACCCCCAAAACTCGTTGCCGGGTTGGGCCAGGTTGTTATTTTTTTCTTTTTTCGTTACCCTGTACTCTTCCGGTTTCGCCCAAACTGTCAATACCCGCGACCAGCCTGGCGTGAGTCCTTGGGGGGAAGCAGATGAAATTGGCAGTTTACATATGATGAGCGATAGCAACAACCTGGCCCTGTTCTCAGCCATCAGGACGGGGAAAGTGTATGACCTGGGCGTGGAATATTTTATCGGTATGCCCAGCTTTACCGCCTTGGGTGATCCGCCTTACCAATTCTGGATGACCCACACACCACATGGCACCCTGGTGGGCAATCATACCCATCTTGGCGATAGCATGAACAACAAAGTGAGTTATACCGGCGATGCCCTATCGATGTATACCCATACCGGTACCCATATCGATGCGTTAGCCCATTTTGGCTTGCATGGTAAAATATGGAATGGCTATGCTGCAGAACAATATCTCAGTGACAGGGGATGGGAAAAGGCAGGAGCAGAAAATATACCGCCCATCATTGGCAGGGGTGTCCTGATAGATATGGCCAAATACAAAGGCCTGGATATACTTCCTGCAAATTATGTTATCACCCTGAACGATCTGCAGGACCTGCTGAAGACGCAACATATCCAGATTCAAAAGGGTGACATCGTGCTTATCCGCACAGGGCTGATGAAATATTTTTATACGGATAAAGAAAAATTTTCAGCCAACGGCGTAGGTATCAGTCTGGGGGCCGTGAAGTGGCTGGTGGAGGAAAAAGGCGTTATGACCCTGGGAGCAGACAATCTGGCTTTGGAGGCACTTCCTTCTTCAGACAGCACCAATTGGCTACCGGTACATACTTATTTGCTGGCCCAAAAAGGAGTCATGTTTATGGAACTGGTATATCTGGAAGAACTATCGAAAGCTGATATCCGGGAGTTTCTTTTTATTGGTTTACCCCTCAAATTACGGGGTGCCAGCGCGGCTCCTATGAGGCCTATGGCCATCCCCTTTGGGAAAAATAAATAAACAGCATGGAACGGTTACTGCTTGTTTTCTTTTTTTAAAGTCAGAATAGCATCAACCTCCGATAGTTCCAGGGACTTGACCATATCAGCAACTGCGGCTTTATATTTTTTAAAGTGCGGCGTTTCCCGGTGAGCCAGATAGGCCTTGTTATTTGCGTAAATTTCTACTAGGGTTAATTTAGCGGGGTTGTCTTTATCCGCATAGACGGTATAACTAATTACCCCTGGTTCAACCAGGACGGCTGCTTCCATTTGCTCCTTCAGGAATGCCTTATAGATTTCCAGATTGGAAGGGTCTATTGTTATCCTGGCTATACGGGTTACCGGTTTGGTATCCTGTGCTGAAACGTTCTTTTCCATAATGAATAATGCGGCGATCAGTAAAATAACTTTCATGGTTTGAATGATCTTGCGGTTAGGATATTTCGTTTTTAGGTATTCTTATTGGTCATACTCTTTATCTGTAACGGCCTCCATCCAATTTACCAGTCCTTTTTCCGTATTGATGTTGATGGCGATATGTACCATAGGTGCATCGGGTGAAGCGCCATGCCAATGCCTGATTCCGGGAAGGATATTTATCGCGCCACCGGCAGCAATTTTTTGTATGCCTTTGCCTTCTTCCTGATAATAGCAAGTTCCTTCTTTTACGATCAATATTTGGTTGGATGGATGGGTATGCCAATTGTTGCGGCTACCCGGCTCAAAAGCTACATCGCTGATATTACAATTGGTAATGGCATCAGCCGCAACCAATACCTTTAAAAAAACTTTTCCGGTAAAATATTCCGAGGGGGCGGCTTTAAAACCCTGGCTTATTAAATTCTGCGTTTCCATATCTGTTATTTTTAAAAAATTTATAAAAGACTCCCCTGTTTATGAAACCGATAAACGGGAAGCGGAGCATCCCTGAAAGATAGGTTATTTGATTATTAAATATAAACAGCTCATTTACAGTTATTTAATTCAATTCCTTTTTCCAATCCCGAAATAATTATGCTATTATGGGTTTGTAATCCGAAATTATTATGTTTTTTCGGAGATTAGTAGACGTCAGGAAATCAGATCGGGGAACAAGGTTTGCTGTAGTTAATGACAAACCATAAAAAATCATTTTATGCAAAAGATCAGTCCTTTCCTTTGGTTCGACAACAATGCCGAAGAAGCGATGAATTTCTATCTTTCCATCTTCAAGGACTCAAAAGTGATCAGGGTCGCCCACAACCCCCCAGGTTCACCGGGGCCTGAAGGCGCCTTCCTGGTAGCAAGCATCCTGTTGGAAGGGCAGGAAATCACTATGATGAACGGCGGTCCTGGTCATCCCCTGACGGATGCCATCTCTCTAACCATCAACTGCGAGTCCCAGGAAGAGGTCGATTACTATTGGAGTAAACTTCTTGAGAAAGGCGGTAAGGAGATTGCCTGCGGTTGGCTAAAAGACAGATTTGGCCTATATTGGCAGGTAACGCCTACCATTTTGCCCGAGCTTCTTAGCGACCCGGACAGGGCTAAGGCAGGTCGCGCCATGCAAGCCATGATGAAGATGGTCAAACTGGACATAGAGGCATTAAAGGCCGCACTGTAATCATAGCCTTCATTCTGCACTGTAATCCAAGCCTTCATTCCGCTTCGCGTAATTGTACCTATCTTTCAAAAATGCAGCACCAGGAATTTGAACCACCTGAAGAGTTACGGGATACCATAAAGTGCTTTTGGTACGACAGCAGAGAATTTGGAGCAGAACCATCGGATTTCGAAGTACTACCTGATGGCTACGCTGAAATTATTTTTCATTTCGGAAGCGGCTGCAGCATTTCTTACAATGGTAGCCTACAGGCATTGCCATCCCCATTTATGATGGGACTGCTCAATCAGCCTGTTTTGGTAACGACGACAAACCGTTTGGAAATCCTTGGAATCCGATGTTTTCCCTGGACTGTGTTCGATTTGCTGGGATTACCATCCGGTAAAGACGGCTTGCGCATATTCGAGCATCCTATCGCCCGGCTTCAATCCACGTTGAATAAGTTGATTCAGTCAGAAAGGATACATGAAGCGATAGCTGAGATAAAACAGTATTTCCTGGATGCACGGTCGCAGATTGCCCATGACAGTATGTTATTCAAAGCGGGAGTTGCCATGAGGCAGGCAAACGGCACCCTGCCGGTAAGCCAGGTAGCTGCGGCTGCTCATGCGACGGTTCGTACATTGGAAAGGAAGTTCAAACAATCTTCCGGCTATTCTGTGAAAGACGTGTCCGGTCTGATGCGTTTTGAGCAGGTACGAAATCGTTTATGGCTTTATCCAAATTCCAATATTGCCGGCATAGCCCTTGAGCTGGGTTATGCGGATCAATCCCATCTAAGCAGGGAATTCAAGCGCTACAGCGGCATTACACCCGCAGCATTCGCGCGAAAAGCAAAAAAAGGCAAACAGACAGTAAGCAACGATTTTGTCGCGTTTGTACAAGCCTGACCAGGGAGCTTTCCGGAATTTTGTGTTTCAATCATTTTATATGGATGCTACCCTTGAAAACAAAAAATTCGCACAAAATCAGGCTATTTACGATGTCATCATTTCCGGAGCCGGGCCTGTAGGTCTATTCCTAGCCTGTGAACTGGCCTTGGCCAAATGTTCGGTCCTGATCCTGGAAAAGGAGGAGAATCCCCACTCGCCATTGAAACAACTTCCTTTCGGGATACGGGGGCTCTCGGTACCTACTATTGAAGCGCTTTACCGCCGTGGGTTGCTAAAAGAACTGGAGATTCATAAACGTGTTAAAAACCCTCACCAAAATGCCAAACAGGGAGCAGCGCGTCAGGCAGGGCACTTCGCCGGCATTCCATTTCTTGACGGCAATATTGACAGGTCTCAGTGGAAGTATCGCCTGCCAGGCTCTACCGAAACCAGTTTGATCTCTGAAATGGAGGAACTGGAAACGGTACTGACCATCCGGGCAGAAACCCTGGGCGTAACCATCAAGCGCGGGTTGGCCATTATTGATTTTCATCAAAACGACGATGGCGTAACTGTGCAGGCAGGTGACACTGTTCAGGCAAGTGACCGATCTATCGTAAAGAAAGAATTTACAGGTAAATGGCTGGTGGGTTGTGATGGAAGCCGGAGTGTTGTTCGCAAAACGGGCGGTTTTGAATTCGCCGGTACGGAGCCGGAATTTACCGGCTACACGACCCAGATAGACATTGCCGACCCGGAGAAACTCAGTCCGGGCCGGAATGTGACGCCAACAGGCATGTACCTGCAATCCCAGCCAGGTTACGTACAAATACAGGATTTTGATGGCGGGGCCTTTCATCATTCAGAAAAGCCAATTACACGGGAACATGTGCAGGAGGTACTGCGCCGCGTCTCCAATACCGACGTTACCATCTGCGCTCTGCATATAGCAACCACCTGGACTGACCGGGCAAGGCAGGCTACCACCTATCGCAACGGGCGGATACTTTTAGCCGGCGATGCCGCACACATTCATTCGCCGTTGGGAGGCCAGGGTCTTAACCTTGGACTGGGAGATGCCATGAACCTGGGCTGGAAACTTGCCGCAACCATTCACGCAACCATTCAAAACAAAGCGGCGGAAGGGCTCCTGGATAGTTATTATACCGAACGTTACCCAATTGGGGCAAAGGTTCTGGATTGGTCACGCGCCCAGGTTGCCATCATGGGACCTGAGCCCCATGCCCGGGCACTGAACGCGATTATCCGCGACCTTATGGATACACGTGATGGCGCCACCTATTTTGCCGGTAGAGTATGGGGCATTTCCACACACTACGATCCTGGTGGGAATCACCCTCTGATAGGCCACAGCGTTCCTAACTTTGAGATGGAAGACGGTGCGAAGATTGGTGACCTGATGCACGATGGCCATGGGATCCTGCTCAACTTCGACAGGAATGCGTCGCTAAAAACGTTGGCGGGTGAATACGGAGACCGGATCAGGTATGTTTCGGGTAGAGCCAAGGAACAATCAGGCTTGAGCGCTGTACTGATACGGCCTGATGGGATTGTCTCCTGGGCTTCTGACAACGAGCCGGATTACAACGAATTCAAAAAGGCTGTAGCATTTTGTTTATATTAGTAATATGCAATAGTTTATAGTAGTAATATACAAATATGAATAAGTTCCTGAATCTAAACAATCTTCTTTTCCTGATCGGTCATCCTATAGGTAGAGTTTCATTTATGTTTGTTTTAATATTCTATTCGGCTACCTTATTTGGACAACAAAAAATGGAAGAATATGTAAGGAAGAATATATTTCCCGTTAAAACGATAGCGCCTGATTCCTCCGATTATGCTGACCTTGAAAATATTGGCACTGCGATTGGTGATTCAAAGATTGTTTTTCTGGGTGAACAAGACCATGGCGATGCCCCCACTTTTTTGGCGAAAACCAGAATAATAAAATACCTGCATGAAAAAAAGGGTTTTGACGTACTGGCCTTCGAATCGGATTTTTTTTCATTAACCTATGGCTGGGATCTTGTTCCTAAAACATCTAGCGCCATAGATTCGTTTATAGTAAAAAATATTTTTGGGGTTTGGACTGCATGTAGCGCCTGTAATCAGTTGTTCTACAAATATATTCCCGAAAGTTGCCAATCGGGGAACCCGCTGATATTGTCAGGGTTCGATGATCAGTTATCCATGGATTATTCCAGAAGGTATCTGATCTTGAAATTGGATAGTATTTTGAAAAGATATAACCTCCCATTAACCAGACAAGCTGACTATTCAACGGAAATATTACCACTCCTTGCTTATTTGCGAAACAGCATTAATACGGCATTAGATAGCAGTATTTTGCGAAAAAGGGCTATTCTCCTGCCTGAGATAAAACAACAACTCGGCGAAAAAATATCGCCTGATGATTACTGGATGATAGTTATGGATAACCTGATTCAGGAAAACACGCAATATGAATACAGAACTGATTATTGGAAACGGCTTAATACAAGGGATGAGCAAATGGCGCATAATCTGAAATGGTTGGCTGAATACAAGTATCCCGGTAAGAAAATTATCGTTTGGGCGGCTAATTATCATATTTCAAAATACAATGGACATTATCCTGAAGATTTTGTTAATCAGGCAAAAACAATGGGCGCCATATTTACAACGGATAGCATTTGGGGGGCGAACGCCTATATCCTGGGTTTTACCTCTTTTAAGGGTAGTGCCGGAAGAATTTCTCAAAAAAAATATGATTTGCCCAAACCGAATGCAAATAGTTTCGAAAGATGGGTAAATGAACAGTACAGCTATGCATTTATTAATTTCAGGCCGTATAATGACAACAACCGGACTGCAAACGATAACTTTTATATGTCCGGGTCCATAAAGGGTAATGCTTTACATACCCATCACAAAGCTCAATGGAATAAGATATTTGATGGTGTTTTTTTTATAAGAACTATGTATCCTTGTGATTGACATTCAGAATAACCGGGTAATTAGCCATGGCATCATCATCTGATAATTTCGCGCAGACTTTCTGCGAAAAATTCTATTTCGTCTACCGTATTGTAATAATGTGGAGAGGCTCTGATAGCCCAACGGACCTTCTTCTCATCAAAATCTATCAGGCCAAACGCACGGTAACTGGGAACTACATTGATTTTACGTTTCGATAATTCACGGATGAGCAATAAAGGGTCTGAATGATCCACCGTAAAGGTTACCAGACTTGCCAGGTCCGGGCCCTTATCCAAAACCCTGATCTTTCCGTTCGCATTTAATTTTTCTCTGAGCAAGCCGGATAAATGTTGCACCTGCTTCCATATCCGGTCTTCTCCGATTCCCCGGCAATAGTTGATTGCAGTCCCGGTTCCCAAAACCGTTGAATAGGCAAATTCCCAGTCCTCAAATCTTCTGGCATCGGGTTGCTGTCTGTAATGGTCCTTTTCCAACCATTCAGCACCCCTCATGTCGATAAACAGCGGCTCCAGGCCGGAATTTAACGCCCTGTCAGAAATATATAAAATCCCCGTACCTCTCGGCCCCCGCAGAAATTTCCTCCCGGTAACGCTTAAAAAATCGCATTTTAATTCGTGTACATCTATTTTCATTTGCCCCACCGACTGACAGGCATCAAGTATGTACCAGCATCTATCAGCATGGGAAGGTGAATAATCCGCATAGATCTTCGCAATCTCTTTAACAGGCTGGACCAACCCGGAATTTGTGGGGATATGCGTGATCGCCAATAACCTTGGCCGGAGTTTCTTTAATTTCTCTTCCAAATCGTTTAGGTCGACACCGCCTATGGCGGCATTGTTGATATGCACTATTTTAACACCAAACCTTTTTTGGAGCGAAAGGAACTGGATCTGATTGGAGACAAAATCGTCCTGGTCGGTTAAGATAACATCCCCTTCTTTAAAGGAAATAGCGGATAGCGCCCGGGTATAAGAGTCGGTAGCACTTGATGTAAAAGCGATATTCGACACTTTGCAGTTGAATAGCAGTGCCGCCTCCTTATAAAACTCTCCTATTGCATCCGCCCTGAATGCTGCTGCTTCATAACCGCCGATCTCTGCTTCGAGATTAATATGCTCTAACTGTTTTGCTGTAACCATATCAGGCATAAGACCGGCACCGGCATTGTTGAGGTGGATTACGTTCCGAATTCCTTTGGTTTCGCTTCTGAATTTCTCTACTTCTTCCAGGGAGAACAGGCTATCGGGGGGAAGCTTAATTTCATTATTGTTCATATTTGTTCTTTATTTAATGAAGCAAAATTAGCGTTAGTGTGGTGCATAATTTTTGCGCATTCGTCTGTTTTGCAACCATTTTATTCTATTTTTACCTAAGGAGGGGTAAATTATGCACCAACTGGATAGTTATGACAGACAGCTATTACAGGAGCTTCAAAAGAACAACCAATTAACGACGGAAGAATTAAGCCGGATCGTAAATCTGAGCCAGAGTGCTATTCAGCGCCGAATAACTAAGCTTCGCCAGGAGAAAATCATTGAAGCTGATATTGCTGTCATATCTCCAAAAGCTATTGGATTGGGCATTACCTGCATAATTGATGTAGTGTTGCACGAGGGAAGTTCAAAAGCAATTGATAAATTCAAAGAAGCTATGCAGGCCTGCATGGAAGTAGCGCAGTGTTATTATGTAACCGGCACCTACGATTTTGTGCTGATTGTTAACACGAAAGACATGAGTCACTTTGAAGAGTTTTCAAAAAAGAACCTCATGGACAGCCCTAATGTAAAACATTTTTATACCCATGTGGTTATGGATAGAGTAAAGGTGAGCTACGGGGTAGTTGTTTAAACGAAGTTCAGATCAATAAAATGTCAAAAATCACAAGTATGGAAAATAAGGAAAAAAAAGTATGGTTCATAACAGGGGCGTCCGCGGGTTTTGGTAAATCATTTGCCGAATATGCCATTCAGCAGGGTTACCAGGTAGTAATCACGGCAAGACGTTTGGATAAGCTGGAAAGTATAAAATCTATAGCACCCGACCAGGTAGAGGCGTTAAAAATGGATGTTAATAACCAGGATGAAATAAATGCGGCTGTAAAAAATACCATTGCCCGTTTTGGCCGGATAGATGTCCTGATAAATAATGCAGGATATGGTATTGTAGGAGCAGTGGAAGAAACTTCTGAAGAAGAATTACGGGCGCAATTGGAAACTAATTTTTTTGGAGCAGTTGCAGTAACCCGGGCATTTTTGCCGCAGTTCAGACAGCAAGGTTCGGGGGCAATAGTAAATATCAGCAGTATGGGAGGGCAGATGTCATTTGCGGGATTTGGAGCCTACTCCGCTTCAAAATTTGCGTTGGAAGGTATTTCAGAGGCGCTGGCTGCCGAATTAGCCCCATTAGGTATAAAAGTGCTTATTGTGGAACCGGGTAGTTTCCGAACCGAATTAGCAGGTTCGGCTATGAAATATATGCCGGAAATAACTGCCTATAAAGATACTGTTGGACAAACAAGAAATTTTGCCAAAGGAATGAACGGTACCCAGGAAGGCGATCCTTTAAAGGCAGCAGCAGCTATCGATAAAGCGCTGGTTTCAGAAAACACACCGCTAAGATTACAGTTGGGCGAAGATGCATTTAATGCAATAAAACAGCATAGTGAAAATCTTTTAAAAGACCTTACTGTTTGGGAACCGGTAGCTGTAGATACTAAACTTGATGTGTTAACAGAAAACCATTCAATGTAGATCTTCTGAAAACCAGAAGCTGTGTACCCGTGAACTTCTTAAAGGCTGTAGTCAGGGTATTCCTGTTGTTAAAAGTAATTCTGCGAACGCTGCTGCATCCATGGAGAAAGCAATTGCAATGGCCAATGGTCAGAAAGCGCCGGCAAAAAAGCTAAACAAAGAAATATTTGTAAAAATGAACAATGTTCATTTACTTTGCACTATAAAATATTTTCATGAGTACGGCAGATAGAAAGGCAAAAGAGAAGGAAGACCTCAAAGCCCTTATTTTGAAGGGGGCCAAAAAATTGTTTGTTGACAAGGGGGTAGAACAAACCACCATCCGAAGTATTGCTGATAGCATTGATTATAGTATAGGGACTGTCTATCTGCATTTTAAAGATAAAAATGCCATACTTCATGCCTTACATACGCAGGGCTTTTCACAATTAAGCGGCGATTTTAAGGTCTTATATAACGTGAATGATCCAATGGAACGTTTAAAGGCTTTAGGTAAGGTTTATATTCAGTTTGCTGGTGAAAACCCCGATATGTATGATTTAATGTTCACCCTTAAAGCACCCATGGAATTTTTAGATGCCCGGAAGGAAGAAGAATGGAACGAAGGCAAAGCTACTTTTGATGTATTACACACTACAGTAAAACAATGCATGGCTATGGGGCATTTTACGGGCCATAAATCAGAACCTCTTGCTTTTATGATCTGGAGCCTGGTGCATGGTATGTGTAGCCTTGAGATCAGTAAACGATGCGCTGGCGTTAACATTAAAAATCAGGAACATATCGTTTCCGATGGTTATGCTGAATTTTTAAAAATAATAGAGAAAATGTAATTTTTTTTGCTTCATTAATGAACATTGTTCATAATAAAAACAACGATCAATGAAATACATAATCAGTGCAGTCTTTTTTGTTGTAATACAATTTCCTAATGCCGGTTTTGCCCAAAAGCAGTTGGATCGGTATATAGAATATGGGTTAATAAATAATGAAAGTATAAAGCAGCAACAATTTATTCTTGAAAAAAATTTATATGCATTAAAAGAAGCGAAATCACTTTTTCTTCCCAATGTGAGTTTTAACGCTGGCTACACACTTGCAGGTGGCGGGAGAACGGTAGATATTCCTATTGGCGATTTGATGAATCCTGTATATACAACACTCAATCAGCTAACCGCCAGTAACAATTTTCCGCAGGTAAAGAATCAAAGTATTTTGCTTAACCCGAATAATTTTTATGATGTTAAGCTGCATACGATATACCCTATCATAAACGCAGAGCTTGTTTACAATGAAAAAATAAGGAGCCAGCAATACGATTTACAGAAAATAGAAATTGATGTCTTCAAGAGAGAGCTTGCCAAAGAAGTAAAAATTGCTTACTACAATTACTTACAGGCAACACAAGCTATCCAAATCTACGAAAATGTTTTGCTGCTGGTAAAAGAAAATGAGCGGATCAATACATCACTTTTTAATAACGACAAGGTGAACCGCACAGCAGTTATAAGAAGTACGAATGAAGTTACAAAAATTAGTGCACAACTTAATACCGGAAAACAGACACAGGCAAATGCAAAAGCCTATTTCAATTTTTTATTGAATCAGCCACTAACCACTGAAGTCCTGACCGACCAGATCAATAATATTCCTGATACAAATATTGTCAACGATACTGCTGTAAATAAACGGGAAGAACTGCTAAAACTAAATACCGCCAAAGCAATTAATGATAATCTCATAGGGCTTGCGAATGCGTATAAAAAACCGAAGCTTAATTCCTTCCTCGATGTCGGCTCCCAGGGATTTGATTTTACAATAAATAATAAGACACCTTACTACTTTTTAGGTCTTTCACTGGAATATAATATTTTTTCTGGTGGTAAAAATAAGCATAGGGTAAAACAGGCTGAGGCAGATATGAAAAATATTAATGCGCAAACCAGTTACGTAGAACAACAGCTTGCATTACAGGTAAAGATCTCTGTAAATACTTTTACTGCTGCTGTTATCAATTACCAGGCGGCTGTTTCCCAGGTAATCGCTTCTGAAAAATATTACAAGGATATGCTACGGCTATACAAAGAAGGCACCTCCCTCTTTATTGAATTACTGGATGCTCAAAACCAACTCGTATCTGCCAGGTTACAGGCCAATATCTCCTTATATGATACGTGGATAAAGCAGGCTGAAATTGAAAGAGCAAACGCAGGATTAATCATTAAATAAAAATAAACTCATGAATACGATTAAATTTTTCTCCTTGTTATTAGTTACCGCAACAATAGCACTTTCTTCTTGTGGTGATAAACAAAAAAAAGATGACACAGCAAAATTTGCTGAAGAAACAATTCCTGTAAAAACCATACCGGTTGAGCGGTTGGAGTCTTCGTCTTCAATCTCCACAACTGGTTTATTAACCACCGAAAATGAAGCGAGGTATTCATTTAAAATTGGTGGAGTTATTGAAAGCATTAATATCAGTGAAGGCCAGTTTTTTAAGAAAGGACAATTATTAGCCACTTTAAAAATCACTGAAATTGATGCCCAGGTGGCCCAGGCAAATCTTGGCTATGAAAAAGCCAAAAGGGATTATACACGGGCTAATAATCTATATCGGGATAGCGTGGCTACGCTGGAGCAATTACAAAATTCAAAAACAGGATTAGACCTTGCACAAAAAACAGTTGATGCTGTAGTGTTTAATAAGAAGTACGCATATATCTATGCCGGCGCGGATGGTTTTGTGACGAAAAAATTGGCCAATGAAGGTGAAGTGGTAAATGGCGGTACGTCAGTATTGGCTATAAACGAAAGCTCCGGGGCATCTGATTGGGTATTGAAGGTAGGCGTAACAGATAAAGAATGGGCAGCCATTGAAATTGGCAACAAAGCTACCGTAACGTTGGATGCCTTTCCCGATAAAATTTTCGATGCCAAAGTTTTCAGGAAATCCCAGGCTGCTGATGTTGGTAGCAGCTCCTTTCAAATAGAAGTAAAAATTGCATTAGACAATACCAAACCTGCAGTAGGCTTGTTTGGCAAAGCTGAAATAGCAATAAAAAATACCAAAAATGTTATGGTTATTCCTTATGGCTCATTGGTGGAAGCCGATGGTAATAATGGATTTGTATTTACTACAATAGGAACCAACAGGGTCAAAAAGGTCCCGGTTACGATCTTGAAATTTGACAATGACAAAGTGTATTTGAAAAATAAATTAGACGGGGTAGATCAAATTGTCATTTCTAATAGCGCTTACCTGAACGAACAGTCTCTCATTAAAATTATCAAGTAAACTAATTAGACAAGTAAACTAATAAGCCATGAAGATTACAAATTTTTCCGTTAAAAATTATCAGTTTACGCTGATCATATTCCTCCTGGTTGCTGTAGTTGGAGTCCTTACACTCTTTACCATGCCCCGGTCGGAAGATCCTACCACTCATCCACCGCAATATCTGATAACCGTTATTTACCCCGGTACAAGTCCGAAGGATATGGAAGAACAGGTGGTGAAATCCATTGAAAATAAAATTTACGGCCTGGAAAATATTGATAAAATCCTTACGTCAATAGAAGATGGGGTTGCTGTAATACAACCAAAATTCAAATATGGCGTTGATGTAGACAATAAATATCAGGAAATTTCCACCGAAATAAACGCTTTAAAAAACAGCGAACTTCCGAAGGATATTTATATGATCAAAACTGAGAAGATTTCTTCTTCCGACGTGAAGATTATACAGATTGCCTTGGTGTCAAATACTGCCTCGGGTAAAACCCTGAGAGATGAAGCGGATGTACTTAAAACCCGGTTGGAAAAGATAACCAACCTTAAAGAAGTGAAGTATGCCGGGATGCCGGAACAGGAAATACGCATCGACATGCAACTGGACAAATTGGCCCAGTTTAAAATTCCGCTCAATATTGTGGTAGGTAGCCTGCAGAGTGAAGCCGCAGATATACCCGGTGGGAGTATTAATCTTGACAGTAAGGTTTTTAACGTGAAGACGAGTGGAAAATTTAAGAATGTAGAAGATGTCGCCAACACGGTTATTTACAATGCTAATGGGAAAATTATTTACCTAAAGGATGTCGCCGCTGTAAGTTATAAAGATGGCACCGTAAACCACATCGTCCGTATAAATGGCAACCGTTGCATACTGGTTACGGCTGCCATGAAGGATAACGTAAACATAAGCAAGGTGAAGGAAGAGTACATGCCGGTGCTGGATGAGTTTGTTAAAGATTTACCTGCTAATATAAAAATGATCAAAAATTTTGACCAGGCCGACATGGTTTCGCAACGTCTCGGGCATTTAGGATTTGATTTTATGTTGGCGATCGCCTTAGTTATTGTCACCCTTTTGCCTTTAGGATTCAGAGCATCCCTTATTGTTATGATTTCTATTCCGCTGTCGCTTGCCTTAGGTTTGATTGCGTTGAATTTATTTGGATACTCCTTAAATCAATTGAGTATCGTTGGCCTGGTTGTAGCATTGGGATTATTGGTAGATGACAGTATCGTAGTGGTAGAAAACATTGAGCGTTGGCTACGGGAAGGCCATTCAAAAAAAGATGCTATTCTAAAAGGTACCCAACAAATAGGAGTAGCTGTTATTGGATGTACCGCAACCCTGGTAATCGCTTTTTTACCACTTGCGTTCTTACCCGATATGGCAGGCGAATTTATTCGCAGCTTGCCAATGGCTGTTATAACAAGCGTTCTTTCGTCTATGATAGTAGCCTTAACATTGGTTCCCTTTATTGGAAGCCGTCTGTTAAAAACACATACTCATGGAGAAGGTAATTTTTTCCTTAAAAATTTGCAGAAATTCCTTAGTTTTTCTTATCGTGGTATAATGCCTAAAGCCTTGAAATGGCCTAAGGTAACTATAACAATTTCATTGGTATTGAGTGTGCTTGCATTTATGTTATTTCCACTAGCAGGCTTTAAGCTCTTTCCAACGTCAGAAAAACCAATGTTCCTGATCAATATCAAAATGCCTTTGCAAGCTGATATTCCGGAAAGTGACCGTGTCACAAAATTGATTGAGGGAGAATTAAAGAATCATAAAGAGGTGGTTTACTATACAGCCAATGTAGGTAAGGGTAATCCCCAGGTATATTACAACGTACACCAACAGGATATAAAACCTGATTTCGGCCAGATCTTTGTTCAGTTGGATGATGAGGCCAGTCCGAAATCAAAAACTGATCTGATCAAAAAACTAAGATTAAAATTTAAGGACTTCCCTTATGCAAAAATTGAAGTGAAAGACTTTGAACAGGGCACTCCTATTGAAGCGAATATTGTAGTAAGAGTATTTGGTGAGAATCAGGATACCCTGCGTGCCCTCTCTTTTAAAGTGGAAGACATTTTAAGAAAGCATCCCGGTACTTTCTATATAAATAACGAACTGAACGTAAATAAGTCGGATGTAAAAATGAAGATCGACAAAGAAAAAGCGAGAACATTGGGTGTGCTTACCAGCGATATAGATAAGGTAATACGCATGGCCGTAGCCGGATTGAATGTTGGAGATTATATAGATGACAGGGGCGATGCACGAAATGTGATGATCACAATTCCCAGGGAAAAATTCTCAAATCTTGATGCGTTAAAGAATCTTTATGTGAACAACATACAGGGAACCCCGGTACAAATTGACCAGGTAACGAGCATTGGTTTTGAAAGCTCTCCTACAGCAATTAATCATTTTAATAAATCCCGCTTTGCAAAGGTAACTTCGTTAACAAAAGATAATGTGTTAGCGAACGATGTGTTGAAGGACATTGTTCCGGAACTTAACAAATTGAAATTGCCATCCGGTTATTATTTCAAATTATCGGGAGAAGCAGAATCAGAAGGCGATGCATTGGGTGGGAACTTTCTTTCCATCATATTGCTGAGTGCTTTCCTTTTTATAGGTGTGTTATTGTTGCAATTCAAAACTTTTAAAGGAATTATTATAGTGTTATCCATCATACCCCTGGGAATCCTGGGCGGAGTAGTTTTGTTGCTTGTAACCGGCAATCCCATGTCACTCGTGTCTATCATTGGCTTCATCGGCTTATCCGGCATCCAGGTTAAGAACTCCCTGTTACTGGTAGATTTTACCAACCACCTTCGTGAAGAAGGTCACAGCATAGATGATGCTGTTAATATGGCCGGAGAAACACGATTCCTGCCTGTTGTGTTAACATCAATAACAGCCATTTGCGGACTACTTCCAATTGCGCTGAACCCTAATCCCCTTGTAGCACCATTAGCCATTGTATTAATTGGTGGACTAATAAGTTCTACTATACTATCAAGAATTGTAACCCCGGTAATGTACAAGTTAATTCCTCCCTCAATTGAAAAATCATAAATAAAGTAACTGTATAAACGAACAATCAGAATAAAAATTCAAAAAAAAACTGCAATTATGAATTTCAAAAATGTAAAAACTCAATCCATCAATGTTGGAGGAACAGAATTTGTTTATCGCAAGTTTGGTGAAAATAAATCGGGTATTCCACTATTTTTTCTCAATCACTTATCCGCTACAATGGATGAATGCGACCCGAGAATTATGGATGGATTGGCAACTCAACATCAAATAATTTGTTTTGACAATCGTGGTGTAGGTTCAACAAAAGGAAGCACTCCACTAACGGTTGCTGAAATGACGATAGACGCAATAGCTTTCATTAAAGCATTGGGTTATGAAAAAATTGACCTTTTTGGGTTTTCCTTAGGCGGATTTATTTCACAAGAAATCTTACTTCAGGAGCCGCAACTTGTGCGTAGAGCTATTCTTGCAGGAATGGTCCTGCTGGTGGCGAAGGCATCAGCAGAATACCCAACATCACTTACAAGGATATTTTTAAAGCATATCTGACTTTTAGAGACCCTAAATTTTATCTCTTCTTTAATAGAAATGAAAATGGCCGAAAGGTGGCAAAAGAATATTTAAGCAGACTAAAAGAGCGGACCGAAAACAGAGGCAAAAAGATGGGTTTGAAAAATTTGCAACATCAACTCATAGCCATTAATGCATTCGGGCTTCAAACACCACAAGATTTATCGGTGATTAAACACCCTGTTTTGGTTGCTAATGGTGAAGACGACAAAATGGTGCCAGTTAGTAACACAACTGAATTGAAAAATCGTATTTTAAATTCTGAAATCATCATTTATAAAGATGCAGGTCATGGCGGCATATTTCAGTATCACGATGAGTTTGTGAAAAGTGCATTGAGATTTCTTGAATAATAATTAAAAGGTAAATGAAAAAATTATTGTGAAGTTTCCAAAGAAACTGATCAGAGCTTTATCGGGTTTAATTAAATGAATAGTTATGGTAGTGATTTACTTGTTAAACGTAGGCCCATAGTAAAAATGTTTCATTATTACCGACTTTTGTATCATAACATCAACTAAAAATTGGCTGAGATTTGCATTGTAATAAAAACAAAACATAGTATCATGGCAAAGACAATTTTCATAACTGGTGCTTCACGTGGATTAGGCAGGATTTGGACCGAAGCTTTTTTAAAGCGTGGCGACCAGGTGGTGGCAGCCGTAAGGAATCCGGATTCGTTAGATCAACTGGCTAACGAATACCCATCAAATTTGCTGGTTCTGCAATTAGATGTTACTGATAGAAACGCCTGTTTCGATGCAGTAGCAAAATCAAAGGCTCATTTTGGCACAATTGATGTATTGATCAATAATGCGGGTTACGGACATATGGGTGCAATCGAGGAATTGAATGAAGAAGAAATCAGGGCGCAGATAGAAACGAATGTATTTGGTTTATTATGGATTACTCAGGCCGTGATACCAATTATGCGCGAAAAAAAGTCCGGTCGCATCATACAGCTTTCCAGCGCTTTAGGTGTGGTTGCGATACCCATGATGGGAATATATAGCGCCTCGAAATTCGCTGTTGAGGGGATTAGTGAAACATTGGCTGCAGAAGTGAACGGATTCGGAATTAAAGTGACTATACTGGAACCCAATGGCTTTTCTACTGATTTTAGCGCGGCTTCCCTTGCACAAAGCAAGCAATTATCCGAGTACGATGACGTTAGAAAAGCACTTTTTGCGGCACACAGTCCAGAAGACTCTGGTGTACCGGAGGCTACTGCCGTTGCTGTGCTTAAGTTGGTTGATACTGAAAATCCTCCTTTAAGACTGATCTTGGGTAAGGTTGGTTTTCCGTGGATCAAGTATACTTATGATGAACGCCTGAAAACCTGGGAAGAATGGCAGGATATTTCTGTAGCAGCACACGGAAAATAAAAACTTACATTAGCAGAATCCGATTAAACGGGTTTTGCTATTAAACCGCTACGATGGATCATTTCGATAAGATAGGCGACTTACATGAAGCACTTGGAGTTAAGCCTCCTGAGCATCCCTTATTCAGTGTTTTACATGGCGACCAAAATAATTGTGGTGGCAACGAACTCGAATTTACCGCAGACTTCTATATTATCGGGTTTAGAAAGCTGAAATCCGGAAGTGTGTTTTACGGTAAAACAAAATACGATCATGACCGCGGGTCAATGTCTTTTACAAAACCCCATCAAATTATCGCCTTTAAAAATGTTGAGTTGCAGGAAAAGGGGTTTTTACTACTTGTACATGAAGACTTTTTATCAGGCAGCAGTCTCCACCATGCAATAAAGAAGTACGGCTATTTTGATTATGAAGTTAGCGAGGCTTTACACCTTTCGCCAAGTGAAGAAGATATAATTTGGAACCTGGTTTATGCACTCGACAAGGAATATCATAACAACACTGATGATTATAGCAAGGCCATTATACTTAGTCACCTGGAAACCATGCTTAAGTATGGGCAGCGCTTTTACAAAAGACAGTTTATTAATCGGGCAGAGTTAACGGGAGCAATAGCTACCAGGTTCAATGCAATGCTCACTTCCTACTTTGAAGAAAGAAAAATACAAGAGTCCGGGCTTCCCAGAGTAACCCATATGGCTGAAAAGCTACATGTTTCTTCACGCTATTTGAGCGATCTGCTTAAGCAGGAAACCGGCAAGACGGCGTTAGAATTGATTCACTTGTATTTAATTTCGGAAGCAAAGAACTTGCTGACGGAAGGAAAAATGAACATCTCTGAAATTTCGTTTTCACTTGGCTTTGAAAACCCGACATACTTTTCGCGTTTATTTAAAAAAGAAGTAGGTATTTCCCCAAATAAGTTTCGGGATCATCTTTTAAATTAGCATTAGTAGAAGAGTGATCTGATAAGCAGTCCGTGCAGCAATCAGCAATTCCGCATTTGAATCTTTTAATTGCCATATTCGCCTTCAGTACTTCGCCTGACCCCGGATAAGGCTAATTCGCCCGTCCTTTAACTACGTCGAAAAAAAAATTAATACATATTTGTTTTTTTATAACTTTACTCTTAACCGGAATGACTGCTCCCTATGGCTCTATTTAAAACATACCAGGACGAAGAATTGGTGATTTTGCTGAAGGGCAGTAATGATGCTGCCTTCACTGAAATATACTACCGTTACTGGGATAGATTATTCGTGGTAGCCATGCATCGCCTGGATAATGCCGAAGAAGCCAGGGAACTCGTGCAGGACATATTCTATAATTTATGGAAGAAAAGACATTCCCTACAGCTCGAATACACGCTTAATACTTACCTGGCGACAGCCGTAAAATACGAAGTTCTTAACCGGCTGGCTTCCAAAAACCGGCAGCAACGTTACCGGAATTACGCATCCCTCAATTGGCAGGAAGCAGCCTTAGATACTGAAAATCAACTTCAATTCAATGAATTGCAGCAACAGCTGGCATCTCTTGTTAAGGAGTTGCCCGAAAAGTGCCGCATAGTATTCCAACTAAGCCGTGATAAGGGCTATCCCCAAAAAAAGATCGCTGCAGAATTGGGAATAGCCGAAAAAACCGTCGAAGCACATTTATCCCTGGCCCTCCGCAAGTTAAGAGCCGGGTTAAGTCATTTTTTTGCCTTGCTACCCGCCCTCGCCGCAATCATCCTCTCCTCAGCCTTGTTGATAGCCCGCCTGAAATAATTTTTTTCTTTCCGGCTAAGGGATCGGCTCCCCTTGTTTGGCTATTATGAAAATAGCTTTCATGACCGACCTGCCTTATTCAAAAAAAATGATGGAACTGGCTGAAAAATGGCTAGCGGGATCCATAACAGAAGAAGAAAAAAAGGAATTTACGGACTGGTATAACAGCTTCAATGATGCCGGGCTATCGCTCATGCCGGAGTATGCTCCGGTAATAAAGGCATTGAAGGAAGAAATGCTCGGTAATATCCGCCAAAGGATAAAAAACGATGAGAATAAACGCGGACTGGTATTCCAAATGAAGAGGTTGCGGTTTGCCGGAGCCGCCCTGCTCCTTCTGGTTGCTTCAGGGGCCCTGGTCGTGCTATTAGGCAGGAATACAATAACCGGCATAGCCCTTCAAAAACAAACACCACAGTCAAACAAAGACCCCCTGCCCGGCAGTAATAAAGCAGTGCTGACATTGGACGATGGCTCGACCATCGTACTGGACGGTGCCCGGACAGGCAGCCTGACACTCCAGGGAAATACCCGGGTCGTGAAATCCAGGGATGGCCAGCTGCAATACCAGTCCGTTGCCGGAGACAATCCTGATAAAATTAGTTACAACACCCTGGCAACGCCGAAAGGTGGCCAGTATAAGCTTGTTTTGCCCGATGGCAGCCAGGTGTGGCTGAATGCGGCTTCTTCGATCCGTTATCCGGCGGTTTTTACAGGCACAGAACGAAAAGTGGAAGTCGCCGGCGAAGCCTATTTTGAAATTGTCAAAAATGCCTCGATGCCCTTCAGGGTGCTGGCAGATCACCGGCTGAAAGCTGCCCATCCGATGGAAATACAAGTGCTTGGCACCCAGTTTAATGTCAACGCCTACGCCGACGAGGAAACGATCAGGACCACCCTGCTGGAGGGATCTGTGAAAGTGGCAAAAGGGGGCGCCTCAGGAATATTAAAGCCCGGCCAGCAATCCCGTTTGCAGGAGAATGGAGAAATGGTATGGATCCCCAACGCAGATGTAGAAAAAGCGATGGCCTGGAAGAACGGCGTATTCGAATTCGGGGATGAAAACCTCCAGACCATACTGCGTCAGATAGCAAGGTGGTATGATGTCGAAGTGGTCTATGAAGGATCTGTCCCGACCGAAAGGTTCACGGGCCGGGTCTCCCGTAATACCAGCCTGTCAGGCGTACTGAAAATTCTGAAACTTAGCGATATACGGCTTACGGTAGAAAATAACAAGATCATAGTAAGATTATAGTAAGATCATAAATGAAACCATAAATTAGGTCTTAAGGATCAGCTTAATAAACACAGCAACGGGCTTTCGTTGACAAAGCAAAAAACCGGGAACGTTCGTGGCGTCCCCGGCGGATGGCTGAGTTAACTCGTTATAAACAATTATTTGAGGAACTGCTTATTGTTAACCCAAATCAAATCAAAATTATGATTCCGACTGCTTATGGCAAAATCGGGCCGGGACTTCCTGCCTTATCCATTGCTTTTTTCTCCCGGCTTCAAACCAAAACTCTGCTAGTTATGAAGTTGACAGCCTTTTTTCTTCTGGTCGCCTGCCTGCAGGTCTCGGCAAGCGGGTTTTCGCAAAAGATCAATCTTTCTCTCCGGGAAGTCCCGCTGGAGAAGGTGTTCAGTGAAATTCAAAAACAAAGCGGCTATTCTTTCTGGTACAAGACCAGGCAGCTTGAAAAGGCTGCCAAAGTCAGTCTTGACCTGAAAAATGCCAGTCTGGAGGAGGCGCTGAAAAAATGCTTCGAGAACCAGCCTTTCGAATATTTCATTGTAGAGCAAACGGTGGTGATAAGACCCCGGGAAGGTTCTCCGGCCTCTGAGGGTCCGGAATTGGTGATGACGATTGTTAAAGGGAAAGTCACGACTGCTGATGGCAAACCTTTGGGAGGCGTCAGCGTTACGGTGAAAGCTACCAAAAAGGGCACATCGACGGATGAGAACGGGGAGTTTTCCATTTCGGTATCCAAAGGGGATATATTGGTGTTCTCTTATGTAGGATATGACTCCCGGGAGGCAAAGGTGGACGATCGGACGACGATCGATATTAGTTTAACGGAAAGCAACGCTTCCCTAAATGAGGTGGCTGTAGTCGGATATGGCAGGCAGAACCGGAAAGCTTTGTCGAGCTCCATCACCACGATCAAAAACGAAGACCTGAACAAGGGGGCCATCACCGATGTGGGCCAATTGCTGCAGGGCAAAGTTCCGGGTCTGAATATTACTGCCAGCGGCGATCCTAATAAGACCGCTGCTGTCGTTCTGCGTGGTGCATCGACTATTAACAGCTCCCAGAGCCCCTTCTATGTTATTGACGGGATCCCGGGCGCCGATATTTCGGCGATTGCTCCGGATGATATCGCTTCCATTGATGTTTTAAAAGATGCGGCCGCGACGGCCATTTATGGCAACCGCGGGGCCAACGGCGTTATCATCGTTACGACCAAAAAGGGGAAAAACGGCGTCATGCAGGTAGCCTATAGCGGATATGCGGGAGTTGAAAAAGTATCCAATAAATTAAAGATGATGGACGCCGCAGCGTTGAGGGCTTTTCTTACCAAAAACGGGCAGGCATTTGCGCCGAGCGATGACAAGGGCGCTAATACAGACTGGCAGAATTCAGTGCAAAGAAAATCCGCCTATTCGCTTAACCAAAATCTCTCCTTCAGCGGTGGCACCGAACACAGTAACTATAATGTAAGCCTGAACTATGTGAATAAGGAAGGGATCTTATTGAATAGTTCCCTTCAACGGTTTATTGCCCGGCTGTCTGTTGAGCAATATGCGCTCAATGATAAGGTTAAGTTCGGAGTGAATGTGACCAATTCCAACAGCAGTGCGAACGATATACCTTACCGCAATACAGTCCTGCTGGAATCGACCCTTTATTTGCCTGTGTCGCCGGTAAAAAATGCCGATGGGTCGTATTTTGAGAATTTCAACACTCAGAATTATTATAACCCGGTATCCCTGATGAATAACAGCCAGATGAATACCAAATACAATAACCTGATCGGTAGTTTTACTACAGAAGTGAAATTGCCATTCGGCCTGCTATACGATGTGAATCTTTCTTATATCAATTTTACTTCACTGCACGGGGAATATTATAATAAATATTATACCACCAATTATAACAATATGTATAATACCCCCGATCCGTCCCTCGGGTACCACAGTCAACAAAATTTCGGACAGAACGGGCAGGCGACAAGAAGTGCCTATCAGAACACCACTAAAGTACTCGAGACCTTTTTAACCTGGAACAGAAAATTCGGATTTCATTCCGTCAATGCCGTAGTGGGTTATTCCTGGCAGAGTAATAAGATAGGAGACGGTTTCCAGGCGACAACCAGTAATTTTCCCGTGGACAATTTAATTTACAATAACCTGGCCCTTAGTAACCCCTATGCGGTATCCGGTTACCATATATCTTTCGGGGCCGACGGAGTCTACCAGGAAAACCGGCTGATCTCGGACTTTGGAAGACTGAATTATAATTACAAGGAAAAATATTTATTACAGGCGTCGATCAGAAGAGACGGAAGCTCCGTATTCGGGAAAGACCATCAATGGGGATATTTCCCTTCCGCAGGATTGGCCTGGAGGATAAGCCAGGAAGGATTTATGCAGGGACAGGGTCTTTTCAGCGATCTGAAATTGAGAGGCAGCTATGGCATCACGGGTAATGCCAGCGGCTTCAACGCCTTTACGGCTCAATTGATTTCAGGTAGTCTCGGCACCTACTATAATGGGGGAGGCTATATCGGGGCATACGGCCCGACACAAACGGCCAACCCGGAGCTGAAATGGGAAAAAACAGCCACTACCAATATCGGACTCGATCTCGGCTTACTGCAGGGCAGGCTGAACGCTACCCTTGATTGGTATGACAAGAAGACCACCGGAATGATTTATTCTTATCAGGTAGACCCCATACTCGTCCCGTCAGGAACCATTGTTGCCAATGGAGGAAGCATGAGTAATAGAGGGATTGAATTAAGCCTGACGGCTACACCCGTTAAAAATGCCGATTTCAGCTGGTCAACGAGCTTAAACCTGGCTCATAATAAGAATGTGATCACCAGCCTGACCAACCCCCTGTTCGCGGGAGGCGATTCCATTCTATTAGCCAACCCGGAAGGCCTTGGTCAGTCCAGCCATTCTTTGGAGATCCTGAAACAGGGAAAACCTCTTGGGCAGTTTTTTTCACCCCTGTATGCGGGAAAGAATACAGCCGGAATTTCCCAATACCTCGGCGGAGACGGGAAACTGACGACCACGCCGAATATTGGAACAGACTATCACTATATAGGAGATGCACAGCCTAAATTACTGGTGGGCTGGGCGAATAATTTCCATTATAAGAATTTCGACCTGAATGTTTTCCTGAGGGGCGTATTTGGCAACAAAATATTCAATGCTACCCGCGCAGACCTGTTCAGGCCAAACACGGCGCAATACACAAATATTCTCAAAGACGCGGCCGGTGAGAGCACGGCCGATATAAACGCTTATCTGTATTCTTCGCGCTTCGTAGAGAGTGGCAGCTATATCCGGTTTGACAATGCTACGCTGGCCTATAATTTCAGGAAAATAAGCCCGTATATCCGGTCTGTTAAAGTGTATACATCCGTAAACAACCTCTTCGTGATAACAAAGTTCAAGGGCGTTGATCCGGAAGTCAACCAGGGAGGTCTTGCGCCGGGCGTGGACTACAATAATTTTTATCCGAAAACCCGCACGTTCTTACTTGGCGTAAACGTATCCTTCTAATACTCACCGGTAAAATCATCAATATGCAAAAGATATTTCAATATATAATTTATCTGTTACTGTTAACGGGGTTATTCACTTCTTGCCATAAAATGGATTTGCCTATTACGTCTGAGCTTACTCCCGCTGTTTTTCCAAAGGATTCGGCACAGTTTGCTTCCGCGGCGGGCCCTGCCTATGTGGCTTTAAGAGGGGATATATCTGTTGAGTATTTCTTTCTGGAAACACTGACTACCGATGAAGCCATCTTCCCTGCAAAAGGCGGTAACTGGTATAATAGCGGCGAATTCCAGCAATTGCATTATCATACCTGGACAAAGGATCATCCTAAAATGAATGAGAACTGGACCTGGCTGTCCACTGTTATCGGGCTGGCCAATCAGTCGCTGTCTATTTTAGGGCAAAATATGCCCGAAGGATCTTACAAGAGCAGGACATTTGCCGAATTGAAGACGTTGAGAGCATTCGCGTATTTTCTGATGATGGATAATTATGGCAATGTGCCGATCGATACGGCTTATGGTGATTTTACACCGCATCCCAATGTGCCCCGGGCACAGGTCTTCACCTTTATTGAGAACGAACTTAAGACGGCTATTCCCAATCTGAGCGCGGAAACGGGGTCGTCGACTTACGGAAAGTTCACTAAATGGGGCGCCTATGCGATCTTAGCCAAAATGTATCTGAATGCACAGGTATACACAGGCGCCGATCGGAGCAATGATTGTATAGCGGTCTGCGATAATATCCTCAATTCCGGGAAGTATGCCCTGGAGCCTGCTGTCACCTATCTTCAGATGTTCTATCCGGACAATGGACCGCAAACAAAGGAATTTATTTTTGCAATTCCCTTTGATCCTACTGCTATCGGCTTAGGCTCATTCCGGAGTCAGAACCTGCATGCCCGTTATGATGTACCCAGGGGCCTGGTGTCAAAATATCATTTGCCTTTCACTCCGGATGCGGCGATAAGCACGCTGCCCGAATATTATGCTAACTTCAATGATCCCAATGATATCCGGAACAAACAATGGCTGACGGGCCTGCAATATATGAACGACGGCGTGACGCCTGCGACTGTCACTACTACTAACCAGGGATATGACCAGTTTTATTCCGGACCCGATCCGTCCGCCAGCTATACCTACCAGATCAATTGCACTCCCAATGTTGTGTTACGACAGGATTCCGGCTCATTCGATGTGGGCAACGATGAGCTTGCCTGGAATATGGGCTACCGGAATATTAAAATATATCCGGATGGAAGTTCCCTGAACCGCAACCAGAATAATGATATACCGATGTTCCGCTATTCGGATATTTACCTGATGAAGGCGGAAGCCATCCTTCGCGGGGGAACGCCTACGCAAGGGCAAACGGCACTTTCGTTAGTGAACGAATTAAGATCATTCCGTTCCGGTTCTCCCGCTTGGGCCGATGTTACCTTGGATTCCATCTATGCGGAGAGATGCCGGGAATTTGCCTGGGAATCCTGGCACAGGAATGATATGATCCGGTTTGGGAAATATGAAGGTAAGTGGGGGTTTAAGACCGATGCAGATGTGAACCGCCGTCTTTTCCCGATACCCACTACTGCACTGCAGTTAAACCCGGCCTTAAAACAGAACGATGGGTATTGAGTGTCCCATGTTTTTTGGAAAAAGCAGAAATAGATACCATAAATGCCTGGCAGGTTTAATGGTTACTCCCCGGGGTGGATGTTTGGACAGCCCCGGGGCTTAAAGATAGCTCAGCCACCACTGCCCGTGCGTTTTTTTATACTGCCCAAACCACCGGCAAGGGAAATACAGCAAGGTAACCAGCAACAGCCATACGGCGTATACACCAACCAGCGGAAGGCCGAAATTATTGGGGCTGAAAGGGAAGCCGAATTTGTCGCTATTTATTCCGCTCATGTTATGTCCCATCGAAAAGAAAAGGATGATCGTAATAGATTGGGCTAGGAACCAGTGGCAGACATAATAGAAAAAAGGGACGTTGCCATAGACGATCAGGATACTCGCGAACCGGTTACCAGCGTTTTCGGTATTGGCAAGGATCAATAACGCAATTCCCAGGGTCAGACAAAGGTACATCAGCGAACAGGGATATTTGGTTACGTTCAAAAAGGAGATGACGCTCAGTATCGTGTTTCTTTGGATGGACCACGGAGCCGGGTCGCCGTAGATGTTGAACAGGCGGAAAATAACAAAAATGACCAGCAGGAGGATGGCGATGTTTGTCAGAGCCCGTTTACGTTTGACAGCCTCCTTTGTGTATAAGATCCCCAGGGAATATCCGATCAGCATCACGCCTGTCCAGGGCAGCAAGGCATAGGCGATGAGCAGGATGCGATCAGATCCAACGGGGTCCGCAATAGTGAAGCCGCGGGAGGATAGGAAGAGCCTCCAGAGAATGTTTGTGTCGATGGTTTTATTGTGCAGAAGATCGATAATGTTGTGTCCCAGGCAGATGGTCAGCCCGATGCCACCGATGACTGCGGGACTCGCCTTTGCCCAGACCAGCAAGCCCAGGAGTATCATGCTGCCGCCGATAGCCCAGATTACCTGGAGTACGATGAGATGATAAAGGAGATCGGCCGAAGTAATGAAGTTAATGATAACCAACTCGACCAGGACCAGCCAGAGGCCTCTTTTTATCAGGAAGCCGGCCAACTGGTCCCTGGTCCGCCTCTTACCCGCCAGGAATGCGGAAATGCCACTCAGGAAGACAAATGTCGGAGCGCAGAAATGGGTAATCCAACGCGAAAAGAAAAGGATCGGCGTTGTCGTTTGCAGATCGGTTGGGTCGGGATGTCCCAGGTGAAGCAGGTCCCTCAGGTGATCAATGGCCATAATCAGCATAACCAGGCCACGAAGCAGGTCGATCGAAGCGATGCGGGGCTTTGCAGATGCATATTTAATTGTTCTCCCGGGGGTGAATGGAGCAATTGTAGAAGTAGTCATTTATGAAAGATAAGCAATAGGTTCACTCAATGCAAAAAATACGCATAGGGAAGCTGAGAGTCATTTGTTGGCCGGCCTGGCTCATTGAAGAGATCTATGATACGCTACGTCAAAAAACCCTCAGCTTTCGCTGAGGGCATTTGTGCGCGGGATGAGATTAGCGCCTCTGATCACTATGGGCTCTGAGCTATAATGTGTTATCTACTCACTTTTTTCCCCTTCTTTCTTCTTTCGAAATCGGTGTAAAGATGCGGCAGATACGTCAAAGGCCAGCTCCATCCTATAAAATTTAATGTCTTTATTATAGTTTTAACACCTTGTATTTTTCCAGAATCGTTTTGCCATCTCCCACCTCGATCATATAAGTTCCCGAAGGCAGGAAAGCAATATTCAAAGATATCGTGTTATTCCCTTTTATAAGCGCCTTTTTGTCCAAATATAAATTTCTTCCAAACATATCAAGAACAGTGATTGTCGCCGATCTAAAAACAGGCGTATTTATTTCAATTTGTACCAGTCCACTGCTTGGGTTGGGATATATTTTTCCCGTAAAGAGCTTATTAGCTTCTGCAGCTTTCAAAGCGGGTGAAATGGCTAGGCCTGCTCCGCAGCCACTCGAAGCTGTAGCCTGGGTGCTTGTAACATAGCTGCCATTTGTAATAGCACCGGTATAAGCTGTTCCGAGTTCCGCAGTGGCT
>NZ_JBTLQH010000032.1:0-82463 GCF_054461575.1 Flavitalea flava
GCATGGGAGTTATTCTAAAAAGTAACTCTCCATGCGCTTATAACGAATGTCTGGGCCTATCCGGCCCTTGTGACTGTGTCACAAGATGATTCAGTTTTTAACATAATAACGCCCTTTATATGGCAATCTCCTGGCAAAAGACAAATCCTCCCGGCCCCGACGCCAAACATACCAGTGTTTTTGAATCCGGCATGGCTCCCGCCTGGTACAGGATCGATAACGCGGACAAACTGGACTCTCCGGCCCTGGTGATCTACCCGCAGCGGGTAAAGGATAATATCCGTAAATTAAAAGAGATGATCGGAGGCGATCTTAACCGTCTTCGTCCTCATGTGAAAACCCATAAATCGCCGGAGGCAACCCGGCTGATGCTGGAAGCAGGGATCAATAAATTTAAATGTGCGACCATTGCCGAAGGGGAAATGCTGGCGATGGAAGGGGCAGCCGATGTGTTGCTGGCTTATCAGCCCATTGGTCCGAAAATTAACCGGTTGGCTGCCCTGATCGGGAAATATCCCGGAACAAAATTTTCATGCCTGTTTGACGATCCCGAAGCTGCCTATGCGATGGGGGTGATATTCTCCGACCACGACCTGGAAGTACCCGTATATCTCGATCTCAATGTAGGAATGAACCGCACCGGCATCGAGCCGGGGGAGGCGGCACTCCGGTTATATATCAAAGCATTACAGGTTAAGGGTCTTAAACCCATCGGGCTGCATGCCTATGACGGACATATCCGGGATACGGATCTGGAAATCCGTCAACAGAAATGTGATGCTGCTTTTGCCCGGGTATCCGCGCTCAGTGATGACATAGAAAAAGAAATACAAAAAGAAATTCAGACCCGTCTACAAAATGGTCTACCCGCAGAAGGGTTGGACAAACCAGTCCTGGTAGTAGGAGGGTCTCCTACCTTTCCGCTACATGCCCGGCGTTTGGACGTCGAGTGTAGTCCGGGTACCTATATATATTGGGACAAAGGATATAGCGAGCTTTGCCCCGATCAGCCCTTCGAGCCTGCAGCGCTCGTAGTTACCCGGGTGATCTCCTTGCCCGGTTCTGGCAAACTATGCCTTGATCTCGGGCATAAATCCATTTCCGCCGAAAATGAACTGGCGCGCAGGGTATTTTTTCTCAATGCCCCCGAATTAAAAATGATTGGGCAGAGTGAGGAACATCTTGTCGCAGAGGCCGGTCCGGACCATACCTATAAGGTTGGCGATATCTTATACGGACTTCCTGTTCATATCTGCCCTACAGTTGCCCTGTACGAGCGTGCCTTTACCGTACAGGACGCAAAGGTGGACGGGGAATGGAAGAATCTGGCCAGAGACAGGAAAATCAGCATATAGGCCCTCATTGACCCCATGGTGGAGAAATCCAACCACCTATCAAAAAGGTATATTCACCGGTAAATCCTACCCAACCCGCCGACAGGTTATGCATTATCTTTGTATTATGTATTAAATTGCCTTTAATTCGAATATTTACCCTTATATAGCAGCCTTTCGACCAAAAAACAATTTTGTTCGAAAAATCAATAATTCGATAATTTTGCGAATCCAAGCTGATTTATAAACTTTAAATTAAAAGAACATGGAAGTAAAAGAAGCGACTGGTAAATTAGGCGTGCTGATCCCCGGCTTAGGAGCTGTAGCAACAACTCTGATTGCCGGTGTGGAAGCTATAAAGAAAGGAATTGCTCAACCGATTGGCTCGATTACACAAATGGGGAACATCCATTTGAACCGGAAGACCGGGAATAATTACCCCAAAATTAAAGACTTCGTACCGCTGGCTAAGCTGAGCGATATCGTTTTTGGCGGATGGGATGTATATGAAGATAATGTATATGAAGCGGCCAGCCGCGCCAAAGTATTGGAAGCGGGTACTTTACAGACCCTGCGTGCCGAACTGGAAGCTATAAAGCCCATGAAAGGGGTATTCGACAAATCCTATGTGAAGAACCTGGATGGAACCCATGTTAAGTCCGAAACGAATAAATATGTATTGGCCCAGGCTGTAATGGACGATATCAACCGTTTTCAATATGCTCATGACTGCGAACGCCTGGTAATGGTCTGGTGCGGATCGACAGAAAGATATATCGAAACTTCGGCCGTTCATGAAAGTCTGGAGGCCTTTGAAAAGGGCCTGCGGGAGAACGATCCGAATATCGCCCCCAGTATGATCTATGCCTATGCTGCCATTAAGATGAGCATTCCTTTTCTGAATGGCGCTCCTAATCTTACCTGCGATATCCCTGCCCTTATCGAGTTAGCCAAACAAACCGAATCTCCCATCGGCGGAAAGGATTTTAAGACCGGCCAGACGCTGATGAAGACTATTCTGGCTCCGGGCTTACAGGCAAGGGCTTTAGGCATAAAAGGCTGGTTCTCTACAAATATCCTTGGAAATCGTGATGGTTATGTACTCGACGATCCCGATAATTTCCGGACCAAGGAAGTCTCGAAACTGAGTGTACTGGAAGATATTCTTCGCCCTGATCTAAGCCCCGAATTATACAGCGAACTCTATCATAAGATCCGGATCAACTATTACCCTCCGCACGGTGATAATAAAGAAAGCTGGGACAATATCGACATCTTTGGATGGTTGGGTTATTCCATGCAGATCAAGATCAACTTCTTATGCCGTGATTCCATCCTGGCTGCACCCCTGGTGCTGGATCTGGCCCTGTTTGGCGATCTGGCCAAAAGAGCGGGTCTTAGCGGTACACAGGAATGGTTGTCCTTTTATTTCAAATCTCCGCAGACAAGCCCTGGATTCCGTCCTGAACATGATATTTTCAAACAGTTGAATACGCTTCAGAATGCGCTTCGCAAATTAATGGGTGAAGAACTGGTAACTTCCGACGGGTTGGATTATCTGGAAGAAATTACTGCCTGATGGGACGATTCCATCAGCTTTTTTCCTCTTGTCTGGGAATCGGTTATGCCAAAGGTGGTGGGACTTATGCCGCCATTGTCACCTGTATCGGATGGTATTTTGCCTTTAACGGCAGAGAACCTTATGCTTACGGACCGGTCCTTGCCACTATCCTGATTTTCTTCACTGGCGTATGGAGTTCTACGAAAATGGAATCTAAATGGGGAAAGGATAGTTCCAAAATAGTCATAGATGAAGTGGCAGGAATGGCCCTGACTCTTTTATTCATCCCGGTTCGCTGGCCCTATATCCTTTCCGGCCTGGTCTTATTCCGTTTTTTCGATATTGTTAAACCGTTGTATATAAGAAAGATGGAAAAATTGAAGGGGGGGTGGGGAGTTATGATGGATGATATGCTGGCAGGTCTGTATGCCAACCTGATCCTGCAAATTATAGTGGTTGCTAAGTTATGGTAAGAATGGGCACCTTTACAAAAGCGCAGGTAGCCTCCCTGGTGGCTACCCTGGTGGATTTCCTTATATCCCTTTTCCTGTTCAGAATCGTGGGGATATGGTATCTTGCGGCAGGTGTAATTGGCACTATTTCAGGGGGGATCACTCATTTTTTGATCAGCCGGAATTGGGTTTTCCAGGCTGGCGATAAAAAATGGCATATACAAGCTTCCCGATATTTAACGGTTTGGACGGGCAACCTGATATTAAATAGTTCCGTACTCTTTTTGTTGAGAAACTATGCCGGAATGAACTTCCTGTTGGCTAAGATTGTTACTGCCGTTGGAATTGCCATTTTTTACAATTATATACTGCAGAAAAGGTTCGTATTTAAATAAGACAGGATGCAAAAGGTAGGATTTAGTTTCAAGGCTATTGGGATGGTGATAGGTATCCTATCAGGTAGCTTATTCGGTTTGGCTCAGGGAATTACAGTATCGGGGTCCGTACGGGATTCCGCGACCCATGCTCCTTTGTCCAATGCCAGCATATCGATTAAAGGACAGAAAGGCGGGGCCAGGACCACCGCACAAGGCACCTTCCGGATCCCTTCCGAAAAGGAGGTTCTTGATATTACCGTTTCCATGGTCGGATACCGGACGATCACCCTTCATTTTGATTCACCCCCGGCAGAGGAGCTTGTTATTAATCTCCAGCCTCAGTACCGGGAATTGGGTCATGTGACGGTAAAGAATAAAAAGGAGAAATACCGGAATAAGGGTAACCCTGCCGTTGAGCTTATCAAACAGGTCATTGATAACAAATCGAAGAACCGGATGGAATCCTATTCCTTCGCCACCTTTGAAAAGTATGAAAAATTGCAGGTCTCTCTCAGCCGTACCCCCGGTAAAAAGGTTATCGGTGACAACAAAATAACCCATAAATACCAATTCCTTTTCGACAATTCTGATACGACCAAACTGGATGGAAAGGCCCTGTTCCCGGTCTACCTGGAAGAAACCTTATCGCAAAACTATTTCCGCAAAGAACCTGAAAAGAATAAATCCATCGTTACGGCGCAGCGAAAAGTGGATTATGGTGAATTTGTGGACATGGCGGGTCTCAGTCAATACCTGAACCGTTTATACCAGGATTTTAACGTCTACGATAATAATATATCGGTATTCACCAATCTTTTCCTCAGCCCGATCGCCGATATGGCTCCGACTTTTTACATGTATTTCATCAACGACACGGTGGTGGAAGACGGTATTAAGCTGGTTCGACTTTCCTTCCGGCCAAGGAACCCTAATGATCTTTTATTCAGGGGGACCATGTATGTTACCCTTGATGGGAATTATGCGATCCAGAAACTGCGTTTGCTCGTCAGCAAAAGCATCAATTTCAACTTTGTCCGGGAAATGAAGATCATCCAGGACTTTGAGAAACAGCCCGATGGGCGTTATCTGCTTTCCAAAAGTGATGTAATCGGTGATTTCGGGATCACCCAGAAAGGAGGAGGGTTATTCGGGGAAAGAATGGTCTCCTACAAGAATTTTGTCACCAATCAGCCTGTCGCTGACAGTGTTTTCAAAGGGCCGCCCCTGGTCATGATGGACCATGCGAACCAGCATACCGATAGTTTCTGGACCGCTTTCCGGCATGATACCCTTACGACTGCCGAATCGAAAGTATATGCCAATATCGACAGTTTGAAGAATATGCCTTCTTTCCGGAGATTAATGGATTGGGGCACCTTGCTGCTCGCCGGTTACAAACAAGTGCCTCCTTTTGAAGTCGGACCTGTCAGTACATTTTATAGTTTCAACCCTGTTGAGGGCTTCCGTTTACGTTTCGGAGGAAGGACTACGGTTAAATTCAGCACGCGGTTTTATTCCGAGGCTTATGTTGCTTATGGATTCAAAGATCAGAAATGGAAATATTTCCTCAGCGGCACCTATTCGCTGAATAACAAATCGGTCTACAGTTTTCCGCTGAATTATATCCGGGCCTCTTATCAGCATGACACGAAGATCCCGGGCCAGGAATTGCAGTTTGTCCAGGAAGATAACTTCCTGCTTTCCTTCAAACGGGGGAATAACGATAAATGGTTATACAACGATATCTTCAATCTGAATTACAAGTATGAGTTCGGGGATCATCTTTCTTATAATGTAGGGTTGAAATATTGGAAACAATCACCGGCGGGCAGTATTGCCTATATAAAAAATCCGGCTGTTGGAGGAGATTCTATTCAGGCCATAACGACAGGGGAAGCTTCCCTTGAATTCCGCTGGGCGCCTCATGAACAATTCTATATTGGTAAATTGTACCGTACACCCATCGTGAATAAATATCCCATTTTTTACTTCCGTTATATTGCGGGCATTAAAGGATTGTTCGGAGGGGAATACAACTACAATAATTTCGAGTTGAATATTTACAAACGTTTCTACCTTTCCCAGCTGGGCTATACGGATATTACCGTCGATGGTAATTATCTGACCGGGAAAGTGCCTTTCCCCCTGGCCCTGCTTCCGCACGCCAACCAGGCATATGCTTATCAGCTCAATTCCTATAACCTGATGAACTTTCTGGAATTTGTCAGTGATCACAGCGTGAGCATCGATATCGATCATTATTTTAACGGATTCTTTTTCAATAAGATACCATTACTGAAGAAATTGAAGTGGAGGGAGGTGATTGAAGGAAAAGCCTTATGGGGCGGGTTGCGTACCGAGAATGATCCTTCGAAGACCCCTGATCAGATGCAATTTCCGACGACCAACGGGAAAACTGAGACTTTCGCCATGTCAAGTACACCTTATGTGGAAGCTGGTTTTGGCGTAACTAATATCTTCAAGTTGGTCAGGCTGGACTTTATCAAACGATTTACGTACCTGGATCACCCTGATATTCCCAAATGGGGTATCCGTTTCCGCTTGAAATTTGATTTTTAATGCACCATTTACCAAAATCATTTTTAACATTAGTAAATTCGCAGCTTGGAAGTATTTTTCCTTACAGGAGTCATTGAAATAACAGTAGTCACGGCCTAATGAGTATCCGCAATCAATTACAATCCGGCATTTATAAGGTAATCAACCCTTTGGTGAAGCTGTTGATCCGTGCTGGGCTTACCCCTAATATGGTGACAACCATTGGGTTACTGCTTAATATCGGGGTGGCGATCATTTTTATATCCGGGGCCGAGGAAGGTAAAAGAGGGGACCTTTCTTATGTGGGCTGGGCAGGTGCACTTATTCTTTTTGCCGGTCTTTTCGATATGCTGGATGGCCAGGTGGCGAGGCTGGGTAATATGAGCTCCAAATTCGGGGCTTTGTATGATTCGGTATTGGACCGGTACAGCGAACTGATCCTTTTTTTGGGGATCTGTTATTACCTGGTAGCTCATCATTATTTTTTGAGCTCCCTTTTTGCCTTTATCGGGTTGATCGGCAGTATGATGGTCAGTTATACCAGGGCCAGGGCGGAAGGATTGGGTATTGAATGCAAGGATGGCCTGATGCAAAGACCCGAGCGGGTCATCATCACCGGCGTTTCGGCCCTGGCCTGCGGCATAGCCTCGGGTTGGATAGGCGGAAATTTTAAAATACACTGGCCGGGTACCGGGTTTCCTATATTCGAGACCATCTCCATCTTTACCATTCCCCTGACCATTATGGCCATGTTGGCGAATGGTACGGCAATCGGTCGTTTGCGGGATGCCAAAAAAACATTGGAAGAACGCGATCGCAAAGCGGCCGCCCTCCCTGAGGAGAAAGACAGCTCACCTGTCAAAATGCTTTTACTGCTGTTCTTTGCACTTACCGCACTTGGAATCAGCGTGGGTGCCACTGCCCAGCCAAAGGCGCCAATCCGGGATAGTTTTCCGGTACCTCCGCATGTACACAATTCCTTATTCTATTTACAACGTACTCCGAATACCAATACCATCATTTGCGAATTGAACGAAGAAACGGATGGGACGCTTAACCAGGATGATCCGGTGCATGTATTGTGGATCCGTTACACCGAACAGCGGCAACGGCAGGAGTTATCCTTCCTGCAGCGGAATTTCGCCTACGGCATCAAATCCCGGCGTTTGGGAAATGATAAATTCGAATTGCATTTTATATCGTATAAAAAACTGTTATTATACCTGATGCGGTCACCCGCCGACAACAGGCATCATGTCTATGCTAATTTTGGCAACAAAAAGGCCATTCTGAACAGGATCTTCATCAAGATCAACCCCGGCGGTTCTTTCTGGTCGCCAAATGTCGAATACCTGGAACTGAAAGGAATAGATCCCGACAACGGACAGGAATTGCTGCAACGAATAAAAATTTAGCGCTAATGGATCTTTCTCCTTCTCTGCGCCCTCATAAAACATTTTTGACCGTAACTGCTGTTTCGGCGGCCTATTTGATTTTTTCGGCCTTGCTCATCGGGTTCAAAACGGATCAGCTTTTCCTGGTGATTTTATTTAATACGCTTTTTTATCTTTCCAAACCGACACGCCGGTTCATCCTGGGTTTTTCTGTGTTTATCGTTTTTTGGATTCTCTTCGATTCCATGAAAGCCTTTCCGAATTACCGTTTTAATACCGTTCATATCGAAAGTCTTTACCATGCAGAGCAAGGCTTATTTGGTTTGCGTCAGACGGATGTTGCGCAAGGGCTGCCTGGGGCGCTGCTGACGCCCAATGAATACTGGCAGCTACATGCCCTTCCTTTCCTGGATGGAATGGCAGGTTTGTTTTATCTGTGCTGGATCCCTTTACCGCTGGCCTTTGCCGGGTATCTCTTTTATAAGAACAAGGAGAATTTTTTCCGTTTTTCTTTTAGTTTTTTACTGGTGAATTTGCTGGGATTCGTTGTGTATTATATCTATCCCGCTGCGCCGCCCTGGTATGTACAACTCTATGGTTTCAATTTCCACGCGCATACTCCCGGTAATACGGCAGGACTGGCCAGGTTCGACCGGATGTTCGGAGTGTCTGTTTTTTCTTCCCTGTATGCAAAAAGTTCCAATGTATTTGCGGCAATGCCTTCTCTCCATGCGGCCTATCCCCTGACGGTACTTTATTATGGGTTAAGGACGCGCCTGGGTTGGATCAATGTTCTTTTTGCCGTTATCATGTTGGGGATATGGTTTGCGGCCGTGTATAGCAGTCACCATTATGTGCTGGATGTTCTGGCCGGGATCGGGTGCGGCATTTCGGGGATTGCCTTGTTCAATTATCTTTACGACAGGACGGGATGGTTCCACCGCCTCGCTCAACGTTTCATCGCTGCGATCTCCTGACCATTATAACCAACTATTCGAAAATCTTAAAACGGTCTCACTACTCCCCCTTCAGGGGGTTGGGGGGGCTCCTATTCCTTCCACCATAATATCGACAATGGAATCGATCTGCAGATCGAGCCGGGGATATCGCTGTTGGGATACCATTAGCGGTATGGCCAATCCCCGGAAACTGCTGACCATCAGATAGGCCACCAATTCAATATTATCCCGGTTGACCTTTTTAAATTCACCGTTATTTACCCCTTCTTCGAGGATATCTTTTACTAATTCCACATGGGAGGTATCGAATTTGCTTTTCATATCCGACATGACACAATCCAATTCGGCTATCTCACTTTTTAAGGCATCGCTCAGGTAATATAACTGCGTCAGTTTATTCAGACGGCAACGGCAATAGATAATTAATTTCTCCTTTGAGCTGGATGCCTTTTCGATCGAACTGTAGATCTGCTCCATTAATTCGTCCATTTCCGTACGTATTACCGCCTCGAAAATATCTTCCTTGCTTGGGTAATAATAATAGAGAGAGCTTTTGCCGCGACCCAGACTTCGGGCGATATCGCCCATTGTTGTTTTTTTGAATCCGAATTGTTTAAAAAGGGTTCTGGCGGTGTCGATAATATCCCTTTCCACGATCTCTTCCTTGATAGTCAGGCCTGTCATACGGCTGTTTCTTTAAAGTCCGGTCCTTGACCGTATTATGAATGTTTTTCACTACAAATTTACAAATTTCCCACCCCAATATCCCGTTAATCCTTCGTGAAGTTTCCTGCAATCCTGCTCCCGGAACGCATATTCCTGCCCCGGGAATTCTTTTTTAGATGAAAAAATAATAGATTTATAATATAATCTAACCAATTCCTCCTTATCCAACTTGTTTGAACCTTATCTTACATGCACCAGAAACTAAACTGCATCCTTCTTATAGATGATGATGAACCTACCAATTACTTGAACAGGAAGGTCCTGGAGGAAGCAGGATCCGCTTACCATATACAGATTGCCGAGAGCGGCCAGGATGCATTGGATTATCTTATGGGTAACAGGCCTTATGGAAGATCCAAAGGGCATTTTCCTCATCCAGACCTTATCTTTCTGGATATCAATATGCCGGGTATGGATGGCTGGGAGTTCCTGGAAAAATATTCAGCCTTACCAGAGGAACAAAAGGCCGAAGTGATCATGATCATGCTGACTACTTCCCTGAATCCTGACGATAAAAGAAAAGCGGCCAAAATACCCCTGATCGCCGGTTATGAAAACAAACCCCTGATTCAATTGCGGGTCAAAGAAATTCTTGAAAAATACTTTCCCGGATAATACCGGTCAATTTATATTCACGAATGCAGATAGTCTTTCAGGTGAGTAATGGTTTCCTGTTGGGTAAGGATAGTCTCTTTGACCACATCATTGATTGAAATGATCCCGCATAAAGTCCCGTTGTCAAAAACAGGGAGATACCGGATGTTTTTATCGGATAATAATTGCATACAAAATTCAATCGTATCATTCGGGCTGATGGAAGGCAGGTCAGTGGACATAATTTCAGCCACCTGGGTATCTGTCGAAGATTTACCTTTCAGGATAACTTTACGGGAATAATCCCTTTCCGTCACAATACCTTGGTATTGATGGTCTTTTAATACCAGAACAGAGCCAATATTCTGATCGGCCATAATCCTGAGGGCTTCCAGGACCGTGGTTTCAGGACTGACAGAAGTGATGCCTCTGCCTTTATGCAATAGAATATCAGCTACCTTTTTCATAATACCAGTTTTGGTGAAGAATCGTTTTACGTAATTTACATTTTTTTTTGTTCTTTCGGGGCTCCCCACATCTTTTTCTCCGGACTTCTGCCAACTATTTACTGGTTAATGGCTTAACATTATTGTCCTTTTCCTGCTAATTTGAACCAACAGGTTAACATTTGATACCCTACACATATACATTCAGGCAGCTGCATGATTTGATATACCTATACATTTACACTGTTCTTTTTTGCGATAACCGACCAGCGGTCCGGAGGCTATTCCTGTTCATCCTGAGGGAGAGTCAATTACCGGCCCCGACTGACTGTAAAATGATTGTTATGCCGGACGAAAAGCTGCTTTGTCTAAACCTGCCACAGCGACTGTTAACATTTTTACCCCTGCCCCTGTTCCTGCTCCTTATTTTGTCCGAAAGCACAAGATCGCAATCTCTTTCTGACCGTTCTTTTCAAATGAATCCCAAAGGAACATATTCCAGGACAGCGGACGGGGTACTCGTATATCCCGACCCTCTGGTTTCGGGAAATACCACCGCCGTTAAATTGCAGGTAGTCGCTGATAATATAATCAGGGTCCTTTCAAGCCCTTCCCGGGAATTCGCGGCAAAAAAAAGTCTGATTACCGTATATGAAACGGATCCATCGGTCAAATGGGCTATTTCCGAAGATAAGAATACGGTAACGCTTTCGACCTCCCTGTTGAAAGCAACGATCAACCTGGCTACCGGTGCGGTTGGTTTTGCAGACCGGACCGGGAAGGGAATCATTGCCGAAAAAAAGAACGGTGGGAGAAGTTTCGAAGCGGCTGTATTTGACGGAGAGCCATCCTGGCATATCCGGCAGACCTTCGGGACCAGGCCTGATGAAGCCATTTTTGGATTGGGACAACATCAGGATGGGGTCTTCAATTATAAAGGCAGACAGGTAGATCTTTTCCAGAACAATACAGAGGTTGCTATACCCTTTTTACTGTCCAATAAGAATTACGGCATCCTTTGGGATAATTATTCGCATACGATGGTTGGCGATATCCGGCCCTTCAAACCGCTTTCCTCGCTTAAATTATTTTCGGCAACGGGTGAACAGGGCTGGTTGACAACTACTTACAGCAACGATAAAAATGATCCCGGAAAGGTGGCTTTTGAAAAAGCAGAATCTGTCATCGATTATCCTTATCTGGGGGATACGAAGCTACGCCTGCCTGCAGATTTTCAAGCGGGTACAGGAATGGTAACCTGGACCGGTGAACTGGGATCGGAATTTACGGGTGAACATCTGTTCCGTTTCTCATATGCCGGTTATTTAAAGGTCTGGATCGGGGGCAAACTATTGCTGGACAGATGGAGGCAAGCCTGGAATCCCTGTCTTACCGTGATTTCGGTAAAAATGGAACAGGGTAAAAAAATACCGGTCAGGATCGAATGGATGCCCAATGGGGGAGAGTCTTATCTATCCCTTAAATGGCTTGATCCGGTTCCTGAAACTGGAAGGGACGATTTCAGCTTTTTATCGGAGGCGGGTAAGGAACTGGACTATTATTTTATTTATGGCGAGAATATGGATGGTGTAATTGCCGGTTACCGGAAGATCACCGGAAAGGCGGTGATCCCTCCCAAATGGGCCATGGGTTTATGGCAAAGCAGGGAAAGGTATAAGACACAACAGGAGATCCTGGGAACAGTAAAGGAATTCAGGGATCGTAAGATCCCTTTGGACAATATCGTACTGGACTGGAGTTATTGGAAACAGGATGACTGGGGTAGCCAGGAATTCGATGCAGGCCGTTTTCCGGATCCCGACAGTATGATCAGGGTCCTTCATCAGGACTACCACACCCAGTTCATGATCTCGGTATGGCCAAAGTTCTATGAAGGGATACCCGCCTACCGGCAATTCGATGCCCGTCATTGGCTTTACCGGCGCAATATTGCCGACAGCCAGCGGGATTGGATCGCACAGGGGTACATGTCTACTTTTTATGATGCTTTCAATACGGAAGCCAGGAAAGGGTTCTGGGACATGCTGAACAAAAAATTGTATAGTAAAGGCATCGATGCCTGGTGGTTGGATGCCAGCGAACCGGATATCCTGTCCAATGTAAGTCCGGAAAAAAGAAAGGAACAGATGACGCCAACGGCATTGGGTACGGCGGCCGAATATTTAAATGCCTATCCCCTGGAAAATGTAAAAGGTATTTATACCGGGCAACGCAGCGTCAATCCCGACCGTAGGGTATTTATCCTCACCCGCTCTGCCTTTGCGGGTTCGCAGCATTACGGGGCAGCTGTATGGAGCGGGGATATCGCCGCCCGATGGTCGGATATGAAAACCCAGATAACGGCTGGTCTCAATCTTTCTATGTCAGGCATTCCTTACTGGACCATGGATATCGGTGGATTTGCTGTAGAACATCGCTTCGAAAAGCCGGAGACCGCAGATCAGGAAGAATGGCGGGAACAAATGACAAGATGGTACCAGTTCGGCGCTTTCTGCCCTTTGTTCCGGGTGCATGGACAATTCCCCTACCGCGAAATATTTAATGTAGCGCCCCGGGAACATCCGGCCTACCAATCGATGTTGTTTTACGATAAGCTCCGTTACCGCTTATTGCCCTATCTCTATTCTTTATCCGGACTGACCTGGCAAAAGGATTATACAATGATGAGGGGGCTGGTGATGGATTTTGGCGGGGATACGGCGGCCGTCGCTACGGGTGATGAATTCATGCTGGGCCCCTCTCTGCTGGCAGCTCCGGTCACTGGCTACCGGGACCGTAGCCGGGAAGTTTACCTGCCTTCCGGTCAGGGATGGTACGATCTGTATTCCGGAAACTATTTTTCGGGAGGCAGCCGGATAAAGGCCGAAGCGCCCTATGAAAGAATGCCCGTATTCGTAAAAGAGGGGTCTATCCTTCCTTTCGGACCGGCCTTGCAATATACGGCTGAGAAACCGGCAGATCCCATTACCCTGTTTGTTTACACCGGTGCGGACGGGACCTTCACTTTATATGAAGATGAGAATACCAATTATAATTATGAAAAAGGGAAATTTACGAATATTCTATTCCGTTATAATGATGCGGAAAAGACCCTGACTATCGGACCAAGGGAAGGGGCTTTTCCGGGCATGCTGAAAGAAAGGATATTCCGGATCGTTTGGATCTCAAAGGACAAACCCAAGCCGCTGGACTTTGAAGGGAAGGCAGCTGCAACGGTACATTACAAGGGAGAAAGAAAAAGTAGTTCATTCCGGTAACGGAGCCCGGAGACGGCAAATAACCCTTCCAGGGTAAAAATCTGCTGTTCCCGTGGTTTTCGATTTGTTGTTCGTTTGTTGTCTTAGGTTCGTTCTTTCGAAAAACTTTTCTTTAATTGCATTGAATTGAGACCCCATTTGCGTTACATAGCAGCCATATTAAACCTCCGAAAGGTAATGGCAGGGGTATTGCCTGTTTTTCTGGTTGTTGCAGGTCTGCGGGCGCAGGATGATTCTTACCGGTTTTCCCGGGTCGATATTACACAGGGGCTTTCCCATAATGAAGTTAATTGCCTGTTGAGGGATGACCGGGGATTCCTGTGGATCGGTACGATGTCGGGGCTTGACAGGTACGATGCCTATAAATTTAAAGTCTTCCGGCACGACCTCCGGGATACGACTTCCATCAGCGATGATTTTATTGAAAAGATCCTGGAAGGACCCCAGCATAAACTATGGGTATTTACCCGGAACGGTATTAATATCTATGATCCCCGGACGGAACGGTTCGACCGTAACCCGGATAATTTTTTGAAGGGTATTCATATCCCGGATGGTAATACGATCGGGGCCTTAATAGATATAAAAAAAGACAGTCTTGGTAATTTCTGGTTCCTGTCGTCTGCCACCGGTATCTATAAGTATAATCCTGCTGACAAATCTACTACCCGCTTTTTTCACCGGGACGGCGATCCGGCTTCCTTATATTCCAACAATATCACTTCATTTACCCTCAATGCAACCGGAGATTGGTGGATCGTCTACCGGGATGGTGTACTTGAAAAAATGGATGGGGCAACCAGCAGGATCCTGTACCGCACGACGGCTCTGCAAAAAATTGTTGCTGAAGGAGGACTGAATTTTCAGGTTTTTTCCGATCAGCAGAACGATCTTTGGTTCTATGCCATGTCCAGCTCGAAGGGTGTTTTTTATTATAATGCGGCAACGAACACGGCTATGCACATTGATAAAGGCATCAACGTGGAAAAGGGGAAGCCGGCGGGTAAAAGCGCAGGCAGACTGAATTCGAATATCGTCAACGGTATCATTCAGGATGAACGGGGATTGATATGGATCGCCACCGATCATGGAGGGATTAACCTGCTGGATAAAAAAGACTTTTCCATTCAAACGATCATGAACAGGGAGGATGATGCGAAGAGCATCAGCCAGAATACTATTAATTCGATTTACAAGGACAGGGATGGCATCATCTGGCTGGGGACCTATAAAAAAGGGATCAGTTATTATCATGAGGACATCATGAAATTTCCCCTGTTCCGTCACCAGGTAAGCAATACCCGCAATACAAATTATGATGATGTGAACCGGTTTGTGGAAGACAGGAAAGGTAACCTGTGGATCGGAACGAATGGAGGCGGTTTGCTTTATTTCAACCGACAGACGGGTAAATTCATCCAATACCTCCATGATCCTGCTGATCCGGCCAGTCTGACCAACGATGTTATTGTATGCCTTTTGCTGGACCATGAAGAAAAGTTGTGGATCGGCACCTATTTTGGAGGATTGGATCAGTTCGATGGGAAGACCTTCCGGCATTTCCGGCATACTGAAAAAGATACTTCCAGTATTGCGGACGATAGGGTTTGGGAGCTCCTGGAAGATTCCCGCCAACGTATATGGGTTGGTACGTTCTCGCAGGGGCTTGACCGTTTTGACCGGGAAAAGAACGGGTTCATTCATTACAAACCTTTTCTGCCGAATTCGGTCCAATGCGGCTATATAACCGGTTTGATGGAAGATACGAAAGACAATTTATGGATTGCCACCGCTTACGGGATCGATGTACTGGAATTGGGCACCGGTCTTTTTAAACATTACGGGCACGATAATAAGGATCCTACCGGAAGCCTGAGTAATAACAATACATGGGGCACCCGTCAGGACAGCCGTGGGTTGATCTGGATCTCGACCAGGGAAGGGCTGGATGTATTCGATCCGATGACGGGCAAGTTCAGGACCTTTCGGACGGAAGACGGTCTTCCGGATAATACTGTATTGGATATCCTGGAAGACGGAGAACATAATTTATGGCTCAGCACTCCGAATGGTCTTTCAAATGCGTTGGTAACCTTTGAGCCATCCACCCGGACACTAACCTGTCAATTCCGGAATTATGATGAGTCGGATGGATTACAGGGAAGGGAATTCAATGAAAATGCCGCTTTACGGACCAGCAGGGGAGAAATGATATTCGGAGGCGCATATGGTTTTAACCTTTTTGATCCCAGGCATATCCGCGGCAGCAATAAAGACAAATCGCTCAACTTTACCGATCTGCGCATATTTAATCAAACCGTGGGTATTGGAGAGAAACTTAATGGCCATGTCGTTCTGGATAAGGCTATATCCGAAACCCAAAGCCTGGACCTCCGATATAATGAAAATGTTTTCTCGATTGAATTCGCAGCATTGGATTTTTCCAATCCGGATAAGGTGAAATATGCCTATCTGCTGGAAGGGTTTAACCAACAATGGCTGATCGCCAATGGTCGGACCAGGGAAGCGACCTTTACGAATCTCGATCCCGGGGATTATATTTTCAAAGTCAGGACGGCAGATGACAAAGGCGGCTGGGACCCGGATGAATTATCCCTGCATATCCACATTCTTCCTCCTTTCTGGAAAACACCCCTGGCCTATATACTTTATGGCCTTTCGCTGATCGGCCTATTGATCCTGGCCAGAAAGATGATCGTAAAAAGGACAAGAATGCGTTTTGCCATCGAGCAGGAGCGGGAGGAAGCCCACCGTCTGCATGAGCTGGATATGATGAAGATTAAGTTCTTTACCAATGTAAGTCATGAATTCAGGACTCCCTTATCCCTGATCCTGACCCCGCTGGACAAGATCATCCGGGAAACGGAAAACCCCGGCCGGAAGGGCCAGTTCCAGCTTATTCACCGGAATGCCAGACGGCTGCTCAATCTGGTCAATCAATTATTGGACTTCAGGAAACTGGAGCAGCAGGAGCTTCATTTGAACAGGAGCAAAGGGGATATCATCCGTTTTCTTAAAGAACTATCTTTTTCCTTTGCGGATATGGCGGAAAAAAAGAGCATTGATTTCTCCTTTCATACCTCGGTCAAATCTTTATACACCTGTTTCGACCAGGATAAATTGGAAAGGATCATCTTTAACTTGCTTTCCAATGCCTTTAAATTCACCCCGCAGCAAGGGAAGATCAGCGTAGAACTGAACCTGTTACCGACCCCGGACCCAAGGGAACATGGATTGCTGCAGGTCGTAGTTAAGGATTCCGGTATCGGCATTGAAAAAGACAAACAGGTCAAAATATTCGAACGTTTCTTTCAGAATGATATTCCCGGTTCGATGGTCAACCAGGGCAGCGGGATAGGCCTGGCCATTACCAGGGAATTTGTCCGGCTGCACCAGGGCAGCATTTATGTTGAAAGCGAGCCAGGTAAAGGAAGTTGTTTTACGGTAATCCTGCCAGCAAGGATACTGGATCCTGCTGCCGAGGTCCTGCCCCTTGTCGAAGAGGCCGAAGATCAGACCGAAGTTCAGTCCCAAGGTCTGTCCGAAAGTAAGTCCGAAAGTAAGTCCCAAGGTCAGTCCGACAGTCAGGCCGGCGAAAATTCCTTTGTTATCCCGTATACGGAAAAATATCTTTCCCAAAGCAACCAAAGCAACCAAAGCAAGTCAAACCCTGATGGCTTTAACCCCTCCCAGTCCAAAAAGCCGACGGTCCTGCTGGTGGAAGACCATGAGGATTTCCGGTTTTATTTAAAAGATAACCTTCGCGAATATTTTAACATTGTCGAAGCGGCCAATGGGAAAGAAGGCTGGCAACGAACACTTGGGGCACATCCGGACCTGGTCGTTAGTGATATCAGCATGCCGGAAATGAACGGTATCGATCTTTGCCGGAAAATCAAGGGCGATAAACGTACTTCTTTTATCCCGGTGGTCTTGCTGACTGCCCTGATGGGGGAGGAACAACAGTTAAGAGGACTGGAGACCGGCGCCAATGATTATATGACCAAACCTTTCAATTTCGGGATACTCCTTTCCAAGATCCGGAATCTCCTGGCTCAGCAGGAAACTTCCCGCAAGACCTATCAGAAACAGGTAGAGGCCAACCCGGCAAATGTCAAGGTAGACTCTCCGGATGAAAAATTCGTCCGGACTGCCCTGGAAGCCGTGGAAAGGAATATTTCCAATCCAGACTTCTCCGTGGTAGAGTTTAGCCGGGACCTGTTCGTAAGCAGGGTCGCCCTCTACAAAAGATTGCTTTCCCTCACCGGGAAAACCCCTATCGAATTTATCCGGTCCATCCGGCTGAAAAGGGCTGCTCAATTACTGGAAAAAAGCCACCTGACCATTGCAGAGATCGCTTATGAATCAGGATTTAACAATCCCAAATATTTTTCCCGCTATTTTAAGACCGAATACGGTATGCTTCCATCTGCCTATCAGACAAAAAAACGAAAGGAAACGCAAATCAGTTAACATAAAGTACTGCTTAAATACCGTTTTTGACGGTTCGGTTAACATTTTAATCCCCATACATAAACAAACCACACCCTCAGCATTTTTAACAAACGATACCTTTATGGTGATCAAATCCAGGAAAGGAAGAAGGAACGGTTTCGCTGGATTTGGTATTTGATTGCCAATTTTATAACCAACAATTGCTTGACCATGGGAAAAATTCAAACTATTAGAAAATGGAAGGTCTTTTTATGGGCTTTCCTTTTTTCGTTTATTACACAGATGCCCGGCTATGCACAGCGAACAAATGCGCAAACCCGGCCAGTTTCCGGCAAGGTATTTTCCAAGGTGAACGGATTGCCTGTCATCGGTGCTTCGATCACCATTAAGGGCACCAGGAATTCGGTCGTTACCAATGAAAAAGGGGAGTTTACGATCATGGCCTCTCCGGAAGAGGAACTGGTATTTTCCAGTATCGGTTTCCTGTCAAAAACCATCAAGGCAGGTAGCCTCAAAACAACAGGGATTACGCTGACGGAAGACTACAGCAAAATGGAAGATGTGGTCATCATTGGTTATGGAAAGATGAAAAAGACGGATCTGAGCAGTTCCCAGGTCACGGTAACTGCGGCAGACATTTCCAAAACCGTTAATGCTACTTTTGACCAGGCCTTGCAGGGAAGAGCAGCCAATGTTTTCGTCGCCTCCAGTAATGCGCAGCCGGGGGGTGCTCCCAGTGTGATGATCCGCGGGGTTAACTCCATAAGTTCCTCCAACCAGCCTTTATATGTGATCGACGGGATCCAGATCCAACCTTCCGACCCCGGTGGCGGTGCTGCAGGCACCTATAACCCACCGGCAAAATACGGCAATGCCCTGTCCGGGATCAATCCCGACGATATTGAATCAATGAACGTATTACAGGGACCCGCTGCTGTTGGGATCTACGGATCTGCAGGAGGGAACGGGGTAATCGTTATCACCACCAAACGGGGTAAGGCAGGGGATTCAAAAATATCACTGAATACATTATGGAGCATGCAGGACCTGCCGAAATTCGCCCCTGTCATGAAGCTGAAACAATATGGCGTTTTCAGAAATGAACTGCAAAAAGCCGGCGGCTCCAATTCTCAGGCTGAGTATGCCGATCCCACTTTATTAGGTAACGGATCCGACTGGCAGTCTGCGCTTTTCCGGCGGACCTTGTTGCAAAAACATACCCTTTCCCTGAGCGGCGGTAATGAAAAGACTACCTTTTATTTGTCAGGTGAATATTTTAACCAGGATGGAATCGCCCAGGGATCTGGTTTTTCCAGAGCCTCAGTCCGGCTGAACCTGGACAATAACACCCGCAAATGGCTGAAGATAGGGACCAATCTTAGTTTTAATACCACCAAAGAAAAGATCGTGGTATCCAATAACTCATTGATCAATACAGCCATCGATAACAGCCCTGCTATCGATATCAAAACCCCCGATGGCTCCTGGGGAGGGCCGCCGATCGGTGCTCCTTATGCCAGCAATTTTATCAATCCCATTGCCCTTGCACAGATCAATACCAATTATAACAGGGGTGTCGGCGCTCTCGGAGGGGCTTATATCGATATTACCTTTATAAAGGGTCTTGTTTTTCGTAATGAGTTCAACGGCAGTTACGGAATAACTAACAGTTATATTTATAACCCTACCTATACCTTCGGCGGGAATATCAATAATAACAACTTTGCTTCACAGAATTCAGGTAATAATTACTGGTGGGGAGTCAACTCCAGGCTGCAATACGATACCCGTATCAACCAGCATAGTATTTCGGTGATGGCCGCACATGAAGCGCAGGCATGGGGATATGAAGGATTGTTCGGACAGGGAGATGGTTTCATCGACAATTCATTCCATACCCTCAATTTTGCCGCCCAGGACAAGAACCTGATCACGAACAGTTCGAAAGGCGGCGGATCCAAGGAATCCTATTTCGCCCGGGTAAATTATATATTTAATGACCGGTATATTCTTCAGGGAGTTTACCGGTATGACGGTTCATCTGTTTTCGGAGCTGCCAGACGATGGGGTAGTTTTCCTTCCGTATCTGCGGCCTGGAAAATATCGGAAGAGGAATTTATGAAAGGAGTTAATAACCTGGATGAATTAAAGTTAAGGGTGGAATATGGACTTTCTGGAAATTCAGGGGTAAGTTCCAATGCCCAATACGCCGTACTGGCCTCCATTCCTTCCGTTTTCGGGGCAGCCCAGATCCCAACTAATTATCAGAATGCGGATCTCCAATGGGAGGCAGATAAAACGACTAATGTCGGCTTTGATCTGCATATGTTCAAGAGCCGCCTTGAAGTGGTCGGTGATGTCTATTTAAAAAAATCCACCAAATTATTGGCTTCTACTATTTATCCAGGCTATTTCGGTGGCGGTACCCAACAGGGTGGTCTTGCCTGGCCGGTGACCAATATCGGGGCCATGGAGAATAAGGGGTTCGGTATTACCATCAACACGGTAAATATCACCAATAAAGATTTCACCTGGAAGACAGGGCTGAATTTTTCCCTGGATAGAAATAAAGTGACCAGCCTGTTAAGACCGCTTAATGTCGTGTACGGCACGAATTCCAATAACAGCCAGGCCGAATTTCTGACCGAAGTAGGACAGCCGGTAGGGATGATCACCGGTTATATTGCCGACGGTTTATTCCAGAATTACCAGGATATCACCGGGCATGCCAATCAGACAACCAATGCGGCAGTGACGGTTGACCCCGGTACGGGCTCCTGGGTTGGAGATATCAAATTCAGGGATGTATCCGGTGCTAATGGGAAACCGGATAATGTAATCGATCAAAAGGACCGGGTTATTCTGGGTAATCCCTGGCCGAAATACAACTTTGGTTTTAACAATGCCTTTTCGTACAAAGGTTTTGAAATGAACATTTTTATCCTCGGTTCGGTAGGTAACGATATTCTCAACCTGCAGCGTTATCTGAATACGATGCCGGGCAGCAAGGGGGCATTTAATAATTATTATGCTTCGGTGATTGATTTTGCCCGTCCCAGCAGTTATAATGCGGCCGATGCGCTTACTGCCACCTTACTGAATCCCAAAACCAATGTTCCCCGGGTATATACCAGTTCGGCCAATGGGAATAATCGTATCAAACAATGGGATATTGAAAAAGGTACCTATGTCAGAGTAAAGAACATTTCGCTGAGTTATAACTTCCCGTCTGCCTGGGTATCGAAGATCGCCATGAAAGGTCTCCGTGTCTCGGTAAACGCGCAGAACCTGCTGACCATAACCAAATACACCGGCTTCGATCCGGAAATAGGTCCTTTTAATTATTGGAACAATGCCAATCCTACGGTGCTGAATGGTATCGACAATGGGCGGTATCCCAATACGAGAATGTATTCCTTTAACCTGGTTGCTGATTTTTAATGTTTTAAAAAGCTAATTATGAAACTGATCATTAACTATTTTATAATCATAGCAACCTTGATAAGTACTCAAAGTTGCAATAAGGATTTTCTGAACAAACCCCCGCAGGATGCGATAACCTCCGGTAATTTTTATGCGACCGACGCAGAAGTAATGGCGGGTACCGCCCCCTTATATAATATCGTCTGGTTCGACTATAACGATAAAGCCTATCTGAGTTTCGGGGAGGCGCATGGCGGCAACCTGAATTGCGACGATGCAGACAGGCTGGGTTATGTAAAATTCGCTGTTCCAAAAACCGATGATATCCTGCCTTCAGGTTATGGCGCATTCTGGAAAATTGTGGCGCAAAGCAATATCATCATTTCGAATATCGTGAATGCCAAATCGACGGCAACCATGGCCGGCAAAAGAATGGGCGTCGCTGAATGCCGTTTTATGCGCGCGGTCGCCTATTCTTATATAGTCAGTAACTGGGGACCTGTTCCGATTATTTATGATAACATCAAACAATTGACGGATACAAGCATTCGAAGAAACGATGTGGCCAGCGTCTGGGGATTGATCATACGGGATTTTGCCTATGCGGCGGCCAATCTTCCTGCGGTCCCTTATCAGCAGGGAAGGGTCACCAAATGGGCTGCCGAAGGTATGCTGGCCAAGGCCTATCTGTATCGTTCAGGAGTAGGAATGAGCGAAGGCAGCCGTAGCCAATCTGACCTGGACAGCGCGAAATATTTTGCAGGAGATGTGATTACCAACAGCGGTGGATCCCTGGTGCCCAGTTATTATGATTTGTTCACGCATTCTTATAATAGTACGGCTTTCAGTACGCCAAACCCCGAAGCGCTTTTTTCCCTCTTATGGATGCCTTCCCGGGCAACCTGGGGTGTGAATAATACTTTCCAGGCCTATGTTGCCTTCACTTCCAGTATTACCCAAACCAGTGATGGCTGGGGTGCGGCATTTGGCGCATCCGCCAGCCTTTTACAATATTACCTGGCACATCCGGAGGATTCTGTACGCAGGAAGGCGACCTTCATGCTGCCCGGGGATTCTTACCCGGAATTGAATGGGACTAAAGCTCCGGATGGTTCCGGTGGCGGAGGAACCATGATTCCCACCAGCGCTTTCGGTGGCGGTAATGATCATGCCTATATAAAAAAATATGTGATCGGTTCACCCGCAGATAATGGAGGGGGGACGACCATGGCAGCCTATGAGAATACGTATATGCTTCGTTTGGCGGAGGTATATCTGATCTATGCGGAGGCCATACTGGGTAATGCTACTACTACATCGGACGCAACGGCGCTTCAGTATTTTAATGCAGTCAGGAGCAGGGCAGGTATTCCACCGGTGACCGAGATAACATTCGATAAAATTTTCCAGGAGAAGAAAATTGAATTTGCCTTTGAAGGGCTGTCCTGGTACGATTGGGTAAGATGGTATTATTTCGCACCAGATAAAGCGAAGAACTATTTCAGCAGCCAGGACAGGGGACATTATACGGTAACTTACAATACCGGAACGGAAAGCCCCCGCCAATACACGGCGATTTATACGGGGAGTACATACCCGATCACCGATGCTACGGTTTATTTGCCGTGGCCGGAGGCCGAGCTGATCGCAGCTCCCAACCTGCTGTCACCCACGGTTCCGTTCGATTTTAGCAAACTCCCTAATTATTGAGCTTCAAACAACAATTGAGCTTCAAAAAATAAAAGAATAAGTATGAATAAGATTGCTTTTCATATCACCAAAAGAACCATACTGATCCTGCTGGTAGCAGCCGGGATCATACAGGTCTCCTGCCAGAAAAGTGGCAATTCCGGCAAACCGGTTATAACTCATGTAAGGGCAGTAGATTCCACTGCGCGGGACAGTTTTTTTGTAAAAACCTATCCGGGCACCCTGATCGTTATTCAGGGATCGAATTTCGATGGGTTGCAGCATGTCTATTTTAATGAGTTTGATGCTCCTTTCACGGTTGCATTGACGACTAGTACAAATATCATCATTACCATCCCTTCCAATTCGCCTACCGCACCGCCGCTGGATAAAGTTTCCAATACCATACGGGTGGTAACCAATCATGGGATGGCTGATTTTGATTTCCAGCTGATATTGACTCCTCCGATCATAGTGGCTGTCTCCAATGAAAATGCCCAGGCAGGTTCCACTCTCTTTATCGGCGGGAGTAGTTTCTACGGGATCAGCAAAGTGGAATTCCCCGGCGGGATTGCTGCGAGTGATTATACCGTCATCAGTCCAACGCTGATTTCCGTAACTGTTCCGGCGGGAATAACGGCAGGGGATACCTTGCGGGTATATGGCGCTTTCGGAACAGGAGCTTCACCATTTATCTTCGATAACTGGTTGTCTCCCGGAAAGGGCGTTATCGCCAATTTTGACGGCGGGACCAGCGATATATGGTCTCCTCCTGCAGACAATCCTTATTATGGATGGTCACAACAACAATGGGTCGGCAAAATTGTGACCGATCCTACGGTATTTCCGGGAGGAACGGGAAATTGTGTGGAGATCAATCCGGCGGGCAATAAACCACCCGGTGATAATTCCTGGTGGCAGGATGCGAATTCCATCATCACCAACACAGGTACCTGGGTAGATAATACCAGCGATCCCATTGGTAATTATGCCATGAAGTTCGAGGCAAACGTAAAGAATTGGACGGCGGGCTCTATCTGGGTAGGCACTTCCTTTCCCGACTGGTCCTATCTGGCCGAATTTGCTCCCTGGAAAAAAGCGACAGGCGGTAAATTCTCTTCCAATGGCTGGATAACCGTAACGATACCGCTTTCTCAATTTCTCGAAGTGGCCTTGAATTCTTCGAACAAATCAACCAATGCCTATACACCGAAAGGTGCCGGCCCTTCCGGTTTTTCAAAATTGCTGGGCGGCGGCGGATTATTTTTTATCATGTATTCCAATGACGGAACCACTACGATACCCGGAGACTCATTTGCATTCGGGATCGACAACATACGGGTGGTGAAGATCAGATAAGGGGCAGCATTCCCTTAGGGAACAGTGGTTCCCTTTTTTTAAAACGGCAGTTTCAGTTTAGCAGATACACTAGGAAGATGCAACGGTAGCAAGCAGGCTATCGTTGCATCGGAATAGTGCAGGGTAAATATTGAATAGTATGAAAACTTTTTTTAGCACCGGATTTTTTTTGTCGGTAATCCTGATTTCAGGCATCGATTGCTCAAAGACCAGTTCTTCCGGAACAAATAACAATGGCAATGGTACTCCAAATCCTCCGGGTACGGACTCCTTGTATAACCCGGTTGATCCGCCCCTGGCATCCTCCATCGGTTTTTTTCAGGACGATTGGCAGGATAAATCCTTTTCCCCTCCTCCTGTTATTTCAGGAACCGTTCCGGCCGGAGCGGCCACCGATACGCTCACCATCAATGTAAATAAGGTGATCACCAAGGTGCAAAAATATATGTATGGGAATAACTCAAATCTGTGGATGGGCCAGATCGTTACCCAACCGGCCCTGATGGGTTATATCAAAGACCTTTCGCCGAATATCATCCGTGCCCCGGCGGGGAGCGCGAGTGATATTTATTTCTGGAATGCAACGACGGCCGCCCCCGCCGATGCGCCGGCCAATTTACTGAATTCGTCCGGCGTTGCTTCACCCGGCGGGTATTGGTTTGGCGGAAATACCGGGAGCTGGACCCTGGCCCTCACCAATTATTATAGCCTTTTATCCCAAACAAACAGCAAGGGGATTATTACCGTGAACTATGGGTATGCCAGGTACGGAACCAGTGCGGATCCGGTAGCCGCAGCGGCGCATTTAGCGGCAGATTGGGTACGTTACGATCAGGGAAGGACAAAGTTCTGGGAAATTGGCAATGAGACCTATGGTAACTGGGAAGCGGGTTATCAGATCGATGTAAGCCAGAATAAGGACGGACAGCCGGCGATCATCACCGGGGATCTGTACGGGAAACATGTAAAGGTATTCGCGGATTCCATGCGGGCGGCAGCAAAAGAAACCGGCGCCACTATTTATATCGGCGCTACCCTGATCGATGCAACCCCTTATCAGGGTGCATATCCTGCTTTACTCACCTGGAACCAGGGCGTGCTGACCCAGGCAGCGAATACGGCTGATTTTTTTATCGTTCATGATTATTTTACAGCCTATAATGCCAATTCTAGCGCTGCGGATATTCTAAATACGGCTACCACCATTCCGGCAGCCGCCATGAAATATGTGCAGCAGCAATTGTCGTCTTCCGGTGTGGCCGGTAAACCGATTGCCTTAACAGAATGGAATATCCAGGCTGTGGGATCCAAACAGAATGTATCCAATATCGCGGGCCTTCATGCGGCCAAAACAATAGGGGCGATCATAAAGAACCAGTTTGGAGAAGCCAGCCGTTGGGATCTGGCTAACGGATGGGGGAACGGAGATGATCAGGGGATGTTCAATTCGGGTGATGAACCCGGAGCCCCGGCCTGGAACCCCCGGCCTGCCTTTTATTATCTGTATTATTTTCAACGGTTTTTCGGGGACAGAATGGTCGGCGATACTATCCACGCCGTCAACAACGACCTGGTCAGTTATTCCTCCACCTATACTTCGGGGCAGGCAGGAACGGTGATCATCAATTCGGGATTGACCAATCATATCGTGGCCGTCAATTTTCAACATTTCCCGGCTGGAAGTAAATACTATTGGTACGTGCTGACAGGTGGTACGGATAACGGGGAGTTCTCCGGACAGGTATTCGTCAATGGTACCGGCCCTTCTACGGCGACGGGTGGCCCTTTGAACTATGGCGATCTTAAAGCATATTCGGCAACTCTTTCCGGGACCATCAACATATCCGTGCCGGCTCGCAGCGCTGTTTACCTGGTAGCGGATAAAAAATAATCTTTACCCTGGAAAAAAGGATGTCATGAAAAAAAGTATGGTGTTTAAATGGGTCCTGGGGGGAATGTTATTCTCCACCCTTTTATTGGGTTGGATCGTTGAACTTCCACACGAGAATCTTATCCGGATCAATCAACTGGGTTATTACCCGCATGCACCAAAAATGGCTGTTGTGATCAGCGATTCCGCTCACCGGTCCGGTGCATCTTTGTTTTATATCCTTTCTGAAAACAAAAGAGATACTGCCTTTACAGGAATCTTAGGTCCACTCACCAAATCGACCAACTCCTCCTTATTCACACGCTCGGCAGATTTTAATGGGTTGACCCGGGAAGGGACCTATAGGGTTGTTGTTCCAGGGATAGGTGAATCCTATCTGTTCCGGATCGGCAAAAAGGTGTCTGGTCAAATGGCAGCGGCTTCTTTAAAAGCATTCTATTATCAACGATCCGCAATGCCGCTGGATGCCGTTTATGCCGGACAATGGAGCAGACCGGCAGGACATCCGGATACGGAAGTGCTGGTGCATTCATCCGCTGCTTCTGTTCAACGACCCGCAGGAACGATTATTTCGTCTCCGGGTGGATGGTATGATGCGGGGGATTACAATAAATATATAGTGAATTCAGGGATTACCATGGGCACCCTTCTGGACGCTTATGAAGATTTTCCGGCTTACTTCGATACGTTGCACACCTATATTCCACCGATTGGTTCCGGGATTCCTGACCTGTTGAATGAATCCTTGTATAACCTGAGGTGGATGCTTACCATGCAGGATCCGGCAGATGGCGGTGTATATCATAAATGTACCAATGCCGCTTTTGATGGTATGGTGATGCCCGGGTTAACAAAGGCTCCGAGATATGTTGTCCAAAAAGGAACGGCCGGTACCCTGGATTTTGCGGCCGTCATGGCACAGTCAGGGCGTATTCTGGAAAAGTTCAGACTCCAGCTGCCCGGATTGGCTGATTCTTGTATGCGGGCTGCCAGGTCGGCCTGGTTATGGGCAGAAAAGAATCCCGGGACAATATATGATCAACAGGAATTGAACAGCCAATTCACTCCTCCCATATCCACCGGCGCCTATGGCGACCGGGTCTTTAAGGATGAACGATTTTGGGCTGCTGCGGAACTATGGGTCAATGCAAAACGACTTGGAAAAATGAAATCAGAAACAGGAAACAATAAAAACAATAAAAGGGTAGAGCAGGAGTATGAAAAGGTACTGGAGGAAAGAAGTGGGGATAGGATGAACCTGCCATCCTGGGGTAATGTAGAGATGATGGGGGCGTATACCCTGCTGCGTTATCATCGTATCCTGGATGACAAAGGCCAAACAAAAAATTCTGAAAAGGACCAATTCTTCCTGCAGATCTTGCGGAAACGCCTGCTCCAAATTGCGGATGGTTTTCTTTCACAGATTGCCGGTAATGCCTTCCATACACCAATGGGGCAGTCTGCACATGATTTCGTTTGGGGCAGCAATGCGGTAGCGGCCAACCAGGGAATGCTGCTGATCAATGCCTGGTTGCTGACCCGGGATAAAAAATACATAGATAACGCACTGGCTAACCTGGACTATCTTTCAGGCAGGAATGCTACCGGCTTTTGTTTTGTAACGGGAATGGGCACTTACTCCCCCTGGCATCCTCACCACCGGCCCTCCATGGCGGATGGTATCGAACCTCCGGTGCCCGGACTACTCGTAGGCGGACCCAATCCTGGCAGACAGGATCATGAAAAATACGATCTGATTGAACCCGAAACGGCCTACCTGGACAAAGGCGGGGCCTATGCCTCCAATGAGATCGCCATTAACTGGAATGCTCCGTTGGTCTACCTGTCGGGAGCGCTGGAGGCTTTACAATGTGAGGTCGGGTTTTCGAAATGAAAGGGCATTGGCAACAATGAAAGGGGATTGGCAACTTTTTTTGGTTGGTCAACCAGCCCTGTAAAATATTTTTGCTTTTCATAGAAACCTTTACTAGTTTTGGTTAGCCTGTATTCGTTCGTTCCATGCACAGGAATTATTCTTCTTCCATTCCACCTCATTCTTTTTAAAGGTATTATCCCTCAAAGACAATATGTCCGGTCGTCCCGGTCCGGTCTGTCTGCAGCCGTCGTGTTTTAACGTGCCTGTAACCGTTGTGTTATAACGTGCCTGTAACAGTAATGTATAAAACCTAAAACATTTATCCAATGAAAAAGATTATCATTGTCTCCGCTTCTCTTTTCCTGGCCGCAATCCTATACACCAACTGCAACCAGGGACCTGGCACAAAAGTAACGGAGGTGAAGGCGGTCGGAGATTCCGTGAAAGTGTCACATTCCTATACATTCGATATCCAATTTCAACCCAAGCCGCCTGATGATCTGGTTTTCCAGGCTAACGACGAACAGAAGGTGTCTTTTGCCTGGAATGAGTTCCTGGCCTTGAACTGGAGGTCATCTTTTAGCAAGGATCACAAACGGGACAATCCGGATACGATCTGGAATTATTCCAGTTCGACACAGAAAGCTCCCGATCTTGTAGTATGGGAGACCTTTGCGCACCGATCGGAGCTGAGACCCTATAATGACAATATGTTACCTTTCGATGCTCCTCCGCATTATAGCTTTAAAGCCCAGCCCTCGCTGGCACCCGGTAAAGGCGGCTATCTGGATCTCTGGGACAATCTGGATGAGAACAATGAGATCGGCTCCTGTTATCTCTATGGAAGGGTAGATACCTTCAATAGGGACAACCTGGTATTGTTCCAGGCCAAGGTGAACAGGGACGAGTATGAATATATCTATAACAACTATCCCAAAAAAGTCCTGATAACAGCTGCGACCAAAAATACGGCCGACAATATCACGCAGGATTCATCCTACTATCCCGGCATTAATGGTGCGCCCTGTAATTGCCCGAAGGAGAAAAATGTAATTTGTCTCCCATGTGGTAAACGGCCTGCGGTGATCCACCATGGAGCACAAATTATCCATATTCCGGGGCAGACGGGTTCGATAGAGGTGAAGACAGCCTGGCGGAAGCTGGCAGCGGGAGAAGATGCGTCTACATTTTTTACCCGCATGGTGATAACCTACAGCAAGGGCCCCAATGATAAAGTATATTACAGCAATGAGCAATATGCATTAATAGGTATCCATATTATTCATAAGACGCTGAACTATCCCAATTTTGTCTTTGCCACCTGGGAGCACATAAATGTGGAGAAACATCATATGGGTTATGTGGAGATAGATACCAATAAGAATGAGGGTCCATTGGTGGTGAATTATCCGAGGCTGCACCCTGTACCCGAAGTGGCGGATTCATCCACTGAATACGTTCACAGGGAGTTGGCCAAAAGAAACGCCAACTCCGTATGGCAGAATTATCGCCTGGTAGGCGTGCAAACGACGCTAACGAATGACTCGACGACCTTCAGTTATTTTATGGCCAATTATGTGATCGAGTCGGACCCTACGCTGGCTGACTTTCATGGGAGCGGCATCCTGACACCCTTCGACGGAAAAGCCAATTCCCTTTATCAGGGACACGGCTATACGATGGGCGGCTGCCAGGGTTGTCATGGTGTAGCCCAGACAAAATTCGGCGGGGACGAATCTTTCCTGATGGATAATTTCGGCAAACCGGTAGATACGCCCGATGTGGCCTCGCACCGTAACAAACTACAGACCTATATCAAGGCCATCGACGCTATTCAGCGGCGGCAGGCTTTGCTGACGGTTCATAACCATTGATTTATTTTAAAGCGGCCGGATCCAGATATTCTTGAAGCTGATCGGTTCGCTTTTGTCACCATGTGCCTGTAATTTGATGGCAGTGGCGCCATGTGCTTTATAATAAGGTTTTCCGCGATAACGGGTCACACCTTTTAATTCAAAATTGTTCTGTACCAGCACTCCGTTATGAAAGGCTGTCACATGAGCGGGCGTGGCCAGGCTGCCATCCGTATTGAAGGTTGGGGCAGTCCAGATCACATCATAGGCTTGCCACTCTCCTGGTTTTTTACAGGCGTTGGCTAATGGGATGCCTTGTTTGTAAATTGCGGCTGTCTGACCATTCACATAAGTTTTATTGTTGTAACAATCCAGTACCTGTAATTCATATCCTTCGTCGCCGGGACCTGTAGAAGCCAGGAAAACCCCGCTATTGCCTCTGGCCTGTCCTTCGCCGGTGATATTGGTTGGCACCTTCCATTCGATATGCAACTGATAATTGGTAAAAGAACGTTTGGTCTGAATGCCGCCGGCTTTTTTATTGACCGTCAGGGCTCCTTTGGAAATGATCCAGTCGGAAGGAGCTGTTCCATCTTTCCCTAACCATTCATCCTGGTTCTTGCCATCAAAAAGAATAATGGCGTCGGATGGAGCGTCGGCAAAAGTAGTTCCGGGAGTCACTATAGGTGGAACTGGCGTATAAATTTCTGTCAATTCATGGGCATCTGCAGAATCAGCCTGGGCGTTCGCCTGCTGGACCCCTGCAAGGAGGCCGATGGCCGAAACAAAAATTGTCTTTTTAAAGGATGGACAAGCAAATTGGAACATAATAGTAGTGTTTGTTAAATGGAGAAGTAGTCTTAATAATGATGGGACAATTTAATACAAAAATGGCAAATCCTCCTTTTAATAGATTATGTAATAAAATAAAATTCCGGACCCAAAGGTAAGCAACACCTGATAACTAATTGAAATGTTAGTAAGGCGCATGCATCATCACCTTGTTTATCTCCTCCACGGTCAATGCCTTCCGGAAAAGCATAACATCGTCGATATATCCTTTAAAAACCCTGGTTGGATCGGACCCGTTCCGGCCAATATTCCATAAATGACTGCCGGAATAATCACCAGCACCAGTTTCCCCTTTCGGATCACGGGGTTCCATCTTTTTGACCCCAACCAATCGCCCGTCAATATACAATTCCTCGAAAGCCTGACGGGTTACGCCGGCGATATGATGCCAGTGACGGTTCCACCCGGAGGGTACAGGTGAAAAGGCCTCATGACCTTCCCATCCGTTGCTGTAAAAGTTAATAAAAGTATTGCTTCCTTTTAGTTGAAGCGAATTCCAGTCGCCTTTGCAGAGTATATCAGAAAAGTTCTCCTCTTCCATGGGGTAGATCCAGGCCATCATAGTCATCGTTTCGTTATGCCCCAATGAATCCAATTCTTTGCCGGAAGGGATCTCGATATAACTGCCTTGCATAGCATTGGTCTGAATGGCTTTCCCGAACAAACCCTCAACCCATTTGACCTTACCGTGTACCTTTCCATTATTGCCCTCACCGGAAATATCTGTTACCTGCTGCGCGGGCCCCTGATCAAAATTCAGGACCATTACCGCTCCCAGTCTGTGTAACAGCGTAGTATCCGCAGAGGGCAGCATTCCCGGCTCCAGGATACGGACTGTTGAAGGGGAAAGATCGCCGATGGCGATCTCAGAAACTGGCGTACAATCATTTCCGGAAATAGGGAAGCTAACTTCTTTTTCCTGCCCCGGCTCAAGGGTGGTTGTTTTTGTCCGGAAGGGTTTATGATTGAGGTAAAGAATCGCAGAGGTCCGGGCCTTGCGGCTCCCGGTATTTTTTATTTTTGCGCTAACGGTAAAGCAGTCTTTACGATAAAAGACTGAGGGCAGTGGTACCGAAAGATCCCGATAGACAAATGCCGGTTCTTTTGCTTTTACAAAAAGCTTTCGTGGAGACTTTTCTTTTCCGATCGTAATAACATGCGAACCCGCGTAATAAAGAACGATGGGGAGGATGACATGCTGCGTATCTTGCGCATTCACCAGGACCTTTGCGTCAGCATAATATTTGCCGTCGACAAATATCGCCAGATGCCGGCTTCCTGCAGCCAGTCCGGTGTTACTGACTTTGCAAGACCATTCCACCACTTCTCCGGCCTCAGCCGTCGGAGAAGATAGCAGGGGAGGACTTACTGTAAAATCCGGGTGCCCGGTTGTCTGGGAAGGTGGCGCATCTTCAACAGCGGCTCCCCATTTCTTATTTGGTTCCGGCCCCATATGGAGGACCAATGTCCCACCGGCAAGGATATCCATATGGGATAACCAGGGCCGCAGGTAAGGCTGGCCGTTCAGGGTGGCATATTGAATATATTTATTGGCGGATGAATTTGAAGGAGCCTGGATCCTGAAATCTTTTCCATTGGGCAGATGAACAACACATTCATTGAACAGCGGGCTTCCTATCTCATATACAGGACGACCCGGTGTGACAGGATAAATACCCATCGCGCTGAGTACAAACCAACTGGAAAGGGCGCCCAGATCATCATTGCCGGGAAGACCGCCGGGATCGGCAGAATAGGAGGCCTCACAAATATGACGGACCCATTGCTGGGTTTTCCAAGGCTGGTTTACAAAGTCGAACAGATAAGCATAATGAAAAGGAGGTTCATTATCGTGGACATAATAGCCCTTTTCCATGCACTCCGAAAGTTTTTTGGAAAAAGCCTCTTTTCCCCCCATGAGGTTGACAAGCCCATTTACATCATGGGGAACATACCAGGAATAGGTCCATTCCGTGCCCTCGCAATAACCACCGCTTGCCTGGCTTCCGTCCACGTTCCTCGCCCGCATAAAACCCGATGCAGCATCGTATAGGTGCCGGTAGTTATAGGAACGGCGCAAAAGTGTTTCAACATCAATGTCTTCTTCAGGAGTCTCACCTGCAGTCTTCAGAAAATTAGCGCCTGCCCAATCGTTGTAGGAAAATTCCAGGGTCTGGGAAACACTGTTGACGACATATGCCGGCACATACCCGAGCCTGTTATAAGACGACATATCCCTTCGGGCATAAGGCGAATCCAACAAACTTTTGCGGATGGCCTGCCGGGCTTTGACGACGTCAAAATTCCGGATCCCCTTATTATACGCATCGAGGATTAATTCGACATTATGATTGCCCAGCATATTGCCCGTCGGAAGCCATCCTGTCTGGTCATAGGTATCGAGGGTGGAGGCTATCATCTCGCCTTCCGCCAAAGGATCGAGAAGAGCGATCAGTGGATGCTCGCTGCGATAAGTGTCCCAGGGATAAGTTGGCGAATAACGCCTGGGGATTTCTCCGGCATCGGAAAGGATCGCGGGCATAAAAGAAGAATGATAAAGGGCGGTATAAAATACCCTGCGTCGTTGGGCATCTCCTCCTTTTATTTCTATGCTGCGCAGGCGACGGTTCCATATCTGCTTGTTTTCCCGGCTTATCTTTTCGAAATCATGATCAGGTATTTCTACCAGCAAATTTTTCGCAGCCCCAGCGATAGAAGTCAGCGAAAAGCCGATCCGGAGATCGATGATTTCCCCGGCCCTGGTCGTAAAATCCAGACGGATCTCCGATGAATTACTCTCCGATGAATTACTATCCGATGAGTCCCCTTCCTTACCCGAATGTTGTATATGGAAGGGTTTGCTCGTATGGGCAATGAACCAGATTCCATGACTTTGGCCGGTTAAAATACTATCTGAAATAATCTTCACCTCCGATACATCGGATATAAGAATATGGGACTGGCCGGATGCGGGAAAAACAAATCTTCCGAACCCCGCATGGACGGTTGCCGTAAATGAGCTGTGAATGTCAAAATCAGGAAGGTCCACATCATATTGCCAGGGATGGCTTTGTTCCCGGCTATGCAAAAAGGAAGAAGATTTTTTTTCCGGTCCGGTAAAGGGCATGATCAGGAAATTACCCCCCGAGCTCCAGCCACTGTGATGGTTCAGGAAACTGAATCCACCGATATGCGTATCCTTATAATGATAAGAATCCGGAGTGATCTGGACCATGCCAAAGGGTAACAGGACGCCGGGGAATGTAGCCCCGTTGGATTCCCATACGGTCCGATGGCTGGATTTGTCCGTTCCGATCAGAGGATCGACTTCATCGGCTGGGCTTGCTGCCTGGTTTTCCCGGGAATGTTTCCCTATAGCAACATGATTAGTTAAATGATCGTGCAGGACGGTATGGAGGGTATGGTCGTTTTGCGCAATAATCCTGCCGGGGGAATGCAGTGCAGCGAAAAAAAAGGATACAACAAATAGGTGATGGCGGGTAATCAGACATACGGAATGATAAAGATCGATTTTCATAAAGGGGCAATAACGTTTATTTCCTGGTCGGCAGGTTTTTTGCCGGATCAAGGTAGGGATAATTCATTGACTGCGTCCGCCCGTTTTTATGCAAACGTTTGTGTGAGTATTAATGAGGCATTATCTGATAAAACCCCATAAAAAAGTAGTAGATTAGATTTGTTGTCTCCCATTTGGGGAATTTACAAAGGTTTGCTTTATGGAAAATATGGCTATCAGCAGGTTAAGGAGAAATAAAATTAGTATACTGGTTACCGGTATTGTTATTCTTTCTGCCCTCCTTTTTTATTTTGCTGTCACGCCCGGCAGGATAGATTTTAATACCCAGGTTAAACCTATTCTCAATAAAAATTGTATCGTCTGTCATGGAGGAGTGAAGCGTTTGGGCGATTTCAGCCTGTTATTCCGTTCTGAGGCCCTTGCCGTGAACAAGTCGGGGAAACCGGCTATTATTCCCCATGATCCCGAACATAGTGAGATCATGCGCCGGCTTACCTTAAAAGATCCGGAAGATAGGATGCCCTACAAACAGGAGCCGCTGGCAAAAAAGGATATCGATATCCTTCGCCAGTGGATCAAAGAAGGCGCGGTCTGGGGGGATCATTGGGCATATGTTCCTGTAAAAGAAGTGGAAATCCCAAAGCCCGGTCACAGTTTCTTCGGATGGAATTACAAAGCCAAACCTGAATGGGTAAAGAACGATATTGATTATTTTATACTCAAAGAGCTGCAGGAAAACAAACTTACGCCTTCTGTGGAAGCCGATAAAGCAACGCTCCTCAGAAGGGTTAGCTTCGACCTGGTTGGTCTGCCGCCCACGCCTTCCCTGGCGAAGGCCTTCTTACAAGCCCCTGATGAAAAGACTTATGAACGGCTGGTGGATTCCCTGCTGGCTTCTCCCCATTTTGGTGAAAAATGGGCCGCCATGTGGCTGGACCTTGCCCGCTATGCGGATAGCCAGGGATACGAGGCGGATGGAGAACGAAAAGGGATCTGGCATTACCGGGATTGGCTCATCCGGGCTTTCAACGGCGACATGTCGTATGACCGGTTCCTGACAGAACAAATGGCAGGCGATCTTTTACCCGTTAAGAACGATGATCAATTCATAGCAACGGGTTTCCACAGGAATTCCATGACCAACAGCGAAGGCGGTACGGACAATGAAGAGTTTCGTACCGCGGCAGTGCTCGACCGGGTGAATACTACCTGGCAGGCCATTATGGGAACCACTTTTGCCTGTGTGCAATGTCACAGTCATCCCTACGATCCTTTCAAGCATGAGGATTATTATAGTTTCATGGCTTTTTTCAATGATACCCGCGACGAAGATACTTATGACGATTATCCGCTGCTTCGGGAATTCAGCTTTTCAGACAGCGCGAAGCTGCAAAGCGTGTCGGAATGGGTGAAATTGAACGGCACAGCGACAGAAGCGGCGCAGCAGGTGCTGTTCCTGAAGACCTGGCAGCCTTCCGTCAATAGCTTGCGGGCGGACCAATACGTGAACAGCGCCCTGCAGGACACTAAATACCTGGTTTTCCGGAATCACAGCTCCGCGAGATTACAGCAGGTTGACCTGACTAACAGGGATGAATTGATTTTCCGTTACGAAGCTCATAGAAAGGGTGGTAGTCTGACCATCCATCTGGACAGTCTTGACGGACCGGTCCTGAAAAAGATTTCAATAGATACAACTAGTAAGGGCTGGGAGATTAGTTCGATCAGTTTGCCACCGGCAAGCGGCCCGCATGACCTCTACCTTGCCTATAGTAATCCCCTTATGCGGAATCTTACGGATAACGGTTTGTTGTTCGACTGGCTCCATTTTGGAAAAAGCCTGCCGGGCAGGGGTCGTCCCGGGTATGCCGCCCTGGAAAAGACCTGGTGGGAGCTATTAAGAAAAGACCGGGCCGGGATACCGGTTATGATGGATAATCCGAAGGATATGCACCGGGTTTCGAATGTCTTCGTCAGAGGTAACTGGCTGGTAAAAGGGAAAACCGTTCTGCCGGACGTACCACATTCCCTGAATCCTTTTCCGGCAGATGCACCGCGTAACCGGTTGGGGCTGGCTGCCTGGTTAACCGACAAACGTAATCCTCTGGTGGCAAGGACCTTGATCAACCGTCTCTGGGAACAGCTTTTTGGGTCGGGCCTTGTGGAAACATTGGAAGACATGGGTACACAGGGAGCGGCGCCTACGCATCGGGAATTATTGGACTGTCTTTCCTGGAAGCTCATGCATGAGGAAGGGTGGAGCATAAAAAAATGTTTGAAGGAAATGGTCATGTCAGCCACCTACCGGCAGGATTCGAAGTTCACTGAAACCTTGCGTGAAAAAGATCCTTATAACAAATTATATGCAAGAGGCCCAAGGGTCAGACTTTCAGCAGAGGAAGTGCGGGACCAGGCATTGACCGCCAGTGGCCTGCTGAGCGCCGACATGTACGGCCCTCCCGTAATGCCCTGGCAGCCGGAGGGGATCTGGCTTTCCCCCTATAACAGCAATACCTGGAAAACCAGTGTTGGTCAGAACCAGTACAGAAGGGCGATCTATACGTACTGGAAACGTACGGCCCCTTATCCTTCCATGATCACTTTTGACGGTGCTTCCCGGGAAGTGTGCACGGCAAGGCGCATACGCACCAATACCCCGCTTCAGGCCCTGGTAACCCTCAATGATTCTGTTTATATTGAGGCATCCAGGCACCTGGCCTTCCGGATGATGGAGGCATATGCGGACATGACTTCTGGCGACAAAACAAGCAGACCCGGAGATAAAGATAAAATGATTGCTAAAGGGTATGAATTGTTAACCTTCCGGCCGATTGAACCAGCAAACCTGGTCATATTGAAAAAGTTGTATGATAAAGCGTATGCCGCCTACTCCCAAAAGCCCGAACTGGCCTGTGAAGTCGTTGGAGAGCCTGGCGTCCATGCTAACCCGGAAACGGCGGCCTGTGTGGTAGTGGCAGGGGCATTATTAAACCTGGATGAAGTAATCACGAAAAATTAAAACTAACCTTGTTTCCTGACCGGATGAATTGAACATTAATCTTATTCAGCATGACCCGAAAAGAAATACATGACCAACGACTGGTAAAGGAGGCTAACACAAGAGCTATAAATCATCTGACCCGCAGACATTTCCTGAAAGAGAGTGCAATGGGGCTGGGTGGTCTTGTTTTAGGATCACTTTTACCGGGTTGTGGTACCGGCGGAGGCGGAGGAAATGAAATTATTTTCGATGCTGCCAATCCCCTGGCTCCAAAACCACCGATGTTCCCTGGCAAGGCAAAGAGTGTGATTTATCTCCATATGGCCGGTGCTCCTTCTCAGCTGGAACTGTTCGATTTTAAGCCCGATCTGCAAAAGCTCAACGGTCAGGATTGTCCCGAATCATTGTTGAAAGGCAAACGTTTTGCTTTTATCCGCGGAGTCCCGAAAATGCTGGGCCCTCAGGCCAACTTTGCACAAAGGGGACAGAGCGGGGCCTGGGTGAGTGATTATCTTCCTCATTTTGCAAAAGTTGCCGATGAAGTTAGTTTTCTTAAAGCGGTCACGACGGATCAATTTAACCATGCCCCTGCCCAACTGATGATGCATACCGGATCGGGCAGATTGGGCAGACCCAGTATCGGTTCATGGGCCACTTATGGATTGGGAACGGAAAACCAGGACCTGCCGGGGTTTGTAGTACTTACCTCCGGAGGCCATTTCCCCGATGCCGGCAAAAGCGTATGGGGCAGCGGCTTTCTGCCTTCCGTTTACCAGGGGGTTCAGTGCCGCAGCGAAGGAGATCCTGTGTTATTCATAAAGGATCCCGATGGAATGGAAAGGGATATCCGGAAAGCTGCTATCGATGCGATCAACGAGGTCAATCAACGGGAATATAACGAATATCAGGACCCGGAAATTTTATCCAGGATCTCCCAATATGAGCTGGCTTACCGAATGCAGACCTCCGTACCGGAGGTCATGAATATTAATGACGAGCCGGCTTATATTCATGAAATGTATGGTACTAAACCGGGCAGAGCCTGTTTCGCCAATAATGTTTTGCTCGCCAGAAAACTGGTCGAAAAGGGAGTTCGTTTCGTGCAGTTGTTTGATTGGGGCTGGGATAGTCATGGGACCGATCCCTCCACTTCAGTCGATATGGGGCTGATCACCAAATGTAAAGAGGTAGACCGGGCCAAGACAGCCCTGTTGCTGGATCTCAAACAACGGGGATTACTGGAAGAAACCCTTGTCGTTTGGGGCGGAGAGTTTGGCCGGACTCCGATGATGGAGAACAGGGATGGCAAACAAAACCCTTTTAAAGGCAGGGATCACCATGTAGATGCGTTTACGATTTGGATGGCGGGCGGAGGGATCAAAAGAGGAGTTAGTTATGGCGAGACCGACGAGATCGGTTATAGCGCCATTAGCGGTAAAACTACCGCTTTCGATATTCAGGCTACCATCTTAAATCAATTGGGCTTCGATCACACAAAATTCACTTTTCCTTTTCAGGGGAGGCCTTTTCGGCTGACTGATGTGGGAGGCAAGATAATTGAAGAAGTGATCGCATAAGAATATTGGCAGGCCGAACGTTCAATTATAGCAACCGACCCTTTAATTTCGACAAACATGAAGTATAACCGAAGAAATTTTATTCAATCTTCTACATCTGCCACCACCGCCCTGCTGCTGTCTTCTTTGGACTCCCTGGCTCAGGAAAAAATGCCGGCTCCGGATCCATTGATATCAACGCAACCGGCAGTTCATAAGGCCGGCTCCTTCGAATTAAAGTTCCTGGCAACGGATTGGGGTTTCAAGGGGAGTATCGACACCTATTGCGCCAAAGTAAAAAATGAAGGATATGAAGGCATCGAGATTTGGTGGCCAAAGGAAAAAGCCGGGCAGGATGCCTTGTTCACCGCCTTAAAAAAATATCAGCTGGATCTTGGGCTATTGGTGGCCGGGGATCAACCTGATTTCCGGGATCACCTGGATCATTTTAAGCATATGATCGGTGATGCGGCACATAATACTTTCCAGCGACCTATCTACATCAATTGTCATTCCGGAAGGGATTTTTTCAGTGTTGACGAGAACCAGGCTTTTATAGATCATACGCTTGAATTATCGGCCAGGACCGGTATTCTGATCCTGCATGAGACCCATCGGTCGAGAATGCTTTTTGCAGCACCGGCTACCCGGCATTTTATCGAAAAAAATCCCGGGCTTCGGATCACGCTGGACATTTCTCATTGGACGAATGTGCATAACAGCCTTTTGGAAGACCAGCAGGCTACAGTTGACCTCGCCCTGGAAAGAGTAGACCATATCCATTCCCGTATCGGTCATCCTGACGGTCCCCAGGTCAACGACCCCCGGGCGCCGGAATGGGAAGACTGCGTGAAGGCTCACCTGGGCTGGTGGGATAAAGTAGTCGCTCAAAAAAAACGTACGGGCGGGCGTCTGACCATACTCACAGAATTCGGCCCTCCGGATTATATGCCCGCTCTTCCCTATACGCGACAACCGCTGGCGGACCAGTGGGCGATAAATGTTTATATGATGCACCTTTTACGTAAAAGATATCTACCCTCCTGATGTTATTGATAATAGAATTTTTTGGACGTTTTCATCCGGTCCTGGTTCATTTACCTATTGGAATTTTGTTGATGGGCCTGTTGTTAAAGGTTCTTTCCCGTTATCCGAAATTTGGTATTTCCGATGCAGTAATAAAACTGGTGTTTATAGCGGGGTTGTTTTCGGCACTGGTGTCCAGCCTTACAGGATACCTATTGTCCTTGAGCGGGGAGTATGACGAGAGCCTGGTGGCCTGGCATAAATGGATGGGCCTGGGCGTATGCCTGATTTCGGTGGTGGCTTTACTGGACCTGACAAACAATCAACAAAAGAACAAAGACGCAGGGGGTCTGGTCAATAACGCAGGTTTCCTGGGCAATGGGAAGGACAAATCCCGTAAACTGATTTCCGGGGCGCTCTCCGTCCTGCTGCTGATATTGATCACCGTTACCGGACACCTGGGCGGATCTTTGACCCATGGCTCGGATTATCTGACCTCCGCCCTGAATGGGCAAGCCGGTCCTGCCACAGTAATCCACAAACCGATTCCCGATATACAGCAAGCAATAGTTTACAGGGATATAATTAGTCCGGTATTGGAGGCTAATTGTTATAGCTGCCATGGGCCGCAAAAACAAAAAGGCAAGCTCCGTCTCGATGACTCCGCCTGGATTCTCCGGGGAGGAAAAGACGGACCCGTTATTGCCGGATCGGGGAAAAGGGTGGATTCTTCCCATAAGGATTCATCTCTTATGGGTAAAAGTGAATTGCTGAAAAGAATTTTGCTGCCTGCTGAAGACGAGCATCATATGCCTCCAAAAGAAAAATCTGTTTTAAAGGAAAGCGATATTGCGATTTTGCAATGGTGGATAGGGAATGGATCGGATTTTTCCGTGAAGGTGAAAGAATTGCCGCGTACAGCCAGAATTGCCTCCTACCTGTTGGCGAGACAGGATGGGAATGCCAGTGGAGGAAGAGGAACAAAGGCTCATTCCCTGGTACCTGAAGCCCCTGTGGTAGCGGCTGCGGAAAAAGACATGGATTTGCTAAAAGCAAAAAAAGTCCAACTGATACCTGTCGCCCGGGGCAGCAATTATTTGTCGGCTAATTTTATTAATGCCGGTCATATTACGGATAAAGACCTTTCCTTGCTTTTGCCTTTGCAAAAACAACTGGTTTGGATTAACCTGGGAGACCAGGCGGTTGGAGATAGCGGCATGACAGCTATCGGTCAATGCAGAAACCTGACCGTTCTCGGGTTGAATCATACCCGGATCAGCGACAAAGGATTGGTCTCCCTGAATTCGCTCGTCAATCTTCATGTTCTGAATCTGACAGGCACTAACGTTACCGCCAACGGTGTAATTTCTCTCTCTCCCCTAAAACACTTACAATCCCTGTTCCTTTTTCACACAAAAGTAACCGGCAAGGATTGGCCGGCTCTCAAAATGCACTTTCCGAAGGTCTTGCTCGACTCAGGAGGGTATTCCGTTCCTTTTGCCCCTCTGGATACCCTGAATGAAATGAGGGCTAAAAAATAATTATTATTCCTTCCTGCCTCCCGGCAAATTGCAATCGGTTGCTAAATCGTTTTTTTACGCAACCGTTTGCATTAAAAAATAAGTGTAATTACTTAACCGATTTCGTAGATTTTTGATGTGACGTCATTTATTGTTCGTAGCATATTGATTTTCAACAAATTACTAATCGTTAATCTGTTTAATTTAATGCCATTTAGCCTTGTTTTCTTAAAAATATAACAGACGCATTTTATTGATGTCTCTATATTTAAATATCCAAAAACGTTTGCTTATGTACCAGCATGTCTACAAAAAACTCACGCTTCTGAGTCTTTTCTTCTTATTAATTTTTCATCAATCCATTGCACAAACAAAGACGGTTACGGGGAGGGTCAACGATGACAAGGGTAATCCTGTTTTCGGGGCCACGGTAACCGTCAGAGGATCTAAAGGTGGGACTTCAACCGATTCAAGCGGTAATTTTTCGATTACAGCACCCGCCGGAGCAAAAGCCCTCCAGATTTCCAGTATAGGCTTTACAGGCACCGAGGTGAATATCGGCTCCGGTACCAATATTTCAGTGACCCTCAAATTTGAGGGAACCAGCCTGAATGACGTCGTAGTCGTGGGATATGGTACTGCACGGAGAAAGGATGTCACCGGTTCCGTCTCCAGTATTTCAGCAAAAGATTTCAACCAGGGTATTATCACTACCCCGATGGATGCGGTCCAGGGAAAAGTACCGGGTCTGGTAATTACCAAACCGGATGGCGATCCGAATTCCAACCCGATCATCCGGCTGCGGGGGCAAACTTCGTTATTAGGCAGTCAGACTCCTCTGCTGGTAGTGGATGGGGTGATCCTGGATAATTATGAAGTATTGTCTTCCATTCCTACTGCGGATATCGTCACCTTCGACTTTTTGAAGGATGCTTCCGCAGCATCTATTTATGGTTCACGCGGTGCGAACGGCGTGATCCTTATCACTACGAAAAGGGGGCGCAGCGGGACATTTTTGCTGGAATACAACGGCTCCGTATCGGTAGCCAAAGACGCCAAATATTATGACCTGCTGAACCGGAACGATTTTTTGAGCCAGACTAAAAAAATCTTTGGAGATTCGACAGCCCAGGCCGTTGATCAGGGTGGTAATACCGACTGGCAGAGGGCGATTACCCGGACCGGTTATACCCATTCCCATAACCTGGGTCTTTCAGGAGGTACCGGTGGTTTTACCTATCATGCCTCCCTGGATTATCAGAATCAACAGGGGATCGTCATCAATACAGGAAGACAGCAGCTTGGGCTTCGTATCAATGCAGAGCAAAAAGCCCTGAATGATAAACTGGATATCCAGTTAAACATATTGAACACCGAGACCAAACATCAGAATGTCGATGCCAATATTTTTTATTGGGCCTATAATATTTCTCCAACTGTGCCGGAGAAAATAAATGGCGTGGATAACCCAATATACAATTACAACTATGTAAATCCGGTCTGGGTACAGAATAATGAAGTGAAAAATTCGGTGGACAATTTGAAACAACAGAACCTGATCGTAAATTATGATGTGCTGAAAGGGTTGAAGGTGGGCGCCGGTGGTAACTTAAGCCGGTTTAACACCCAGTACGATTATTATCTTCCGCAGATTCCCGGATCTGCCGGCGGATTGCTCTCCCAGGGGTTTAAATACAACTCGAATTTTAACTCCTATAAAGGAGATATTCATATCAATTATGCGGGTAGTTTCGGCAAGAATAATATCACTGCTACCGGTGTTTACGAATATAATTATTACCAGGATGATAATTTTTATGCAAGAGGTAACGGCTACCTGGTAGATCCCAATCAGAACAATGCCTTGCAATCCGGCATATCCAGTTTTAATTCGATCAGTTCCAACAAGGAGGAATTCAAGCTGATCTCCTTTCTTGCCAGGGTTACCTACAATTTTGACAATAAGTATTATCTGACTGGAAGCATCCGTCAGGATGGTTCTTCCAAATTCGGGATAAATAACCAGAGGGGATATTTCCCCGCCGCATCTGCAGCCTGGCGCATCAGTAAGGAAAATTTCCTGAAAGATGTCACCTGGATCGATGAATTGAAGATCAATGTCGGTTATGGTATCACCGGTAACTCTGACCCTATCGGCGCTTATAATACGCAGTTATTGCTGGGTGGAACAGTGCATACTTTTGATCCTACCAGCACCAACAACCCATACCCCGTAGGTTACGGCGCTTCCCAGAACCCTAACCCCGACTTGAAGTGGGAAAAAAGAATAGGCCAGAATCTCGGTCTGGAATATTCCTTCCTTCAGCACAGGATAACGGGTAGCCTCTCCGTATTCAATGATAAGACCAAGGACATGCTGTTTAATTACGGGGTACAGGTGCCTCCCAATTTTATCAGCAGCGTACTGGCCAATGTGGGCAGTATGACCAATAAAGGCGTGGAACTCGGTATAAATGTCGATATCATCCGGCATAAGGACTTTGGCCTGACCCTGGGAGGCCAGATCACGACGGTGCATACCCGTGTGACGAGCCTGTCCGGAACATGGAATGGAAACGCCGTGGCGTCCAATCATATACAACTTACTTCCGCAGGTGGCCAGGGGTTGAGCTTTAATCCCCTGACCTATCTGCAGGTAGGTTATTACCCTTCCGTCTTTTTCCTGCCGCATTATGTGGGTAAGGACCAGAGCGGCAATCAATTATTGGATTCCGCAGGTGTAAAAGGTGTATCCATCGACGGGAACCCTACTTATTATTATACGGATCCTTCACCAAAGTTCACTTATGGATTTAATTTTAACGTGCGTTACCGGAGTCTGAGCCTGACTGGTGCCTTCAATGGCAACTATGGACAGAAAATTTATGACAATTCCAGGCTGAATCTGGCTAGTTACGGACGTTTCCCGGGCTTGAACGTCTTAAAGGAAACTTTTACGAATGGATTGACCGACAAACCGACAACTTCGGATTATTGGCTGGAAAAGGCGTCTTACTTGCGTTTGCAGACCCTGACAATATCTTATAACGTTCCCAGGATTAAGGGTATTGAAAATATGCGGGTATACTTTGCCGGTAATAACCTGTTCGTGATCACCAAATATAAAGGCCTGGATCCGGAAATTTCTCCCTATGGCGCTCCGAATACGACAGGCTATAGCGGTGCAAATGGCAGTCGTGCCGGGATCAGCAACCTGGCAACCAGTTTATCCGGCACTTACGGAGCCCAAGGCGGCGCTGGTTCCGGTCAGGGATATCTGGATAATAACTATGCCGGTAATGGATTTTACCCAAGGGCCCGTTCTTTTACCCTTGGTGTATCCATATCCGTTAAATAACCGGGCTCCTGTTATTAAACCCTGTTAATTCTTAATTTAAGAAAATTTTAAAAATGAAACGATTAGCAAGTATAAAAAAATGGGCTCCGGTAATCGCCCTATTGTGGATCTCGGGAGCAGCCTGCACAAAATTGGACGTTAAGACCTACAGTGTTATTCCCAGTGCCGATTTCTGGAAGAACGCTGCCGAAATTGCAGCAGGGAAAGGGCCTTCTTATGCACAGCTCACCCAGGTAGTCGGTCCGACGAATACGGGCCGCCAGAATGAGATCACCTCCGATGAAATGGTGTTCCCGACACGGGGTACGGATTGGTATGATGGAGGACAGTGGGCCCGCATGTATTATCACCAGGGTGCGCAGAGCGATGTGGATGGTAATCTGAACGGTACCTGGAATGATCTTTTTAACGGCGCCGGTGATTGTAATTTTGTCATTTATACCCTGCAGAACCTGCCTCCAGGCACCGATGTCAATCTTCAGGCCGATCTGGCTGAAATGGTTGCGCTTCGTAGCTTCTATTATTTTAAAGCCATGGATCTTTGGGGTAATATCCCTTATGTGACCAATTTTAAAGTGGATCCCGCCACTGTCGTTAACCTTTCCCGCAAACAGGTATTTGATTCGCTGGAATTACATATCAAATCGTCTCTTCCTTATCTAAATACCACCGTGGATGCGTCCACCTATGGAAAGGTGACGCGATATATGGCATTTAGTATGTTGGCCAGATTGTATCTTAATGCGGAAGTTTATACGGGAACTCCCCGCTGGGCGGACTGTATAGCTATGTGCGATTCGGTGATTGCCAATAAAACCTATAGCCTTGAACAAAATTATTTCGATCCTTTTCACGGTGCGAATAACCAAAGCCCGGAAAATATTTTCGTAGTTCCTCTTTCCTCTAATGGATTGATCTCCGGGAACGGAATCATCCAGGTAACGCTCGAATTCAACTCGGCCCTTACTTTCGGTATTCCCTGTTGCGGATATGGAAATAATGGCGGTTCGACCACCCATGATTTTTACCAGTTTTTCGACACAACCTCCAGTTACATAGATACCACCGTTACCATAAAAGGACGTACCGTGACGAACAAACTGCGGACCTTCAATGACCAGCGTACCGCCCAATATCTGATCGGACAGCAATTCCAGGGTGATGGTATAACGAATTATCCGCCAAACCGGAACTGGATCGTGGAAAGCTCGGATGTTTGCTGCACCTATGATGGTGATGCCAGCGTAAGTCAAACCATCAGGATTGGAGATGATTACAACAGTATCAAATCACCGGTGATCTATTACGATAAAATGACCCAGTTCACGGCTGCGTCAACGGACGCCAACTTCCGTCATGCAGGTCTGCGCAACATCAAATACTGGCCACAGCCAGGTGCCAGTAACGGCAATATGAGCAATGCCTGGGTGGTCTACCGTCTTGCGGATATCTATCTGATGAGAGCAGAGAGCGAATTCAGGTTGGGAAATATGGGTCCTGCCCTGGCGGACTTCAATGTAATCCGCACCCGCGCTTATTCCGGCAATGTCGCTGATAACTGGCAGCTATCCGATCTGACCCTGGACAATATCCTGGCTGAAAGAGGCCGGGAAATGGCCTGGGAAGATGTAAGGAGAGATGACCTGATCCGTTTTGGTAAATATACCGCGGCCCGGAATTATCCTCCCAAACCGGCGGATGATGCGGACAACCATACCCTGATCATGCCGATCCCTCAGACCCAATTGAGTACCAACACCAACCTGAAACAAAACCCGGGTTATCAGTAATAAATGATCGGTTAGCGCCTATAATACAGTAATTTTAATTTGTTGAATTTTTTCTTCAGTCAGGAGTAGCGGCCAGTGCAGCTACTCCTGACTTATTGATAGACTTATATTTTAGTTTCCATTTATTGTCAACTAATCGACCTAAGTGAAAATATCCGAAAGACTTGCCGTTGCCATGTTTCTCCTGGTTATCCTTTTGGAAGGCTGTTCCCATCGGTCACCCACCTTGTTTACGTCTTTACCGGCTTCAAAGACCGGCATTACCTTTATAAATGAGAATGTGGACAGGGATACCCTGAGCATTCTCGATTATTTATATTTTTATAATGGTGCCGGTGTGACGATCGGGGATATTAATAACGACGGGTTGCCGGATATATATTTCGCGTCCAACGAACGAGGCAACAAATTATACCTCAACAAGGGAAATTTTACATTCGAAGATATCACCAGTCGTGCCGGCGTTAGTGGACAGGCCGATTGGACCACTGGTGTCACAATGGCGGATGTTAATGGAGATGGATTCCTGGATATTTATGTTTGTGCAGTGGGTAACTATGATCCCCGGGATCATAACGGTAGTGGGCATATCTATTTTCAACACTCCAGGAATCAGCTATTTATCAACAATGGCAATAATACCTTTACCGAAAGCGCCGCTAAATGGGGGCTCGATATAGTAGGCTATAATACCCAGGCTGTCTTTTTCGACTATGATAAAGACGGGGATCTGGATATGTTCCTTTTGCAGCATTCCACTCACCAGACAGATGCTTATGGCCCTGTATCCCTTCGGGAAAAATATAGTCCGGAGAGCGGGGGAAAATTATACCGCAATGACGGCGGTCATTTTACGGATGTTACCAGGCAGTCGGGTATTTACACCAGTGCCCTTGGTTATGGACTTGGTGTTGCCGTAGCAGACCTCAATAACGACGGTTTCGATGATATTTATGTCAGCAATGATTTTCATGAGAACGACTATTATTATGTCAACCAGGGAAATGGAACCTTTAAAGAAATGAATGGCCAGGCATTCGGACATGAATCCAAATTTTCGATGGGCAATGATATTGCGGACATCAATCATGACGGATGGCTGGACATCATGACCGTGGATATGCTGCCGGAAGACGAAAAAGTATTAAAATCTTCCCTGGGTGACGATCCTTTAAGTCTTTATCTCTATCAGCGAAGTTTCGGTTATAACTACCAATATGCCCGTAATTGTTTACAACTCAATACCGGGAAGGGTAAAAAATTCTCGGATATAGCTCTTTATAGTGGCGTTGCAGCGACGGACTGGAGCTGGGGCCCGCTGATCGCAGATTTTAACCTGGACGGTCAGAACGATATTTTTATCTCCAATGGGATAAAGAACCGCCCCAACGATCTGGACTATGTAAAATTTATTTCCGGTTTGCCGCAACAGCAATCCGGTACCGGCAAAAGGGTTCATGATAAAGAGATCTTAAAACACCTGCCTTCCGGCGCCTGGCATAATTATATATACGAAGGAGACTCGACCCTTACCTTTAAAGACCGTTCAACGGACTGGGGCTTTGGAAAGGCAACGCTATCACAGGGTGCGGCCTACGCCGACCTGGATGGAGATGGCAGCCTGGACCTGATCACGAATGATATGAACCAGGAAGCCGGCATTTATAGAAATAACAGCAGGCAACTACATCCCTCCACACATTATCTCACTATTCAGTGTAAGGGACGTTCCCCGAATACCTTTGGCATCGGTACGAAAGTTTTTCTGTTTACCGGAGGTAAGATCCATTTTCAGGAACTCCAGCCGGAAAGGGGTTTTATGAGCAGTTGCGAGCCGCTATTACATTTTGGTCTGGGTGAAAAGGCTTCCATAGACAGCATCGTCATCATCTGGCCTGATAATACCTTTCAACGTCTAAAGGGAATAGCCGCCGATCAAAAATTATTGCTGACCTATGATCGGAAACGAAACGATACCCTGTTCAATCAGGCAGTTTTTATAGAGAACATGCTGAACAAACGATCACCGGTAGCGGTTTTTAAGGACATCACCCTTCAGGCAGGTATCCGGTATTCCCATCATGAAAATACCTCCTTTCTTGACTTTGACCACCAATGGTTCCTGCCCCACGAGCTGTCCGTTCTGGGGCCCAAAGTGGCGGTAAGTGATGTGAACGGGGATGGGCTGGAAGATTTTTATGTATGCGGAGCCAAAGGGCAGGGCGGTTCCCTGTTTATACAACAACCTGATGGTCGTTTTAAGGTTTCGGCCGATTCGATGATATTCCGTAGCGATCTTAAATGCGAAGAAGTGGACGCCGTATTTTTCGATGCCAATGGTGATGGTTCGCCGGATCTGTATGTAGTCAGCGGGGGAAATGAATACACAGGCAATGCGGAGGAGTTGAAAGACCGGTTGTATCTGAACGATGGCAAAGGGCATTTCAATCGGTCCGCCGGTCTTTCACCCTTATTCGAGAATAAATCAGTAGTGCGGGTGGCGGACTTCGACAACGACGGTGACTTGGATATATTTGTTGGAGGAAGAGCCAGCGCGGGAATATATGGGATGCCTCCTTCCAGCTATTTATTGCAGAATGACGGTAAGGGCAACTTTATCGTAGTTACCGGTAAAATAGCGCCGGGGCTGGAAAAAGCCGGCATGATCACAGATGCGGTCTGGACCGATATCGATCATGACGGATGGAAGGACCTTATCGTCACCGGAGAGTGGATGCCGCCTGTCCTGTTTAAAAATAATCATGGCTATTTTACCCGGCAGGAACTTACAGGCAGCGATGTAGAACTTTCGGGCTGGTGGTGCAGTATAAAAACCGCCGATATCAACGGTGATGGTTTTGAGGATCTGTTGCTGGGAAATTTTGGTCTTAACAGTAAATTGACAGCCAGTGTGACGAACCCTCTTAAAATGTACGTAGGGGACATGATGGGCAACCGGCGGATGGCGCAGATCGTCGCCCTTCAAAAAAACGGGAAATATTTTACATTTCTCAACAAGGAGAACCTGGAAAAACAATTACCATATCTGAAGAAAAAATACCTGAGTTATGGAGAGATGGCAGGATTGACAGTAGAAGAAATATTCGGGGACAAATTGGACAGCGCTGCGCAGTTTAAGATCTATACCATGGCTTCGCAGGTGCTGATCAACGATGGTAAGGGGAGCTTTAGTGCTTCTTTGCTTCCTGCATCTGCACAATGGTCCCCGATATTCGATTTTGCGCCTTATGATTTTGACGGGGATGGAAAACTGGATTTCCTGGCTGGCGGCAATTTTTATGGAACCACCCCCTTCGAGGGGCGTTATGATGCAATGACAATGGAAATGTATATGGGTGATGGAAAAGGGGGGTTCAAAGGATCATTTCCTTTGCCAGCCCCATTGGATACCTTATCCGGTGAAGTAAGGAGCATTAAGTCTATCCGGTTGGCCGGTGGAAAAAAAGCATTGATTGTGGGTTTTAACAATGCACCTTTGCGGTTATTGCAGTATTAGGGAAAATTAAAAAGAGCGAAGCGGGTAACAAAGTTCGAGGTCTACCAAAGAGCTATCCGCAATAGGCAAGGCTGACAAAAACCGTTCATAGGGTAGTCCGATACTGATCAGTTGATGGTCCGACAGATATTTCTGCATAGCGGAATAAACCAGAATTCTGTCGCGGTAGGGACCTTTGAAGGCACCGACGGCCAGTACCTGGTCTCCGGGAAACTGTCTGAAAATGTAGAGGTAGTCGCCTTTGACCGGTTTGTCGATATTGTAACCCGCCATAAGGGTGAGACTGTCATGGCCAAGCGGACTGTAGGAAATATTTTTGATTCCGGGTTTGCAGTTGTTCTCACGGGCATACTGATCGATCTCCCGGAATAACGTAGGAATCCTGGAGAAAAGAGTTTGTGGGGACAGGTCTTCCTTTTTAGTGAGAAAGAAGCTATCGGTGGTTTGTTTGATCCCTATCGGGAAACCATAATAACGGGTGTTGTCTTCCAGGAAAGCCGTGAGATCGGAAACCGTTCTTTTGGCAAAGGAAATTTTTTCCAGGAAAGGAAAGAGCTTATAGAACAGATTAGAAGACCGGGAATAAACAATATAGGAATTGTGTTCGGATCTTTTTTGACCGTTGCCCACATAGGGAACGATCGATAGGCCGAAAACAGAATGATCGCCCTTTTTTTTAATTTCTTCCAATTGGTAAAGCAGGTAGGAAATTTGGGTGACGCGGATCTTTTTCCCGGGAATGTCGATAGTTAGGGTCTGTCGCGCTGAATCCTGATCGTAATGGAAGGCGGAAGAGTCTTTTTGCCAGGCACTTCGAACCGCTGCATCCCATTTGACCCAGGTCTTTGGCTGCATTATCGAGGAACTGATATTTTGAAAGGTGTTGGCGACAAATACCTGTTTATCTGCCTTGACGGGAATGAAAAAACTTACGGTCAGGAAAACGAAGAGGAGGATGACCAAAAGGGCAGGAATACTTTTTAAAATTGATCTGTTCAAATTGTTTCGATTCATGATCGTTCGCTATTTTTAATGGTCGGGAGCTTTTGGAATGAAGGTTGAAATTAATGGATTTGAAGTAAATAAAATAAATAACCAAACCATAAATGAAATGAAAAAGAATTGCTGGCCCTTGTTTTTATTCCTGTTTTCTTTCGCCGGTCTTAAGGCACAGACCGTAGACCATTTAACCGATCCGGTCGAATGGATTAATCCCTTAATGGGAACAGCGTCCAATTTTACACTGTCAACGGGGAACACCTATCCTTCCATTTCCCTTCCCTGGGGAATGAATTGCTGGATGCCGCAGACCGGAAAAATGGGTGATGGATGGGCCTATACTTACGATGCGATAAAAATACGCGGGTTCAAACAAACTCATCAGCCAAGCCCATGGATTAATGATTACGGGCAATTCGCGATCATGCCCGTTACGGGCAAACCCGTCTTTAAAGAAGATGACCGCGCAAGCTGGTTCTCCCACAAAGCGGAAGTGGCCAAACCCTATTATTATAGTGTTTACCTGGCGGATCCGGATGTGACAACAGAGATAACCCCTACAGAAAGGGCAGCCGGTCTTCGGTTTACGTTCCCAAAGACCGACAGTGCCTATGTGGTTATCGATGCCTTGGATAAAGGGTCCTATATAAAGATCATTCCCTCGGAAAATAAGATCATAGGATATACAACAAAGAACAGCGGCGGCGTGCCGGATAATTTTAAGAACTATTTTGTGATCGTGTTCGATCGGCCTTTCGCCAATACGGCAGTTTTTCATGGTGATCAGCTGGACGGAGACAAACTCGAATACAAGGACGACCATGTAGGTGCAGTAGTTGGGTTTAAAATAACCAAAAGAGGAGATAAGGCCTATGCGCGGGTAGCTTCTTCCTTTATCAGCGCCGAACAAGCGGAGATTAATCTCAAAGAGATCGGTAAAGACGATTTCGAGACCGTAAAAGCCAAGGCCAAAGCCATCTGGAACAAAGAATTGAACCGCGTGAAAGCCGAGGGCGGCTCTGTGGATCAGACCAGGACCTTTTATTCCTGTATTTACCGGACGATGCTTTTCCCCAGGAAATTTTATGAACTGGATGCTGCGGGAAAGATCATGCATTACAGTCCTTATAACGGACAGGTGCTCCCTGGTTATATGTTTACCGACAATGGATTCTGGGACACGTTCCGTGCGGTATTTCCTCTCTTTAATTTCCTGCATCGTGAATTGAACGAACATATACAGGCAGGATTAGTGAATGCCTATAAGGAGAGCGGTTTCCTGCCGGAATGGGCAAGCCCGGGGCACAGGGACTGTATGATCGGTTCAAATTCCGCCTCCCTGGTAGCAGATGCTTATCTGCAGGGGTTGCGTGGGTATGATATCAACACGCTTTATGAAGCCGTACTGAAAAATACAGATCATGAAGGACCTTTTCAGTCAGTAGGCCGCAAAGGATATAAATATTATAATGAGCTGGGTTATGTGCCCTATGATGTAGGCATCAATGAAAATGCCGCCCGTACACTGGAATATGCGTATGACGATCATTGTATCTATTTACTGGCCAAGGCCCTGAAAAGGCCGCAGGCGGAGATCGATCTTTTCGCCAAACGCAGCCAGAACTATCGGAACCTTTTTGATCCCGCGCATAAGCTGATGCATGGTAAAAATGCAGACGGCACTTTCTCCGCCAATTTTAATCCATTCAAATGGGGCGATGCCTTCACCGAAGGGAACAGCTGGCATTACACCTGGGGCGTATTCCAGGACGTACAGGGATTGATGAACCTGATGGGCGGCAAAAAAGAGTTCACTACTATGCTGGATTCCGTATTCATCGTTCCTCCTGTTTTTGATGCGTCCTATTATACCTCGGTCATACATGAGATCCGCGAAATGCAGATTATGAATATGGGCAATTACGCGCATGGTAACCAGCCTATCCAGCACATGATCTATTTATATCAATATGCCGGGCAACCCTGGAAAACCCAGTATTGGGTCCGTGAAGCCATGAACCGTCTCTACAAACCTACGTCTGACGGCTATTGCGGGGATGAAGATAATGGACAGACTTCGGCCTGGTATATCTGGTCTTCTATGGGTTTCTACCCGGTCTGCCCGGGAACTGACCAATATATCCTCGGGGCTCCCTTATTTAAAAAAGTTACCCTTCAGTTAGAAAATGGAAAGACAGTCGTTATCAATGCTCCTGCCAACAGTGAGGCAAACCGGTATGTCAATAAGATCGAATTCAACGGACAGCCTTATCAAAAGAACTGGCTAAGCCATAAAGCGATGATGGAGGGTGCGACCATTAATTTTTCCATGTCACCGGTCCCGGACAAACAATTGGGCGTAAATCAATCGGCATGGCCCTATTCATTTTCGAAACCTGAATAGATTGGCTGAGTGGATGACCTGAATAAATTGACTGAGTAATTAATCTGAATGGATAACCTGAATCGAAAGGCTGAATAATAAGCCAGAGATTTTAAGGAATAAAAAAACAGAATAAGGGGGAAGTAATTCCCCCTTATTCTGTTTTTAAACTCTTTACCGGATTGGCCAGTGCAGCTTTAAACGCCTTGAAACTAATCGTTGACAGGGCAATTAGAAGGGCTGTTAATCCGGACAGCAGGAAAACCAGCCAGCTGATATGAATGCGATAGGCAAAATCCTTAAGCCAATTGTTCATGATTAACCATCCCAAAGGCCAGGCGATCAGGTTAGCCAGGAGTACCAGTCTGACAAAATCCTTCGTTAACAGGACTAAAAGATCTTTCAGACTGGCGCCTAATACTTTTCTTACACCTATCTCTTTTCTGCGTTGTTCCGTCATGAATGCCGCTAAGGCAAAAAGGCCAATACAGGCGATGATAATGGCTATAAAAGAAAAAGTGCCGAATAGTAAACCGAACTGTATTTCATTTTTGTATTGCCGGTTAAAATAGGCATCCAGGAAGGTAAAGTCAAAGGGATTTTCTTTAAATGCGTCATTCCAGGTGGTTTGGATCTGGCCGATTGTTTGGTTTAGATTGGAGGTCTTTACCTTTACCAGGTAATATTCAAACTCCCTCGAATCAGCTGTAAATTGAAAGGCCGTAGGTTCCTCTTTTTTCTGAAGCGATACCTGGTGAAAATCGTTAACTACGCCGACTATAGTAAAGAGATTGTTATCACTGGTTACCTGCTTTCCGACTGCGTCTTCCGGGTTTTTAAAACCCAGTACAGAAACCGCGGATTTCGAGATGATCAATGCCCGTTGATCGGTCTTAAAGTTTTTGGAGAAATTACGGCCTGCCAATACCTTAAATCCCAGCACGGATAAATAATCCTCATCGATCCCGGTGGTATTAATGGGTATAGCGTTTCCTTCGCCGGTTTGCCGCACGGTATACGTAGAGGGATATCTTATTTCTTTTCCGGGGAGTTCGTCCGACATCCCGATCGCCTCGACCGAAGGGTCTCTTTTTAAAGCCTCTTTAAATCGTTCCACATACCGACTATGTGCTCTACGGGCTGTATCCCAGCGACCTGGCCTGTCCAGTACCATGACCTGGTTCACTTTTATACCCAGGTTCTGGTTGAGCATATAATGCACCTGCTGGTATACGGTAAACGTTCCTATAATAAGGAGAATGGATAAGGAGAATTGAAAAACGACCAATGATTTGCGCAGATTTAATCCCCTTACCGAGTTCTTTATTTTTCCTTTAAGGACGGTAGCCGGTTTAAAAGAAGACAAAACAAAAGCCGGGTATAATCCTGACACAAAACCTCCCATACACAGAAAGCCAAGAAAAAGAAGGCCATACCTGCTGCTTAGAAAACCAGACAATCTGAAGTCCACCGGAAATACCTTGTCGAGCAGGGGCTGGGATACGGAAACCAGGATTATGGCCAGGAGAAAGCTTATCAGGTTAAGGCTCAGCGATTCGGCGAGAAACTGTTTTATTAATTGCGAACGTTGTGATCCAAGCACTTTTCGAATACCAATTTCTTTTGCCCGGTTGATGGAACCGGCGGTTGCTAAATTTATATAATTCACCCAGGCGATCGTTATGATAAAAATAGAAATGAGGATGAGAAAAAATATGGCTTTTTCATTTACAGTAGGTTCCGGTTCGTCGATCAGGTTTGTACTGAAATGTGTCTTTTCGATGGGTTCTAAAGAAAGAATGTTTTCTGAATGTGTAGCTTTTTGTTCCGGGATATGCCGGGCGATGAATGCGGGGAATTTGGTTTCGAGCATTTTAGGATCGGTGCCCGGGCGAAGCAATACGTAGGTATAGAAATCTTTATAGCTCCAGGCATTCTCGAAACGGTTTATTCCTCGCTTATAGAGAGTGGGATAGGAGATCAGGACATTAAATTTCAGATGAGAGTTTTGCGGGATGTCTTTAAATATTCCGGTAATCTGACATAATTCCGAATTACGGTCATCGTCCGTCATGCGGATGAATTTACCCATGCCGTTTTGCTCTCCGAAAAATTTCTTCGCAAAGGATTCGGAAATGACGGCTGTGTATGGTTGTGTCAGGGCAGTTTTCGGATCGCCTTCAATAAAGGGGAACGTAAACAGGGTAAGAAAAGAAGGATCGGCATATAAAAATTTCTGTTCCCGAAAAAAGGTATTATTATAAGTGAATACACAATTGTTTTTGTACCCCATATTATAAAGCCTGGCTTGTCCAATGACTTCGGGGAATTCTTTGTTTAAAGCAGGTCCCAGGCCGGCATAATTTTCTGCGCTTTGGAAGATTAATTTACTATTTTGAAAATGAGTCAGATCGACCCGGTAAAGGTTTTCTTTTTTGTCATGGAAATTATCAAAGCTGAGCTGGAAGGCGGTATAACTGAGCAATAACAGCGAGCTGGCAATTCCGATGGCGAGACCTCCTATATTTATAAAGGAAAATGTTTTATTTTTCCATAAGATTCTCCAGGCGATCTTCAGATTGTTCTTTAGCATAACTAATTTTTATATTGGTCCGCGTGAGGGTCTCAGGTAGTTGGATACCTATAAATGGCTAATAAAATGCCAATAAGTTATTGAGCTAATAATCAATAGGGTAAGTAACATTTAGGGGATCGGTTGTCCGTTTTTGATACAAATGGCGTACGGTCCTGAAAAATGAATAATCAATCCAAAAATGCACTTTTTTACTAAGTATTTGTAAGTGTTTCCACTTATCCATTTTTTTTACTACGCAACATGTATCACTAACCGTGAGCTTACGGCTGAGTCGTGGAATAAATACTTAAAAATGTCGGATAGGGGTGCTTGTTGAAAATGCCGGGGTATTGAACAGGGCAAGAATTAAAAAGCAAAAAAAAATATTAGAAATTTTTTATAAGATAAATAGTAAGCGAATTATTTTTAAAAACATTCCTGTAAATGCTTAGGATGAAACGATTACAAATGAAATAAAAAAATAAGAATGTGTTCGGTGATTCATCCCGGAACGCAGTATTACGATCATAGAAAATTGGTGAATCAAAATAAAAATCTATCATTGCAAAATAATCCTGCCCTGTTTGTAACCCATACCTCTAACACCTAATTGACCATTAGTATGAACCGTACATTATTATCTGCCTTGCGTAATGCTGGGCTATCCCCATCTTATAAGGGAATTGCAAGACTCTCCCCGTTTTATACCTACAACTTTGATTTTTCCCTTTCCGATCCCCCAAATGGTTAACGGATAAGGCTCCCCCGGTATTATACTTTCTAAATCAGGAAATAAAATTGCTATGCATAAAGCTTTTATGTTTATAGGCTGTGCTGTATTGCTCAGTGTAGTCAGCTATGGTCAGTCTCTTAAAAACGGTGATGGAACAGGAACGGAGATCAAATGGAAAAGAGACCTGGTGAAGGCCGAGACGAACTTTCCTTCCGGTATGACGGTTCCACCTTGGATTCAGCCTTCCCTAACAGTTTCTTTGGAACCTTTGTCAAATATGGCTCCCTTTTCGGGTATTACGCAGACCTGCCTTTCTACGCATGTATTCAATGACTGCAGTACTTCCGGGTTTATTACTTTTGGGTTTAATCCCTCTTCAGCTGCAGGTACTTCATCTTCCGATCCCCTCACCATCCAGCAATCCAATCTGTCAATCGGGGTTAATGTTAACAACCCATTGGCCAAATTGCATATAAAGGGGGATGGAATCACAGGCACGAGCAGCTCTTTCCTGGTAAACAACAATGGTAATGCAGAGCTGTTCCGTATTCTCGATAATGGAAATGTAGGAATAGGGATAAGTAACCCTCAAACAATGTTGGCTGTAAATGGCACAGTCTCGGCGAAAAAAATAAAAGTGACCCAATCCGGATGGCCTGATTATGTGTTCGATAAAAAATATAAACTCCCTTCTCTCAAAGAATTGGAACGATTCATCAACAAGAATAAACATTTACCTGGAATAGCATCAGAAGAAGAGGTAAAAAGAGACGGATTGGATATCGGGGATACTCAAAATATCCTCTTAAAGAAAATAGAAGAGCTTACCCTTTATGTAATCCAGCAAAATAAAGAATTGGCCCAGGTAAAGGAGAAAAACCGGAAGCTGGAACTTCAACAGGACAGGCTTGATAAGCAGCAAAAGGAAATTGATGAATTAAAAGAAATGATACGCAATCAGGTGAATCGGAACTGAGGATCGCCGAAAGGTGAATGTAAACTCCGGATCGTAAAAATACACTCCCATACATAACTTATATGAAACGCATTTTACCTTTTTTATATTTTCTTTTCTCTGGTTTTATCATTCATGCGCAGGCGGTTCTCAGCCTGTCTTCCGATACGGTGAAGATCAGTAGTAGCAGAGATTCGGGTGAATTGGTCATCCGGAACCGAACTCGTAACGTACCCGGGGTTCTTTACAATAAAGGTAATGGCACAACAGAGTTTCGCGAACTGAAATTTATACGGGTTGGCGATTCCACCCTGCTGATCCTGGGCAAGGATACTGTTGGAGTGGGGTTGGGAACTGGAGGAGGCGGATCAGTTTATGCGGGAGAACCGGATATCCAACTCTCCGTTGAAATACAGGATGCCACCCATATGAAATTACATTGGTGGAAGACGAATGCAGATCTCTATGAATCACCCCGCATCGGGGTAATCGGAGATAGTCAGGGGAAAGGTGATTTTGCAAGCGCATACCCTTATTCAATCGTAGGGAGATTACAAAGTTTTATTTATGCTTCCGCTAACAATCCGGCCGTGACGAATTATTCTCAAAATGGATATAATTCCCGCAGGCTGGCGCCAACAGGCAGCAATCAATATGTAGATAATCAATATAATATAACAAAGGCCCTTGCTGACGGAAACAAGATCATCATATTATGTAATACCAGCAATGATTTTTTTGTCAATGGGGCAGGAGGAGTAATGTCGGTTGCGGAATCTATGGCCAATACTTTATTGATCAATGACGTATGTGTTAAGGCTGGTGCGACCCTTTTCGTGGTTAGTTCTTTTCCGCGACAGGCATTACCCTCAGTGGAGCGGGATTCGCTTAATGTGATGGCTGGTTTATTAAATCAAAAATTCGGGAATCGTTGTGCTTATGTGTATCATTTGATTGAAGATCCCGCCAGTCCTAATCATCTTAACCCAGCCTGGCAGGTAGGGGATGATGTTCATCTGAACAATACCGGCGCCAATGTCGTGTATTCGGCAATCCGGGATATGTTGACCAGCTATTATACGGCAAATACTTCCGTAACCAAATACCAGCTGCAAAAATCTTCTTCCTTTAATGGAAAATTTGCCGATTATCAATATGTAGCCAAACCAAATGATCCCAACCTGGTGCTGCCTCCGGATAGCAGTTTTTACCGGGTCAGGTTGGCATATAACAATGGGTATTTTTCCAAATGGAGTAATGTGATCCAGGGGGTAAATGCTCACCAGGACAGTGTTTATAACAAGGTCCCCTTGTTATCGGTTAACAAGCCTCAGATCGTATTTCTTCCAGTTAATTCGGGGACACTGACAGCCGATGCTTCCGACCCAAATACAGGTGGAACGATTGCAATCTATAACTGGTTTAAGGTCCTGGGGAATGTGGCTACTATTGTAAATGCTAATTCTGCTAATGCTACGGTTACTGGTCTCGTGGAAGGTACTTATGTATTCCGGTGTCAGGTGACCAATAACTTTGGTCTTTCCTCCTACGCGGATGCAACGATTACTGTTTTTGTTCCTGACAGTAACAATACCGCATCGAAATTCAATTTCAATCTTTCTCCTCAGAATATTAGCGGCTGGCTCGACGTGAGCGGTGGCCCTTTTGTAATGGGTAATAACGGGGCAAGCTGGACCAGTAATATCAATAACATTACCTTGGTTAATAAATCGAACCTGGAGTCCATATGGGGAAGCAGCTTTTATGGGAACACCGGATCTGATATCGGACAGGCAATTCCTGATGGAGGTGGTTTTCCGATTTCACCTTCTGTTCTTGCTTCCGGATGGTACTCCAATAATATGGCTTATTTGGATGCGGGTTCGAATCAAATGAAACTCACTGGCTTATCCCCTGCAAAGAAGTACAAACTGAAGTTTTATTCCTCTTTGAAAACGAGCGCCAATCTGGCTGCAAATCCAACCGTTTTTGTGGTAAATGATAATGTACTTAATAAGAAGCAGGTAAATGCTGTCGGCAATACGTCCAACGTAGTTATATTCAGGGCTATTATCCCCGATGTCAACGGAGAAGTCCCCTTTTTCGTAGGAATCGTTCCGGGCGTTTCCCAGTATGGTATGGTCAATGGCCTTACCGTTCAGGAAGACAGTCTTCAGGGTGCGGCCATTTCACCGGTAGTAACTCCTGGTACTAATGCTGCCATCCAATTGCCTAATAATATTGCGTATTTATCGGCTACTGTTGCCGATGCCGATGGGGCCATCGTATCGGTGAAGTGGATACAGGTTTCCGGGCCAGACCAGGCGCATATTACTGATGATATTAGCCTGAATACTACGGTGACAAACCTTTCCCAAGGTACCTATGTGTTCCGTTGTACGGCGATGGATAATTACAATGCAACAGGATATGGCGACATGCAGGTCGTTGTAAGTCCGCCAAGTACCAACCCTATCCTTAACGTTGGTGTTTCCCAAAATTCCAATTCCTTACCCGGATGGACTTTTCTTGCCGGGTCGCCTCACCAGGCAGTTATATCGGATACAGGCAGAATAGGGTCGACTATTGTTACGGTTTCTACGGTAAGCGGATCCAATCATTCACCCTATCTGGGTAATTTCACGGCTGCCAATACGGGTGAAACCAATAACGATGGGGGTGGCTTTATCATGCCGTTACTGGCACAGCAAGGAAACTATTTTAATGAAAATGCCTTTGATCCTGCCAAGCCGCAAATACAAATAACCGGCTTGCCCAGCGGTACTTATAAGGTGACCATGTTTGGATCCTTGCAGAGCAGTTATACCAGTGCCCATGGTGTGAATGCCAATACCGAGTATCGGGTGAACAGCGCATCTCCCATAACCGTAAATGCAGCAGGGAATACTTCACAGGCAGCAGTTTTCACAGGGATATCGGTGACTGGAGGAACTATGAAGCTTTATTACAACCCGACAACGGCGGGTTCCGACAGTTATCTGGGGGTATTATGTTTCTTCTCTATTGAAAAAACAAATTGAGGTACGTATTAATTCACCCTTTGATTGAACCTTAGATTTATCATATTGATAATGGGCTGTTTGTCTGGATGGAATGCCGTCGGACAGCAAAAATCATTGGCCGATACTTCCGTTAATGGAAAGGATTCTTCAGGAATGAGCCTGGGAATTCCTTTCCCCGTGCGGAGCACCTGTAAGGGAAATTCTATATCCTACTATCTTATCATGGAAAAGCAGCCGGTGCAAAAAGGACCATTTCGAAGGCCTCCGGTCATACCAGCGGATAAGGTAATTCCCGCTGCGCGGAAACGCTTTCTACAAGTGCATGGGAATGTTTTATATGATCTTAATTACCGGTCAAATATCGATACGCCTTATGCGGAAAGGGAAGTTTATCAGCATACGGTGCAATCTTACCTGGATATCACCTATAAAGACCATTATCCTTTCCGGGTATTTTTAACAACAAGGTTCAGCAATTCTTCCTTGTTCCGGAACTTTTCTGATCTGAATCTGCAATACAATGCCAGGGATTTTAATAATAAGGTTCGCAGACAAGTACAAAATTTACTGACGAATTGGGGTATGGATTCGCTGGACAGGTTAAAGAAAGGGCTGGAAATTAAGGAAAAGAACTACTATTCCCTGAAGAACTGGCTGGGTAACTCCACCCAAATACAACGAGTAATAGCGGAAAGAGAGGATAAGTGGCTTCGGGACCTTCATGAAAAGGAAAAGCGAAATCATAAGATTCCGACTGGGGGATTTTCTACCGGGAAACCTGCTCTGGAATACCCTGAACTTTTGAAAGGGCTTCCTGCCGGAAGGTTTAAATTTCCAGGCTCCGGACGGGATCTTGCTTCTCTGGACAAGGCTGATACAGGTACTGACAATAACACTAAAATAGCGGAAAGAGCCGATAGCATAAAGAGCTCTCTTTCTTCCTATGCCTGCCAATACGATAGCGTGAAAACTAAACTGGACTCGTTGGGAAAAGAGATTGATGCGTTAAAGACCCAATACCAGAAATTAGCAGGTTTGCAGCAAAAGAACTCCGGCCAGGCAAAAAAAGAAATAGATCAGATTTCCAGCGGCCGGGAACTGGAAGAGAAATTAAAGTCCTTACAGGTTTCGGACAGCTCATTGCCAAAAGGATATCAGCGCCTTTATTCGGTAAAGTCATTCGGTATAGGCAGAACCATGCTGGATTATTCGGAATTATCTGCGAAGAATATAAGTATTACCGGTGTCCAGGTAGAATATACGCCATCCGCCTATATGGCCTTAGCTGTCGGAACCGTCGATTACCGCTTCCGGGATTATACCTTACAAAACCCAGGTAAAGGTCAGTACATCGGCCTCGTACGATACGGAAGGGGTAAAAAAGAAGGAAACAATATCATTGCGACTTATTATGCCGGTAAACGGCAATTATACAATTCATATACGAATGGGCAAGGTGCGGCAATTCCTAATTACAGCTTGATGGGATTTACCCTGGAGGGCCGTTACAAGGTCCACCGGACAACGACATTGATCGCGGAAGTGGCCAAGTCTTCTTCACCCTATTACAGTCTGGATAGCAGCCAGCGGCATAATATACTGGGGAGCTCTTTAAAAATGAATGAACGTTCCAATGAAGCCTATTCGATCAAACTTAATTCCTTTTTACCTTCCACTCAAAGCACGATTACTGCTTCCTATCGTCATTTTGGCTCCAATTTTCAATCCTTCAGCCTGTTCACCACCGGCACCGAACAAATCGCCTGGTCGGTAAGAGTGGATCAGCCATTCTTCCGGCGTCATTTGCTGGTCACGGGTTCGATCCGGACCAATGATTTTACCAATCCCCTGCTAAATGCTTCCTATAAAAGCACTACGGTATTTAAAAGTATCCAGGCCACACTGAGGCTTAAAAAATGGCCGACTCTTTCTGCGGGTTATTTTCCCAGTTCGCAGATCACTAAGATCAAGGATGATCACTTCCTGGAAAATCTTTTTTATACCCTTACTGGCAGTATCAGTCATGTATACCGTGTAAAGGATCTTTCCCTGATCAGTATGCTCCTGTATACACAATTCTATAACAAAGTAACAGATACCAATTTTGTGTATTTCAATACAAAGAACCTCCTGTTCAGTCAGCAAGCCTTTTTAGGGCCATTGACAGCACAATTGCAGGTCTCCGCTGCTGTCAATACCACCTATAACCTGTATGTGATTGATCAGAAGGTGGATTATCAGGTAAGAAGATGGTTGTCGCTGGGAGCCGGGATAAAATATAATAAACAAACCGTCTATAGTGTTACCCAGTTGGGTTATAGCGCCAATGCCACCGTAAAAGTTCCTGCCTTGGGTGAATTCCGTTTGATGGCGGATAAGGGATTTATACCGGGCAACAACAAACAGCTGGTAGAAAATAAGGTAGGAAGATTGACCTATTTAAAAGTATTTTAAAATTCAACAGGTATGTATAAAAAGCTATTTATTGTATTGCTGGTTTGGTGGCTTGTCAATAATATCAGTTTGCAGGCACAGGTGACCCTGGCCCTGCAAGTACCCCCTGTTGGCGTCATGCAAAAAAGTCAGTTGTGGAATATGGCCCTGATCAATACGGGCGATGCGGGCATCAATGTAATGATCGAACTGACTTTACTGAGTGCAAAGGATAACCAGCCTGTGTTAAGGGCTACCACCCGGCCAATATTCCTGTTCAAGGGCACCACGCAGATAAATGCTAAGGATGTGGCGCCGGTGCAATACAACTATTTATCGCCTGTATTTAATGTAGACCGGGATCCAAATGGATTTTTACCGGTAGGGAATTACAAGGTCTGTTATGCCATTATTCAGGGTGGGGGACATGCGGAAGCTCCTTTAACGGAAGATTGCCTGCCTGAAGAAGTTCAACCCCTGAGCCCTCCTCAATTAAATCTCCCATCCGATACAGCTTTGGTGGAAACTGCTTATCCGCAATTCGTGTGGCTTCCGCCTTTGCCTGTAAATCTTTTCAGCAACCTGACCTATGATATGCTGATCGTTGAAGTATTGCCGGGTCAGGGATCTTATGAGGCTATTCAACAAAATATACCCGTTTATAATATCAGCCAATATAAAAATATGGTCCATCAGTACCCCGCATCCAATAAATCCCTGGATACCGGTCGTATATATGCCTGGAGGGTAATTGCCAAAAACGAAGATGAATTTGTTGCCCAGAGCGAGGTATGGACTTTTAAGCTTGCTGCCGGCAAACCGGCCCCGATAAGACCTTCCAATGGGAATTATATTCCGTTGAGGAATAGTAATGACGAATCTACGGGTCAGCAAATGCTCACGGAACGGATAATCGGTATCAAATACTATTCATTTGACAGAGAGCATGAGACATCGGTGAGGTTCTTAACAAGAGATGGAAAGGAGGTCCGTTCAGTAAAAGAAAAAATTGTTTATGGAGAAAATTACCTTGCGTACAAGTTAAATGCCTCCTTTCAGGAAGGTAAATTATACCTGATCGAGTTAACCGACGTGCAAAAACAAAAATTCACCGCCGCCTTTATCCTAAAAACTAACTAACCCAATCAAAAGAGCTTTATGATCCAGCTTTTAGCGACCTCTTATCATAAAAGGATTGCATTCGTATTATTCTTACTTTTCGATCTTTCTTTTGTGTTTTCTCCTTTGGCATATGCCAAATCCCTAGTTCACGACGGGTCTGGGTATTATCCGGTTTCGCTTTATGAACGCAAATTAAGAAAATCCCCGTCAGGCTTTCCGGGAATTGAAAACCACCATCCCAAAACCCTTGACAATAAAGCTCCCTTTTCAGTTAGGAAAAAAAATATTGGAGGCCCCAACCAACCGGAAATGGCCACTTTTAAGTCAGTAAGTTCGGATAATCTGGTCAACCTTTTTACAGGTGATTTTAGTTATAACATCCCTTTGTTGGACGTTGGGGGATACCCGGTAAATATTTTTTATTCCGGTGGAATAGGAATGGAACAGGAAGCTAGTTGGGTGGGATTAGGTTGGAATATTAATCCTGGCAATATCAGCCGGAATATGCGTGGGATTCCGGATGATTTTAATGGGTCGGATGTATTGACCCAGAAGCAGAACATGAAACCAAATAAAACCTGGGGAGTGAGTTATGAGGGAGATATGGAGAATTTTGGAATTAAGCGATTAGGCCTGACGGCGTCAGCGGGTTTTTCCTTTAATAACTATCTGGGGCCGGCGATGGAAGTAGCCATAAAGGGAGGAACTAATCGTAATATAATGAACAAAGTGTTATCTGAAAAATCTGCAGATGATCCTCCTGTCTTGAATCTTAACGGAGGTGTTGGATACACCGCCAATTTAAATTCCCGGGAAGGTTTGACGATGTCACTCAATATTTCTCTTACGGCTGGATTATTTAAGGAGGAGTCATTCGCATCCATGGGATTTAGTGCAGCAACCAGTTATAATTCCAGGATCGGGATAAAATCGCTGCAAATCAGAGACCAAATGAATTTTAATGCCAATAACCTGGCCATGTATATACTCAGCAAGGCTATGTCCGGGAAAACTCTTTACAGTACTTCTATCAGTTTTGCTCGTCCCAGCTACCTGCCGGCCATACGTATGCCGATAGATAATTTTGCCTATTCCGGCCATTTTCAGTTAGGACCCGGCTTGGGTGGTCAATATGCTTCTTTCGAAGTGGATGCCTATAAACAAACTGCTTCCATAAATAAGGATAGGATAACCCAGCTAAAACCAATGGTTGGTTATTTGTATGCAGAAAATGCAGTAAATAATCCGAATGCGGTCATGGATTTTACCCGGTTCAATGATAAAGAAGTGACGCCTCATACCCCCATTATATCTGCTCCGCAATATACCTACGATGTTTTCTCCATACAGGGCGAGGGAACAGGTGGGAGCATCAGGCCCTACCGGAATGATCTTGGAGTGGTAAGGGACAATCTGACGACCTCCCAGGATGGTAGTGCCAGTTTCGGTTTAGACCTCGGACCTCCCGGTCATTTTGGTGGTAACGGAGCTTTTGTGGAAACGCCTTCTACTATTGGAGATTGGCGGGAGGGGAATAAACTGCGAATAGCCATCCCTTTCAAGGCGCCCGCCAGTGCTAGTCTGGAAAATGTTTTTTTCCGCAACCCGGGGGAGACTACCGTTGTGAATACCGGTGATCTTACTTCGATAGGCGGAACAGACCTGGTGCGGTTTCAGGTATCGGGAGACCCGCATAACCCTGTGGCAGAACCTATTTTAGACCGGGTTTCCCAAAATATGGATATACTGGGTACGGTTAACGTGAATGACTACAAACCAGCCAATCGTAAAAAACGTACCCAGGTTATCGATTTTCTGACAGCACAAGAGGCATCGAAAATCGGATTGGATAAAAGGATAAAAATTTATAATAGTCAAAGTATTTGGGATAATACTTCCAGAAAATTAAGGTACGATAGCATCGAAAGGGTCAGCGATTATCGCAAAGGTCATCATATATCCCAGATCAATGTCACGGAGTCCAATGGAAAACGATATGTCTATGGTATACCTGTCTATAACAGCCTCCAGCGGGACTTTACTTTTACTGTTTCAAATAGTACGAAAAATACTCCTCCCGATCAGGAAAAGATAGGCTATGACCCAAGAGATAAGAGTCCTATAGAAAATCAGTCTTTAGATGGCAACGGGGGAAAGGATGGTTATGTTCAGGTGACGGAAACACCGGCTTATGCCCATTCATTTTTGTTGTCCGGTTTATTGTCTCCTGATTATGTAGATGTGACAGGAAATGGTATTTCGGAAGATGATCTGGGGAATGCGGTAAAGTTTAATTATACAACTACTATCCAAACGGCAAATAAACTGACCCAGCATAAATGGCGAACTCCGACGGAAGCAGGCACTGCCAATTTTTACGCAGGCAAACGGTCAGAAATTAAGGATGACAAGGGGATAATTGCCTATGGAGAAAGGGAATCCTGGTATTTGCATTCCCTTGAATCAAAAACTATGATCGCTATATTCCTTTTAGGGAATAGAAAAGATGCAAAAGGAGTGAAAGATGATGACGGAGGAGTAGAACCTACTGATAATTCGAGTAAACTGCTCAATGAGATAAGATTATACAGTAAGGCCGACCTGACCAAAAATGGTTTTGATGGGGCCAAGCCAATAAAAACCGTTCATTTTGTATATAGTTATAAGCTCTGCCAGGGAACACCGGATAATCCTGAAGGGGAGAGAAATGCTGCTAATATTTTAGAAAAAGGGAAATTGACACTGGATGAGATCTATTTTACGTTTAATGGAAAAAATACAGTTGACAATAAAAGCCGGTATGCATTTTCCTATGTGAATTGTGATGAGACCGGAAATCAACCATACCTTTCCAATGCTTCGGACAGGTGGGGGACCTATAAGAACCCGGCTCAGAATCCCGTAGGAATAAAGAACAGCGATTTTCCTTATACACCCCAGGAAAATTATGGCCATACTACGCCAATTAAGACTGACCTGGATTTGAATGCATCTGCCTGGTCCCTAAAGAAAGTATTATTGCCTTCCGGCGGGCAGATCGAAGTGAATTATGAGAGCGATGATTATGCTTTCGTCCAGAACAAGCGTGCCATGGATATGATGGCTATTGCAGGATTCGGAAATTCTCCGTTTACTTATAATAACCGGTTATATAATAACGGGGGAAAGGGTTCCGGATCGGAAAATAATTATTTATTTGTTAAAGTCCCTGAGCCATGCGTCAGCGATTTGGAAGTTTTTCAAAAATATCTGAAAGATGTCGACCAATTTGCGATAAGGCTTGCCGTAAACATGCCCAAAGGGATGGAAATGATAACGGTCTATGCTAATTTCGATAAAGTTTCCTCCGGACCGTATTACGGAAAATTTGATCAATCGACAATTTGGATAAGATTGGCACCCGTAAATGGGTTGAGCCCTCTTTCTTTAACCGCACTTGAATTTCTTCGTGAGCAGCTGCCGGGACAAGCATATGAATCCTATGATATTGCTGACGATGCCCCTTTGGAGCAGGTTGCCTCTATGTTGAGAAGCTGGCGAACAAGTTTATTTCATCCTTTTTCCGACCCCATTTTGACATTTAGAGGTGTCGGGAAAGCACAGATGGTAAATCTGGAGAGGTCTTTTGTCCGTCTTAATGACCCGGATGGGACTAAATATGGAGGAGGCAGCAGGGTAAAGTCTGTAATACTAAAGGATAACTGGAAAGCCATGACCGGCCAGTTTGGCTCGGTATACACACAGAATTACGATTATACTACCACCGAGTTTTTTAATGGAAAGGAAAGAACGATAAGCAGTGGAGTTGCCTCCTATGAACCTGCGATCGGAGCAGAAGAAAACCCATTTCATACAATTGAACAGGTTGCTGACAAATTACCGCTAGGCCCTACTTCTTACGGTTCAGTGGAAATGCCGGTACTGGATGCTTTTTTTCCTGCACCACTGGTTGGTTATAGCAAGGTAACCGTTACATCGGTTCCCAATACAAAACTTAATTCGCAGCAACAAAAGTCAAGGTCCGGAATAGGACGTCAGGTAACGGTATTTGTTACAGCTAAGGACTTCCCGGTCTTCGTTAGCCAAACGAAACTGGATCCTACAGTCGACAAACAGGCGCACGATGCGTCAACCCAAGACTTTTTCTATAAATATGCCTTCGACAGCAGGGCATTGTCTCAGGGTTTTCTCGTCGAGGTAAATGACATGCATGGTAAACTGAAATCACAGACTTCGTATGCTGAAAATGATCCCAAACAAATAGTTAACTATACCGAGAATTTTTATAGAAATACAGGGTCAAAGGGATTGGGGGAAATGTTCGATTTTGTTTCAGCTTCCCGGGGAGGGATTATTACACCGGGCAATATGGGAATAGACATCGAACTAATGACCGATACCCGTGAATTTTCCGTGAAAAGTTCCAGTTTCGAACTGCAGGTAAACGTGGATGAAATCATTCCCATTCCTCCTTTTTGGTTGCTTTTTCCATGGCCTGTAGAAGGGAACAGCGAAAATACTTACCGGGCGGTTACTACCACCAAAGTGATCAATTATCATAGTATCGTGGATTGTGTGGTTGTTATGGATAAAGGAAGTGTGGTATCTACAAAAAATCTTGTTTTTGATGAGGAAACTGGTGATGTGATTGTGTCCCGCACGAACAATGAATTCAATAAACCTATCTACAATACGGCTTACCCTGCATGGTGGGCTTATAGCGGTATGGGACCGGCCTATAAGAATTCAGGTGTAATTTATACCGGAATCAATTTTTACGATGGACGGGTTACGAACCTGCCGCTTGCCAATGATGTTTTTGAAAGCGGGGATGAGCTTTTTGTCACGGATAATGGAAATGATAATACTTCCTGTATAAAGGGTTCGGATGAAGTATCCAAAATATGGGTTTTCGATAAAAATAAGAATAATACATCCCTTACGGTTCCGAGTAAAGATCTTGTCTTTATGGATGAAAATGGTAATTTATTTACCAGGAATCTGGTAGGTTTCAGAATAGTCAGGAGTGGGAAACGGAATATGCTGGATGCAAGGGTTGCCGGGGTAGTGTCTATGGTCAGCCCGATACTTACCTCGGGATCTACAAAAAAACTTTTTATAGACAATACCTGCGATGTAATAAATGGGAATGCAGCGGAGTTTAAAGAAAAGTGGGCAACCGACAGAGAAAATGTGGGAACCTTCAAAAAAATTCCGGACCCCCTGGATGCGTGTAGTACTATTGAAGTGATAGATTGTAATGGATACCTGAAAAAAAATATCAATCCTTATGTTTATGGATTATTAGGAAATTTCCGGGCCTACCGGAGCCAGGTATTCTACGATACCAGGGCTGAATTTGATCCCTTGGTAGCTACCAACCTTTCTAAAAACGGGTTTTTAAATAATTTTAAATTGTATTGGGACTTTAACGGCTTCAATAATCTTGTTCCTGACTTTGCTAATACAAAATGGACCTGGAATAGTCAGATCACCAAAGTGAATGCAAAGGGTTTGGAAGTGGAAACCGTCGACCCTCTGGGGATTTACACTTCGGCCCAATATGGTTTCAGCAAGACGATGCCGGTAGCGGTTGCCAATAATGCGGGTTCCGCAGAGATGTTTTATGAGGGTTTTGAAGATTATACGTATACCAATGGATTTACTGCGATTGATTCTGCAGCCTGTCCCAATAAAAAGCATATCGATTTCAATGGTTTACCGGGAGCCGGCTTATTTGATGCAGGTGCAACCCCTGACAGTGCCCATACTGGAAAGTATTCCTTGAAGGTTAGCCCGGGGTCATCCCAGACTGTTAAATCTTTTTTGGTGAAAACCCCGGTTCAGGATGATTTTACGGTGAACCTGGAATCTTTTACTCCCAAGGTCTTGTCTGATCCAGGAGGAGTGTTAGAGCAAATTAGTGCTACGCCACATGATTATCTTGTTGCACCAGATATAAATTTTTATAATTTTGGAGTAGATAACTGGATGTTTTTATTCGATACTTGTATTTATGATGGAAGGGCAAATCCTTGTTTTCATAATTATAATGCGCAAACGATTCAGTATACCGAAGTTACGCAAACAGGAACTTATAACTTTGAGCTAAAATATGATTTTCATTGTGACCCTCCGTTTGCAAATCAATATAATATTGACCTTTTGGTTTATGTGATGGATGGAAACGGGCGGTTGATAACGACCTTTGATGTAGGTACCTACGCAAATTTAAAACAAAAGATTTTTCCGATTTATCTCTGTAAAGGGTTTTACTCATTCAGAACGGTTATGGTGAATAATTATGCAGGTTCAACTATGCATCCGAGTTCCTGCACCAAGCTCGAATTTTACTCTTTTTTACATGATGGACCTGCTCCCTTGATAACTTACAAAAGTTATAGTACTTCTGATGGTTGTCCGAGGACACTGCCTGCTCCTGCAACGGAAAAGATGTTAAACCCGGTCTTCACTGTTCCTGCAGATAAAGAAATGATCTTTAGCGCCTGGGTTCGGGAAAGCTGTTCATCAGGTGGCTCTGGAACTCCATGTAATTCTGTAGCCTATACCAACAGTAAGATCAAAGCCCAGTTTTTAAATTCCGGTGGCCAGGTTATTCAACAGGTGGAATACGATGTTAATGGGTATCCCGTGAGCCCGGCTCCGTCGTTAGCCGAAATTGTTTTTGCCCCTGTCGGTCCGGTTATTAATGGGTGGCAACGTATTCAAGGATATTTTAAAGCTCCGCAGAATGCTGCCAAAATGAATCTGACTTTTGTGAATGCAGGTAACCTGTCTAATTACTTCGATGATATTCGTATTCATCCCTTTAATTCGAATATGAAAAGTTATGTGTTCGATCCCTTTACTTTAAGATTGACGGCTGAATTGGATGCGAACAATTACGCCAGCTTTTATGAATATGATGAAGAAGGGACGCTTATCCGGACAAAGGCAGAAACACGACAGGGAATTAAGACAATCAAAGAAACCAGGAGTGCCAAACAAATGAATATTATGGTCCCTCAATGTAATTAAGAATCTTACGATGATTGTTATTATACGAAGTTTTAAAAATTTTAAGAACCTCATGGATAAATCTTTTTTAATCCTACTGTTTTCAATACCGTCTTTTCTATTTACGTTGGAGGGGAAAGGGCAGGAGGTAGATACCCTGGCTGGAATGAAAAAATTTATGCTGGTATGTAACCTGTACAAGCAGTTGCCTTTGCAAATGGAGTTAAGCCTGGAAAACCGGACTAATCTTATTCGAAGTTCGGAAGACACCATTCACTTGCAGGCAACATTTTTTTTGCAAAAAGATGGGTCTTACATCCGGTTTGGCGAGACTGAGCAGATAGCGGAGGATAGTTTACTGCTTATTGTAAGTGACAAAGTAAAACAAATGATTCTTCGCCCGAATCATCGGTCATTGGAAAATCAACTTAAACAATATTCGGGGATTCAAATTAACGATTCCTCCTTATTAAAAATGGCAGCAGGTTTTACGGCTGTTTTTCTACCCGTAAGGAAAGACACATCTGTTGTTCGGCTAAGAAGCAGGCCTTTGCTGACTTTTACAGATAGGGCAAAGGAAGAAGTGACGGTAAAGTATAATTCTGCTAAAAATTATCCATTTGAAGTGACCCAGGTTAAACGAACCTTAGTACCGGTAACCGATTCCGTTTATACGATTTTGTTGGATAAACCGGAGTTCAAAAAAGATTTAGTGAAGGTATCGGACTCTGCATATTTTATTATCAGGGAACAGATATCGGTTTTTGTTTATAAGGAAATAAGGCATGATCAAGGGAAAAAAATACCTGTCTCCATATGCGATAGACTCGTTGCGGATATTTCCAATGGATACATACCTGTGAAAGCGTATGGTGAATACCGGCTGACCAATCATGTAAAATAGACCAATCCAGGAGATATTATTATTAAAATTAATAGAAATAAAATGGATACGATCAGGCCGAAAAGAAGGAAAGCAGGTAGGCTTTATTCGATCTTGCCGTTCTTACTTAGTATTTTATGGATCACACTAGGTAGCGTAAAAGTAAATGCGCAGGATGGTGGAGTGACAAAAAAATGCATTTCCCGTATATCAGGTGCGGCTGGAAGTATTTATAATGGTTCCTGGGTTGATTTGCCTTATATTTCTGAGGGGGAACAGGATCAAAAGATAAAGAATATAGTTTCTTTGGTGCTTAATGAGGAAAGTTCTTCTTTTATCCCGGAGGATTTTACCGCTTCGGTAACAGTAAGTGTAGAATACGGAGCTTCCTCTACTTCTACCACTTCCCTTACGAAGGTACTCTCGATAAATTACAAGAAAGCAGGCGGAAGTACTTTTAATCCTAAGCAGTATCTAAGTTTTGAGAATGCGAAATTTGTAAAAGTAACCGTTGTTGGTTTTGATGCGCCCACTCTTTCTAATGGAGTAAATACGATTAGTTTATTGACCGTAGAGAACGAGATGATAATCAAACGATTTTTTACGATGTCAGTGACCAGTTCGACTCCTGTTCCAACCATTTCTGCACAGCCGCTTACGAGTGCACCCGTTCCGGATGTTTTGCCTGTTTCCTGGGAATGGGCAGCAGGATTGGGGAATAACCTGGGCCAATTGGAGTGGGTCTGGCTTAGGGAGGATTTGAAATCCGGGTATTCCGGTACAGGCGGCATAAATTACCCCCTTTTATTCCAGAACAATTCTACAAGAGTGGATTTACCATTAGATATGGTAAAGTATGAAATTCCCTTGTTTTATGATGGGCTCGGTGTCCTTTATTACCGGATCAGGGCTGTTAACCGAAATGCCTCAGGAACTGAGATTTATGGGCCATGGTCGGCTGTAGGAGCTTATTCGTTTGCCGGTCACAATAATAGTTTAAACTGGCAGGTCGTCACCTCTTTTGCGGAAGAAGGGAAAAGGAAATCGGTAGTACAATATTTCGACGGCTCATTACGCATGCGTCAGACGGTAACTAAAGATAATACGACGAACACTACTCTGACGGCTGAAACGCTTTATGATGGACAGGGGAGACCAGCCATACAAATATTGCCGGCTCCTGGAATCAATTCTATTGTAGCTTATACGAAGAACTTAAATCTTTTCAATACGCAAATTCCAGATGAGGACCCGGGGCTTAATTTTGATCTTCAGGCAATCGTCGCTGGAGTCAGCGCCACCCCTCCATTAAAAATAAACAGCTGGACTGCTCAGTATTACAGCAATGCTAATCCGGAGGTTACCCAGGATGCGAATGGTAATCTACCCAATGCAGAAGGTTATCCTTATTCGGTAACTCGATACACACCGGATGGGACCGGAAGGATTATGAGCCAAAGTGGCGTTGGAAATTCCATGAAAATGGGATCTGGCAGGGAAACGAAATATTATTATGGAACCGCTTTCAAAGAAGATCTGGATGGCCTGTTCGGATTAGAGGCTGGCATTACTTCCCATTATTTTAAAAACATGGTCAAGGATGCCAATGGTCAGATGAGCGTCAGTTACGTGGATATGCATGGCCGTACGATTGCTACCGCCCTTGCAGGAGCTGCTCCTCCCGGAATGGTGGCGTTGGATCTTAATGCTACGCATTATCCCGGGCAGGCAGGGACGCTGATTACCCGGAGTTTATTGGACAAGAACAATAATATGGTCAAGGGAAATGACATCGAATCGGTAACCAGCATTTTAGTGCCCGCATCAACCACCTATAATTTCAGGTATGCACTCACTCCCGATGCCCTTCCCTTGGATCAATGCGACGGCCCAAAGGTTTGTTATGATTGTATGTATGACCTGGAGATTTCGATTTCGGATGAATCCGGGGATCTTCCTCCGATCGTACGAAAATTTAGCAATGTAAAACTTTCCGCTGACAATGCCTGTAACACCGCTGTTACCCCTTTTGAAAATACAAGTGATCCGGGTGTATTATCCGTAATTGCTGATAATGTGATTACCTTCTCTGAATTCTTTCAGCCCGGATCGTATTCGGTTAGAAAAACCCTTACGGTAAGCGAATCCGTTTTACAAACATTCAGGGACAAATACCTGGAAATAGGCCTTTGCAAAACGGAGCAGCAACTTATTGATTCTGTTTATAATGCATTGAAGTCTTCTTCCGGATGCGATAATCCTCCTTCTACCATTCCACCATGCGTGTCCTGTTCGACGGCCTTAGGAGATTTTGCAACTTACAAGAGTCAGTATTTGAACAATATGACCGGTAGCAGGCCTTCAGATGACCAAATACTGACAGAATACAACGCTAAGAAACTGCGTTGCAATGATCTTTGCACGGATGTCTCCCATAAATTAGCCACTATCCGCAAGCTAATGCTTTCGGATATGATACCTTACTTCGGCCAATATGCTACCGATCCATCTAAGGGAAGGACAGATCTTATGTACAGGCGGTATGACATATTTTCTCCGAATAATCCTACCGGAATACCCTATTACAAACAACCTTTTTATATTGGTAAGACTGATGTAGGCTATTATTATGATGGAGTGGGAAATATCGATCTAAGTATTCATCCGCTAGGGAAACACCCTGCCGGAACCCCAGATTTCCCTAATCACGACCTGGATAATGTCAGCACTCTGGATTTTGTCCGGCTGTTTTCACGATCCTGGGCTGGATCGTTATTGCCCTATCATCCGGAATATGCCCGGTTGGTTTTCTCCGAGGATCATCTTCAACCTTCTTATGACTGGATTGAGAAATTCAATAAGATAACTTCGTTTTCCCAGGCCCAAACAAATTTTTTTCCTAATAACAATAATGTTGCGGATCTGGACCTGTTTTTTACCCTTGTTCCCGAGAAAAAATCGGCCATGATAACCATGGAGACGAGCTCCTATCAAAATGGTATGGGGCTTTGGAAGATTGCTTATGGCAGCGCAGTATGTAAAACAATATCCAATTTAGAGAATAGAAAGCTCTGTGTTGAACAGGCTCCAGATCACCCCCCCTTTGCTACGCTTAATGATGAGGAGAAAGATCAGGTGTGGAATAATTTTAAGGCCCTATATATGGTCGCAAGGGATGGATTAGTGACAGACTATTTGAATGCGAATAGTCCCTTACTGGATGGAGATGCACTGGTACCTAATAAATATATTCTTCGATTCCCTGCCAATAGCACCCAAATGGCTTCGCAATATGATTTTACCTGGTATCCGGCTACACCCGGCGCAGGTCCGAATGTCGATATGAATGCCAAGGTAAATGAAGAAAAAGGAACCACATGTAAAGGATATATCGTACAATGGAAACAAGCCTTGCAACAATGCCCGACTATAGCTGCTAAATCGAATAGTGCGGATATAATTGCAGAAATCGTTGCAGGAATGGAGACCGTGTGTGAAAAGGGCGTGGATGAAGCAAATCCTTATGGTGCTTCCGGCGGTGCGCCCGGATGGCCCGGTAATGCCCCCGCCAAAAGTTTTGAAGAGGTGATTAATAACGCTTTTTCGAAATACGGGATAAATAAAAACCAGTTTTGTAATCCTTTTATCATTGAATTCCCAAAACCCTACAACAAAGGACCTGTTAATGAAAAGGAACAAATTACCATATTAGATGCATGCACCTGTACCCAATTTACCAAAATAATGGGTGAGGCATCCGGTAAAGGATATAACCCAGCTGATTTTCAATCTTTAAACCTTTATTTAAAGACCACGTACAATGATAGCCTGACCCAGGTATTGTTTGACAATTTGCAAAAATGCCCTGTTGGATATGAACTCGATAAAATCACCGTTCCTTATACGGTATATGCTGATTGTAATTCTAGCAATCCCTGCGGTGCAGCAGCCAGGGTTGCGCTTTCCGATCATTATTCATCGCCTGATAATTCTGGGATGTGCCCTTTTACCTGTACCTACGATAGCTTAGTCATCATTCCTTATCTTCCCTTACCTGCCCCCCAGCCAAAGCCCGAGTTTTTGAAATGTGGGTTTTCAGGAACACCTGCCTGCATTTCTTGCGCCGGATTAAGTGATCTGGTAGCTGGGTATAAAACTTATTTTAGTGGCTTAGGCTGTGCCCAAGCTCCTTTGTTCTCTTCAGAAAATCTCGAACCGGACCAGATCAGCTACAATATTACTTTTGCGAAATATGTTAATTATAAGACCGGTTTTCAGTATGGTTGGCGAGACTATGCGGATGCGGCCGCGACTGCTGGCTGTAATCTCGCTCAATACGCTTCAAATAGCGCAGCAAGCCAAAATGTAATTTGTCGGGACAAACAGGGAGACGATGAGGTTTTTGTAAAACCATCGCCTTGCCAATTGGTGTACAATATGGCGGTAGAGATTGGGCAATCTCTTTTTAAACAGCGGAAAGAGCAGCTACTTGCAGATTTTGAAGCAGCTTACCGGGCGAAATGTTTATCTGCTAAGAATTTCGAACAATTCAGCGAGCAGGATCTCAGCAGTGAATATCATTATACTTTATATTATTATGATTTAGCCGGCAACCTGGTAAAAACAGTTCCTCCAAAAGGGGTAAGACCGAATTTCAGTGAAGTTTACATAAACCAGGTCGAAACGGCAAGGGCAGATGGAACCTTTGTTGATCCTCCTCCGCATATTTTTACGACCAATTACCGGTATAATAGTTTGAATGGAGTAGTAGCGCAGAATACCCCGGATGCCCAGAATTCGCTGGATGGACAAAATCCGGCGAATCCCCGGATATCAAGATTTTGGTATGATGTTGTCGGCAGGTTGACTGTCAGCCAAAACCCGCAGCAGGATGGGGATGGAAAATATAGTTATACCATCTATGACGACCTGGGCCGGATTACGGAAGTCGGGCAAAAGGCGCAAACAGCTATCATGACTCAGGCAACAAGCCAAAATCCAACAGACCTGAAGAACTGGATTAATGTTGCTCCGGGTGTCAAAGATCAATTAACGTTTACTGTTTATGATGTTGCTGCTTTTGGTATGGGATCGAATCTTACGCAGCAAAATCTAAGGAACCGGGTTAGTTATGTGTATACAAAGAAGTTTGCCACTGATGTAAATCTAAATTCGGCTACTTATTATACGTATGATATTCACGGTAATGTAGATGCCCTGATGCAGGATTATATAGGAATTACGACTGCTCCTACAGATCGGTACAAAAGGATTTTTTATAATTATGATCTGATCAGCGGGAAGGTAAATGAAGTTAATTATCAGCCAGGTGAAGTCGATGCTTTTACTCACCGGTATAAATACGATGCGGAGAATAGATTGGTAGGAGTATGGACAAGCCGGGACAACATCGTCTGGGAGCGGGACGCTGCGTATAGTTATTACAAACATGGCCCCCTTGCCAGGACAGTTCTTGGAAAATTACAGCCACAGGCGCTTGATTACAATTATACGTTACAAGGATGGCTGAAAGGCGTTAATGTCGGAAATGTATTGGGAGGGGTAAATGACAACTCCGGGGCCTCCTGTACAGTTGGGACGGCATTGGATGACGCCATTGTAAGCAACCGGCCTGGTGTGAATGGCCCTTCACAATATACGGCACGAAGTACGATTTCCTTTGTGGATGAATTTACCAGTATAGAGCAGGATGAGTTTGAGACCCAGGTTAATACCAGTTTGCCGGTATGTGCGCCGTCCGGGACCTCAGGTGCCGGACAACCGGGAGGAGCGGAGGCATTTCCTGTGGGCCGTGACGCTTATTCATTCAGTTTGCATTATTATCCGGGGGACTACAAACAAATTGGAAATTCAGATCCCGTAACCGGTGTTCTGGAAGCCTTGCAGACCCAGGGTGCCCCTTTATACAATGGCAATATAGCGGCCATGGCAGTGAGTATACCCAAATTGGATGGCTTGGATGGTCCCAAAGTCTACAATTACCATTATGATCAACTCAACCGGTTGTCGGAAATGGATGCATTTAAAGGGCTAAACTTAAGTAACAATACATTTACCCCGATAAAGCTGGATGATTATAAAGAAAAAATTTCATACGACCCCAATGGAAATATATTAACCTATATCAGGCGTGGCAATTCCGATGGCGGAAAGTCCAGGGCGATGGATAGCCTGACTTATGACTATTTTCCCAACACCAACCGTTTGAGGCATATAGCGGATAATCCCGGTTATACGTCAAACTATGCCGAAGATATTGACAACCAACCGGCAGCTGAAAACTACAAATACGATAAGATAGGCAACCTGGTATTCGATGATGCGTCAGACATCACCAATATTGAGTGGACGGTATATGGAAAGATAGCGGCCATTACCAAGAGGACTGGAAGTAACCTTTCATATACCTATGATGCAGGAGGTAACCGGATCACCAAGACGGTAGGCAATGTCACCACCGTCTATGTCCGGGATGCCCAGGGAAATGTAATGAGCGTATATCAGCAAACGGGCAGCGCTGCATTTCAACAGACAGAGACACATTTGTATGGAAGCAGCCGGCTGGGAGTCTTAAAGGCGCTCACCGTGACTCCGGTTGCCGTGAGCATGGGTACAGGCTCTTTATATGGCACTCCCTTGCTGAGAACCTTTACCAGAGGGGAAAAGCAGTATGAGCTGGGCAACCATTTGGGGAACGTCCTGGCGACCATAACCGATAGAAAAAATGCCGTATCTTCGGCAGGCAACAGCTCTTTGATAGATCATTTTGATGCCGACATCGCCAGCGCCCAGGATTATTATCCGTTCGGTATGCAAATGCCAGGGAGAACGTATAGTAGTGGAAGCTATAGGTATGGGTTTAATGGGAAGGAAAATGATAATGAGGTGAAGGGGGTGGGGAATCAGATTGATTTTGGTTCTCGAATATATGATCCAAGATTAGGAAGATGGCTTGCTGTCGATCCTATGCGGACTGGTTCACCTGGAGAAACGCCGTTCAGGTTTGGGCACAATAATCCAATTCAGTTCAAGGATCCTGATGGAAAATGGGAGGAGGATGGCCATTTTTGGACAGTTTATGCGATGGGAATTACGCTGGGACTAAACAAAACGGATGCGAGGGCCCTTGCCGTAGCTGCGGAATGGTATGATCATGTTGTTCATTCTGATAATAGCATGACTATTCAGAAAATACCTGGAAAGGAATGGATGGCTTGGGGAAAAGATGGAGGGATTGGGACTTGGGCCGACCCAGAGTGGCAAAAAACTATGCATGGATTAACAGGCGGCCCCCAAAACCAATTGCTACCCAACGTTATAACAGAAATAATTGGCGGTAATTTATTTCAATTGCATACTTTGGGAGATGCTTGGGCACATAGTTACATCGATGAGAAGAATGGTGAAAGATTAATGTACGGTCAACACGGCAGGAATGAACCAAAGTGGGCAGGACTGGCAAGGTCGGTTCTTGGAGATATTACTTTCGAACATGCTAAAGGTGGGCTGGAAAATGGGCAGGTTGCTGATAACATTGCAGATAGACCTGTTGCATATGGGGAATATGTTAAAGACTTAGAAAATGTTTTTTACCTAGCATTTCGTGACAAGGTTAAAGTTGCTAGTGCGCCTGGATTGGAAATATTTGATTATGTCCAAAAAAATGGGAAATCTAAGGATGCAAATATTTATTTACTCAGTTCTTTTGTTGACTTGAAAACAGGTACGATGTCTTTTACTACTGAAAATAAAGAATATGCAGAAAAATGGCAGGGCTATTTAAAATTGATGGGAATTAAGTATTCTTCATCAACCACAACATCAACTACGTCTACTTCACTCGGTACAGGAAATAGTCCAAGTGTTACAACAACGCATTATGAAACAAAAATTACACCATAAATAACTAAAAGAGGTAGGCTAATAGAATGAAAACAAAAATTTCGAAGACTTTGTCATTAATCCTTGCGAAAACTTTTTTTTCTAGCAGTATAGTGTCTTTCATCGTTTTTCAGGTCTCCAGTGGAATGGGGAGTAAGAGCTTTGAAAAAAAGCAAGGTGACTTTATTGAGGTAATGGTAGGTTTTATATGGATTTTTATTTTAACTTGTTGTTCTTTGACAATATTTTTTAACCTTTTTAAGCGTGTTAGGGATACGCTGATTCTTTGTTTGCTTTCCTTTTTCTTAGGTCCATTATTTGTTATAGTTTTATATGAATATTCCGGCGATCTTGGCAGGGACACAAGTGGTTTCTATATTTATACTGGTTCATTCTTAATATTTCACTTCATATTCTTTATTCGATTTTATATTAATTGTAAAACTATAAAAAACAACATTGCGAAATCAATTTCGTTAGACACTTTTCCACACAGTTGAAAATATTTTTTTATAACTTTTGCAAAACGCCCCGGAGTAGACCGCCCTTAACCTGGTGACCAGAGCCCGCCGTTAAGCTTGGTTGTAGGATGCGTCGCAAATATTATTGGCGAGTTGATGTTTGTCCCATCAATAGCCTGTATGTGAGTTTATACCGTCTGAAGGCATCCTACCAAAAGACATATTAGCGCCTCTCTTTTAAAAAGGCTGTTATAAAAAAGGGCATAAATTAACGAAAACGTTCCGATCAAAATGTCTTGATGCCAGTAATTAATCCAAATGAAGCTGGAATCAATATTGGCATTCTTTATTTACCCTACTTTAAAATAACGGTTTGAAGTTATTCTGGTAAATGCCCGACATGTAAAAAATGTCAAAGGGCATAAGACGGACGTGGTCGATAGTAAATGGCCTCAGTTGCTACAAAGTATCGGTTTGTTTTCTAACAGTTTCCTACCCTATTTTTTTACCGGAAAGCTGGCTGTGTACACCCGCCATCATAAACACCTGATTGAATATGCCCGTAAGTACATAGCGAAGATGAACAAGATCTTCGTTTTAACGACATTCAATTGAATACGGTTTTGTGGGATATTACGGGCCCTTGAGTGTGGACTCCAACAGAACAGGCGGTTGGTAATAGAGATGTTCAAGTCTAGTTCGCTGCCTTCGACGGTACGTGGACTCAATTCGCTCCTCCTTCCCAGGAATTGCTATGCTTTTTCCAGCACTATGCTACACCGGAGGGCATCCTGGCCGCTATATGCTCAAAGCGACATTGCTTTTTCGAGCGGTTCCCATTGCCGATATTGGTTTGGCTGAATTCCCTACTCCTGCTTGGCTATAGCTCTCGCTAATGAGAAAAACTGGTCGCGATGAGCATGATAGCTGCAAACAGGATGCCGAGTGGAAATTAGGAAAGCAAATTGTGGTATTCGGAAAACTGTTGTAGCATCCAATGCGGCGGCCTCGCGTGAGGGATTGGACCGAAAAGCCCGGAGCCTGTGCAGGATGGACGGTGAGGACTTGAAGGGTAAAGCCCGACCCTTGGGGCACGCCCGTGGAAGGCTTGTATGACATTCCTGGTAATGTAAATACGCTTATTCGTTCAGTTTATAATACTCCCCCTTATGACTATTATCCCAATACGAACCGTTTGCGGCATATAGCGGATAATCCCGGTTATACGTCAAACTATGCCGAAGATATTGACAACCAACCGGCAGCTGAAAACTACAAATACGATAAGATAGGCAACCTGGTATTCGATGATGCGTCAGACATCACCAATATTGATTGGACAGTTTATGGAAAGATAGCGGCAATTACCAAGAGGACCGGAAGTAACCTTTCTTTTACCTATGATGCCGCAGGTAACCGGATCACCAAGACGGTAGGCAATGTCACCACCGTCTATGTCCGGGATGCCCAGGGAACTGTAATGAGCGTATATCAACAAACGGGCAGCGCTGCATTTCAACAGACAGAGACACATTTGTATGGAAGCAGCCGGCTGGGAGTCTTAAAGGCGCT
>NZ_JBTLQH010000033.1:0-77779 GCF_054461575.1 Flavitalea flava
AGAGCCCGGCCAGAGCTCCGTTAGACTTCATAAAATTCTGAAAGGCTGGCAGTTGATTCAGCAGGGATAAGGCTTTATGTTCCAATTTATCAGGAGAATTTAATAGATCCCGATACTCCCTGACCTGTAGACTATAATAGGCAATTTCTTTGCCCATGCCCTGCAACTCTTTGGTCAGACTTCCAGGGAGGTTACTATACTTACTAAGGGTTTGACTAATTTGCTCTTTTCGTTCCCGAATATATTGTTTGACTTGGTCGGCATCCTGGAGCTTTGCTTGTAAAGCCTGTAACTCGCTAACAGCGCTTTGAAGTTGTTCCTGTTTTAACCGAGAAAGGACTTTGCTGTCAATATTGGCACCGGAGTCACCTTGAATACCAAACCTACTTCCCGCCATTGTATCCGATGCGCCCAACAGTTGGAGATTCTGCTGTAAAAATGAAAGAGTTCCTTTCAGAGAGTCCGTATAGGGTTGGTATTCACCGCTGACTGACATGGAATTGCTGCCCGTATCTTGCCGGAGCTTTTGGGCCAGTGCAGCATATCGGTGGCCAGCATCAGCAAATAGATTCTTTGCCGCCGTCGAGTCAACCTTAATTAATTTCTTTTGAATGCGGGCCTCCCGTTTGGCTAATCGCGCCAGGTATTTCTCCGTTTGCTTCGTTAGTTGCTGGTTCAGGTCAACTGTCTTGTGCTTTACCCTATTAAATAACAAGGAAGGGAAATTGAGAATCTTGCCAGATGAAGATTCTTCAGCAGCTTGTCCATAGGAAAAGACCTGGCAAAGTAGCAGCCCAATAAACAGGCAGATGGGTATTCTGTACTGCATAGATATAACTTTACCGATACAAATGAAATCTGTTTATTTACTTACAGGTAGAGAATAAAACACAACATTGAAAAGAAATAGGCGTCCGGTCGGACATAACTTAAAAGGTGGAGAATAATCTGCCATATAGCAAACAGTGTGCTCGAATAGGTTCAAGGTCATGATAAAGGTGTCTTGGAAGATTAGGAATAATGATTACGAAAAAAGTTTGTAGGGCTTCGATAGTTCAAATGTAGAAAAGTTTTTTAAATTCTTGTTTTTTTTATTTCTTTATCAAAAAAAGGCATACCTCTTATTGACAATGCCAATTAAACTGCGTCACTTTCATTTAGCAGTAGCAACATTTGCAGAATGAAATATTTCTACAATTATGCCTAAAAATTCCAATGTAAAATAGGAAAAGAGAAACAATGTATAATTGCTTACAATATTTAATGGCATCTTTTTCATCTACTTTTTTTACATTTAGCATAGCGCGATTCAGTTTCCTTAAACTGATTCTGCCAGTTTCATTTGTCAACCAATTATTATATAATCGGAAATACAAAAATCCACAATAAAAATTAATAATAATAGCTACCATCCATTCTATGGAAATGATCCAGATCATTTAGTTCTAGTTAAGGACTCTAAAAAAATATCTGCCTTTAAATAATTATCTTTTATTCTTTCCCGTCCTTTTTGATTTCTCTGCCAGTTCCGCCAGAATCTTAAGATTTTTCTTTTTTTCTGCCTCCTCTATTCCAATAGTAGAAATGAAAAAATCTTTTAAATCTCTGTTTACGGTCAACGCTATCCGGAGAAAGGTTGAGGGTGACGGCTGAATCGTATTTGTTGCCCATTTTGAAATGGTTGTCTCCTTATAGCCAAGAGTAGCAGCAAGAGATTTGTTGCTTATTCCTTCTTCTTTCAAAACGGCGGCTAATCGGTTAATAATTAGTTGCCCAGACTTGCTCTTAGATCGTATTGATTTAGCCATTGAGAATATTAATTTGCTCTTGTAGACAAATTTATAAATACTCAAATCATTGATTTTTAATCAAAAATGCTCCCATTAAAATATTAATTGCTCTTGTAAAGCTATTTATCTATCTTTAGTAGCATTTTAAAAATAAATAAACTAAATTTTTAGCTATGACTTAATAAACATTATTTTGCAACCGCTATAAAAACATTTAAGCGCGTTTGCTTTAATTCTCGTCTTGAAACTGCGACCTTCAAAGACCACGAGAAATAAGGTAAATCGCTCACGTTCAGGCGTGGGCGTTCTTATTCGTGGTCTGGGTGTCGCAGCCCTCAAGACGGTAAGGACTAACCCACGTCTTTTTTATTTCTCCTCGGGTATCCTTACCAGTATTCAACAGCATTTTTAACTTTTAATTCAACGCTGTATGATAGGTAAGCCCATCGATATTTCTGCCGCCACTGCTAAGATCAAAAAAATCCTTGTTGATCCGGATTTCTTAAAGGAAGTGGGCAGAGGTGATCGTGTCCAATTTGTTATTTTCTTAGATTCGTCCTTCTACTTTTTTTATCATCAGGTTGCCAAGTTAACTGACCTCGACAATCCTGAAAAATTGTATGCCCTTACGCAAAAAATTTTTACCCGTATTTACGATAATCGATTAGGATTCTTGCTCCCCAAAAGATATTTAGTTGAAACCTTATTTAATGCGATGGAAGAGGAAATCTTTGACTATTATAAAACCAATGATTTTAATACGGCTACTTTCGAGAATTTGTTTAATCCGGTCCGTAAAGAATTTATTTCGCTGGCAAAAAATGAAAAATCCGCTTAATTATTGAAAGATGTATAAAACTGTAACTACCATGTACAATATACTTATGCGATTCCTTCGGGAATCAAGGGGCTTCACGCAAAAAGCTGTAGCGGAAAAGTTGGGCGTTAGTACCCACTTTTACCAAGAAATAGAGTGTGGCAAAATATTATTAACGGCCAAACAGGCAAGTCAATTGGGGGAGTTGTACCATGCCCATTCTTCCTATTTTTCTAAATCAGCCGGGCAGCTTGATTTTTTGCTGGCAAAAATAGAACAGGCAAAAATTCTAAAAAAAGATAATGACCGTTTGAAACGCCAACTGAAACAAGTTGGCATCATCATAGAGGAATGAACGTATCCTGTTACCCATCAACTTACCGAAAATGGAAATCAATAATAAATTGCTCAGTCATTTTGAATACTTTCTAGAAATTGTACCTGCTAGCCGGATGAAAACGGGGCTTCGGGTATTGCTAATGGTCTATCTCAAACATGAGCTGTCCGTGGGGGTGGAAAGCTCTTTTGGCGATATGGTGGACGACCTTTATGGTCTGTTTGAATTTTTGGACAGCATCGAACAACATTGCGATCAAGCTGAACTTTCTTAATCAGAAAAAAAATCGTTGCTTGAGAGAAAAGAAGGTAGGGAAAAGGAATTCACGGGGAGTATATTATTGCCCCCTTCAAAAGACGAACACGAAACTCCTGCCGAATTAACCCAAAAGCTCATCCGGGAACAAAAGCCCGGGCAATGATATACACCCTGTGAATTGCCAAAGCCGTTGCCGGGGCCGGGATCCATTCCCGGCCCCTCGGCTGCGGCCGTGTAGCTACTGCCGGGTTAGGTCTTCCCCCTTCACCCGCCACTTTCTATTGGTTCTTCCTTGCCTTGTTTTTGTTTTCCATGGCCTTCCGTTCTTCATTTAAAGCTTCGCCTTCCCCCTGTTTTTGCTTCAACCGCCGGTTTAGTTCTATTTCTTTTTGAACATCTTCCTCCCCCTGAATTACGCTATCCTTTAGGGCAAACGGACTTCGATATAGGCTATCCAGTTGAGATAAAGCTTCCAACAGGGCAGGATTACTTTTTAATTTTAGGTACCTGTATTTGGTGTCGTTCGCTTTATACTGGTCTAATTTCGAAGCAGTCATTAACCATCCCGAACAAGCCAGGCATAGCGCAAGAAACAATCCGGCGGAAATCCACATAATTTTCGGTACATGATGCTGATGTATAGTTGTAGCTGCTACCGGTTGGCGGAGCAGGTTTATTCCTACTGTCAATTTATTGGAAAATTCCTGTAGGTTACCGGTCGGGAATTGGAGTTTATCCAATGCGGTTTTTATATCCTTCTGGCCTGTGCTGATCCGGCGAATATCCTCTGAATAATTAGGGATATCGTTGATCAATTCCCGGATTCCGGTAATTTTTTGGCCTTGGTCCTGGATGGTGTGATCCTGCTGTTCTTGCTTTTTTACAAGCAATTCCATGAATACTTCATGGGATTGTTGGGCTTCCTGGTTCATATAAATAGATTTTTAAAATTTAAGAGATGATTAATGACGAGGCCGTTTTTTCTTTTTCTTCTTGCGCCGGAGGTAATCCGCGTTTGACTCTCCGCCTCCTGGGCCGCCCATTTCTTCCGACCGCATTAGAATTTGCGCGATCTTTTCCATTCCGGAAGACAAGGGAATACCTGGGGAATGGTTCACCTCTTCCGATTTAGTAAGGGATCGGGGTCGTATAGCCATCGGCTGCTTTTGGGTCGCTGTTTTATCCTGCTGCTCCGGCTTCTGCCTGAGTGTATGCTCCTGGGTCTGACCCTGCTTCTGCTGTTGGGAAAGGATCTTTTCCAGCCCGGCCAGGGAGAAACTTCGGTCTACCTGGCTACCCTTAAAACAGATCGTACCGATCTTAAAACTGACCCCCTGCTTTTCCTGGGTCTGCCCTTTGTACTTGTATTGGGTTTCAATTCCCTGTTTCAGCAGGCGGGCCTCCAGCTCCCGGAGGGCCCGGCAATACGGTAAGCTCTCGGCAATAGCCTGATAGATCCTGTACTTGTCCGCCTCCGATTGGCTGAGGGCTTCCAGGTGGGTCAGCTTTAAATCTTTCTTCACTGCCGGAATGAGTTGGTACTCGTCAGTTAGCTTTTGAGCAATCTTTTTACCCCGGAGTCCTATCCAACTATCCGAAATCGCGTTTCCGTTATTGTCCACCATGTTGGCCACAATATGTAAATGCAGGTGGGCCTTGTCCGTATGTTTGCTAATGGCAAACTGTGTGTTGACAATTCCCTGTTTGGCTAAATATTTCAAGGCGATCTCCTTTAGCAGGTCATCGGATGGGTTTTCTCCGGGGTAAAAACTCAGGATTCCATGAAAACAAGCCTTTTCTTTGGTGGGCCTGAGTTGCTGTTGATTCAAAAAATCTTCCGCCATGACCATAAAATCATGAGCCCGGACCCCTACCGCGATCAGTAATTCGGATCCTGGTTTGTTAGCGATATACCGGCAGGTGTGGTAAAAAGAATGGGCCTGAACGGGTTTACTGATCATGGTTGTAACATTTTCAGGATCTCATCTACTTGTTTCCGGTAACCTTCAAAATAGACCATCGCCCGGAGTACCCCTTCCTGGTGGCAGCTTTTCGCCAACTGGTTTAGGTTGTTGGCCATACCGATCAACTGCCTGACAAAATGCCTTTCCTCGTCCGTTAGGCGGGGTTTTATGGCGGCATGTATGGCGATTTGCCGGATATAGGCAGAAGTCTTTGCCCCGGCTTTAGCCGCCTTTTCTTTGATAATAAAATACTCGGGGCGGGTAAATCGTATGCAGGCCCGGACCTCCTTTTTGATCGTCTTAGCTGGTCGGCCAGCTTTCCTTTTTCGTTTGCTCACGGTTTCCATGACTCCTCCTTTTTTGGTTTTTGTATTTGTATTTTGTCTCTGCGACCAACGGGAGCAGAGCAAGAGCGTTGTTGTCGGGCCATTTTTGGCCGACAACAACACCGCTCGCCTTAAAATCCTCCAAGATTTTAAGGAATAACCGGCCTGGTTAGGGGCGATTTTTTTGGTCTTTAAATTTTTACCCTGTCGCGTTGGTGTACTCCATACTGCCCTTCTTAGCCTTGGCCTTTAGAAAGGGGTTCTGTTATGGGATCAACTGCTTTAGGGTTGTAAATTGTCTCTATCCGTTAATCCGGCTGTTTTTTGGCTGAAAGCAGGTTCCCGGCGGTTGATCCCTTGCGTATATCCCTGACCTTTCGGTTAAAAGGCAGCAATAAAGCATCGGAAAATTTGGCAGTGGGGTATCCTGGTTCCGGCCTACTACAGGTTTAGGATAGTGATAAATCCACGCTATCGAATGGCCTCCTGGTTAAAAATCTTTGGGCTGTTCAACCCATACCGGCGAATACTGTCCTTCAGATCCATCCACAATTGGATATTGTAATCGGCCAGCTCGGTGATCTCTTCCGGGGTCAGTCGATGGGGATTTGACACCCCTGCCGGAGATTTGGTATCAGCTTGCTCTTCCAGGTAGGAAAAAATATTCGGCGCTGACCCTTCGCCTATTTCCAACGATTTGCCGATCGCCATACTGTTACCGAATAACCGGATTTGTTTCCCACTGCTTAAAAGCAGGGTTCTTCTTTTGAAATCTGCCATGATTTGTCTTTTTAATAGTTACTGATTAGGTTTTGTTTCGTCCAGGGCAGGTCGTAAGAGTTGCTGAATGTCTTGCCAGAGGAAAAAGACTCTGGATTGAATTTTGAAGGGTTTAAGTTTCCCATTCCGAATCCAGTCATAAATGGTTGGCTTTGTTACCTGGAACAGGCGGCATACCTCAGCGATCTTGTAAAGAGGTTTATAGGTCAGTCCTGGGGTTTCGTAAGGTTGAGAAAGCGGCCTTTCCTTTTCCAAATTTCCGACCTCTTCCCGGATCATTTCCCGCATGGATCGCCAAAACTGTTCCGGTTCATAAGGGAAGAGCATAGGGGTAACAGGTACCCCGCTGCTGATTGTTTCTTTCATATTTTACTATTTTAGGGATGTAATATACCCTCGAAAACAGGGGTTTTTAAGCTAAGTATAGTTAATCTAAGGAGCCTTATTAGAAGGGCATTCCAGCCGATTAAAGCCAACAATTCTTATCCCATTTTCCTTTTGGTCCATGATTTATAACGGCTTAAAATACGGGAATCGGAAAGGTAAAAACCTTCAATTGGCTAAGGATGGCTCGGAACTGGTAGTGAATGGAGATAAAAGCAAGCCGGAAATAATAGAAGAGGATGGCAAAAGGCTAACGGTTAGCAGGACTAAGCTCCGTTATTCCGGGAGGCTTCCAAAAATAGGTCTGGTCATTATTTGCTGGTGAAACAAAAGAATAGGCCGGAAAGCTCCGACCTAAAAGAGGTGTTATCAATAATATACCTTCACCCAGAATGGTAAAAGGTTATGTTTTAATTGCCCAATATTTTAATTTCCAACTCTTTAAGCACTGAAATACCCTTAGGGTATTCCATATCCTTACAAAAATGAATGGCCTCTTCAAACCTGTTGCGCATTTCCGTTATTTTGCGGTCGCCCAGGTTTTTCCGTTTGCTGCTGGTTCCGGAGATCATTTCCAGATTATTCCGTAAACTTCCCCGGTCAACTCCATACAACCTTTGCAATAACTGAGCGGTTTGGTCGCTACCCTCTATATTTAATCCGGAAACTTTAGCCCATGCGTAATAAACAAGGGTTAGGGCGAAATTGGACAATTGCATCTGACGGCATTTCCGTATTTCCTCCTGTTGCTGCTCAACTAACGCTTTTTGCACCGCAACCTGATCCTGAAAATGTCTTTGCGTTCTCTCCTGCTGCTTCATCATGCGCGTTTCCTGGTCGGCCAATTTGTGTTGCAACTCTACGTGAAATACCTCTTGTTGTTTTACGGATTGCTCATGCAAATCGCGCTGAAACATTTGCTGCTGTAGGGCGATCTGTTCCTGTTGAGAAGATATTTGTTCGCGTAGGTGTGCAATTAATTCCTGTTGTTGTAGAGCTTCATAGCCCGTGCGAATCGCATTTAATTTAGGGAGAAAATCAGCCGTAAAATTAGGAAGGTAATGAGAAATAAGCAAGACCAGAAAGCTAAACATCCCTACAATAAGAACCGGCAACAAAAAAAAGCGATCAATCCGGTGGTGAAATAATAGGGCGACAAACATGGCTATTCCAAACATGGCCATAAAGTGACCTACTACATGCTTAAACCAATACGCGGAGATTAATTTTTGCCGGGTGGAATCCGTACCCCACCCAAGAATGATTTTTTGTTGCTGGCTATGCGTACTCGCAAAGGTTGTTCGGATGCAACCGATTTCTAACGGCCGATCAAAGGCGAGATAAGTTTGTATCTTTTTCACAGTGTCTTTCATCACGTTTAGTTTTCTTTAAATTTACGACTTTTAATGAAAAGCAGGAACTAGGAGAATTGAAAATAAGCATATTAGCTCTATTATCTTTATTTAATTTAGTCTGGGCTTGGGTAGAAAATTAAGCGTATTAAAATAGGTTAAACTAAGTTAAAGAAGACTAACAAAAAGCAAGAATATAATAATTGAATCAATCTAAGCTCTTATCGCCAAATTTTCGTGCAATTGGCAAAAAGCTATTGTTTTACACCCACAACAACATTACAATTTACTAAAATATATTATCTTAGCCGTCAAAAAGGAAATTCTTTTGAAACAAAGCCATTTGCTACAATTAGTGTAGGAACAGCTATGAACTTTTTCAGTCATGAATATACTAGAAATAAATTTCTTTTCCGAAAAGGGCATCAAAATGATGCTAGTTTACCAATTATTACACGAGATTGGAGAATCAGGAAAATAATATCATATTATATTATTAAGAAATACAAGAATTTCAATGAAGTGGAATTGTCTGTTTATGGGAACCACAAAAAATGTAATTTTATTAACCCCTGGAAAATAGGGCATGGTTTAGGGTCTTTTTGCAAAAGCATATACTTGAAACCAATCTACCTGTTTTAAGAATTTAGTAAGATTTTCAAGAAAATATTTAAAAGTCATAGATCACCCTTATAATATGTTTCCAAAAAAAAATTAGCAGCTATTTCTGCTATTTTTTTTTCGTACTAATATTAAAAAATAGCCCTGTTTCATTTACAGTAGAGTGCTGAGAAACTGACGGTGCGCAACTAGAAGTGTATATTTAGAATTAAAAACTAAATTTTAGACAAGACTATCATTAAAATTTTTAAATAGAGTATCAGACCAAATATGAAAGATGACAATCTCATACCAGATAATTGGGAAACAGTCAAAATTGAAGATATAGCTTTAAAAATACATTATGGATACACAGAAAGTTCTACCAAGACAAATACTGGTATTAAATTTTTAAGAATTACTGATATTCAGGATTATAAAGTGAATTGGAGTGAAGTTCCTTATTGCAAAATTGATCCTTCCGATGCTAATAAATATCTATTGGAAGAGGGCGATTTATTATTTGCTCGTACCGGTGCTACTGTTGGTAAAAGTTTCTTAATCCAAGGAAAAATCCCTAAATCCATTTTTGCATCTTATCTAATAAGAATAATATTATCAAAACATATTTATTCAAAATATGTTTTTTATTTTTTTCAATCTGCGGATTATTGGAAACAAATCGGGGTAAAAGCCGTGGGAATCGGCCAGCCAAACGTAAATGGTAAGCTTTTAGCTAATATAACGTTACCTCTCGCTTCAAATAATGAACAAAAAAAAATTGTAGAAAAAATTGAAGAAATATTTAGCGATTTAGATCAAGCAGAATTGGCCTATTTAAAAATTTTAAGTCAGCTAAAAGTATATAGACAGTCAGTATTAAATAGTGCCTTTAGTGGCGATTTAACAGAAGATTGGAGAAATGCAAATAATTCAATTATCTCATCAACTGATTATTTAAAAAAAGTCTTAGATAAACGTAAGCATGATTATGAAAAATTAATTAAAGACAAAAAAAAAACCAGAGTTGAAAAAAAACATTATGATTTTAGTTACAATCAAAATGATAAAATTCCTACTTGGGCAACAGCAAAATTAGATGGGCTTATTACAATTGCTGCACGTATAGGGTGGAAAGGATTAAAAAAGGAAGAATATACAAAAAAAGGCCCTTTATTTCTTTCTGTCCATTGCTTAAATTATGGAAAGTATGTAGCATTTAAGGATGCATACCATATTAATGAAATGCGATATGAAGAAAGTCCTGAAATACAATTAAAAAATAACGATATTTTGCTATGTAAAGACGGAGCAGGTATCGGTAAAATAGGGATGATTAGGCAATTGCCGTATAAAGCAACTGTAAACTCATCGTTATTAATTATCAGGGGGAATGAAATTTTTATTCCTGACTTTTTATATTACCTTTTCAAGGGGCCTCAATTGCAAGCAATTGTAAGTGAGAGAATTTCGGGGAGTGCTATACCGCATTTATTTCAAAAGGATATTAAAGAATTTATTTTAAATATTCCACCGATTGTTGAGCAGCAACAAATTGTTCAAGAAATTGAATATCGGTTTACGATTGCAGATAATTTAGAAAATACAATAAAAATAAATCAACAACGAGCACAAACCTTTCGACAAATAATTTTAAAGAATGCCTTCAAAGGGAAATTGATTGAACGGCACACATCATCCGAATCTGCTCATTCGTTACTTGAAAAAATTACAATAGAAAAAGATTTTTATATGTCGATTCAAAAAATTACTCCAAAAAAGAAGCCAAATAAAAAAAAGGTAATTAAAGACAATATAAGTATAATGGATATTTTAAAAAATGCATCTTCACCTCTACCTGCAGATGAAGTATGGCTTCAGTCCGAGCATAAAGATAATATTGAAAACTTTTATGCAGCCCTAAAACAAATTCAGAATGAAGTAACAGCAGTAAAAAAAGGCACTCAATCACTTTTATCCTTAAAAAATGAGAATAGATAAAATTCATATACAATCTCAATTCAAGAACCTCAAAGATTTCAAAATTGACATTGACGAAAAATCAATGGAAACCGTTCTTATTGGATTGAATGCAACCGGAAAGTCTAATTTCTTTGAGGCATTGATAATTATATTTAGGGATCTTGACTTAGATCGTGAACCGGAACCAGCCTTTGACTATTTCATAAAATATACATGTAAAGGTAATAAGATTGAAATCCTGTACACTCAAAATGATGGGTACACCTTTGTAATTAACGAAAATAAACTGCGAGGGAAAGCAGATTTCTTTAAAAATAAAGATGAATATTTACCAAGGCACATTTTTATTTATTACTCTGGCATTAGCGAAAGGCTAAAAGATTTGTATTCAGAACATGAAAAAAGATATTATTCTGAAATTATTAAAGATGATGCCAAGTACGAAAAATTTGATCGCATTAGGAGAATTTTTTTAGTTCAAAATATACATGCAAATTTTGCTCTTATTGCTTTTTACATGTTTAGAGATCGCGAACAAGAAACGATTGATTTTCTAAAGAAGGAACTGAAAATCTACGATTTTGGATCTGCTCTCTTCATATTAAAACAACCTGAATGGTCTAAAGTCAAGAAAGAGGCTGACCAGTTTTGGAATGCTAAAGGATTGGTAAGACGATTTATTGAAGATTTGTGGTTGTTTTCTTTGGCACCAATTTACCATGAGCAAAGGGTAAGTACTAACTATAAAAAAGCAGAAACACTTCATTTATTATATTTATTTTTAAGCGATAAAGAAAGTTTTCAAAGTCTAGTAGATTTAAAATATTCTGATAAAATTCAGTTGTTCAATGCTTTAGAAAGTATTCACATTTCAGATCTTTTATTTGATGTAAAAATAAAAGTTTGGAAAGAAAATGTACAAGGCGAACTGGCAATGGGTGAATTAAGTGAAGGTGAAAAGCAATTACTGACGGTTTTAGGATTATTGAAATTCACAAAAGATGAAGAATCACTTATCCTTTTGGATGAACCAGATACACATTTAAATCCATTATGGAAATGGAAATATCTCGAGTATATCGATCAAGTTGTAAAACGACCTGAATCCACTCAAATAATTTTTTGCACCCATGATCCACTAGTGATAGGCAGCATGGAAAAATCACAGGTAAGAATTTTTTCAAAAGATAAAAAAGGAATTACTTCAGTTATTGAGCCAGACATTAGCCCAAAAGGGTTAGGTGTTGCGGGCATATTAACAAGTGAATTATTCGGATTAGCAACAACGTTGGACAAAGAAACTCAAGAGAAGCTAAACAGGAAACGATATTTGCAAGGAAAATTAAACAGAGATGGTCTTTTAAAAAAAGAGCATGAAGAGTATCAAACTTTAAAAAAAGTTTTAGATAATTTAGGGTTTTATGACCAGACAAATGATGAGCTGTATAATATGTTTCTAGAAGAAGTATCTAAAAATAAATTATTCCAAAAAGTTGAATTCTCAAAGGAAGAGAAAAGGCAAATTGAAGATGAAAGTAAGTTGGCAATTGAAACTATCTTAAAAGCAAAAAAACAATAATTGCATGAGATTCATCGACATTAGCCGATTAAAAGACTTTATGGGAACACAAAAGTATTCCACTTGGACAAAGAAAGCTAAGATGCATCTTTCAGAACTAAGAATTCTGGACAAAAAAGAGCGATCTCAGTATCTTTCTAAACATGGAGACTGGACTGAGCTATATAAATACTTATCTTTTCTATCTGAGCATAAATGTTGGTACACCGAGGCTCCTGAGAATTCTGGTGAGTGGGAAATAGACCATTTTAGACCCAAGAACAGAGCTAAAAATCTTGATGGAACCATTTATTTGCCGGATGGCTATTGGTGGCTGGCTTACGAATGGTTAAATTATCGTTTGGCTGGTAGTTTCATAAATAAAAGGCGGAAAGATAAATTTAATCCAAGCGAAGAAATACACGGAAAGGGTGATTATTTTCCAATTGATTTATCTTCATGTATCGCGTGTAGTGTTGACGGCGATTTGGATGACGAAGTCATATACTTGTTAGATCCAACTTCATTTCGAGATACCACTCTTATTTCCTTCGACAAGGATGGTAAGCCTATTCCTAATTACCCCCCAGGCACTTTCGAGGAAAGAAAGGTTGTTGTGTCAATTGATTTCTTAAATCTCGATACAACTGTGTTGAATAGAAACCGAAAAGAAGTTTGGGAAAATACAGAAAAAGAGATAATCGAGGTAAGCAAGAAACTTAAGAGTTCGACGAACCAAGCGTTGCGAAATAAAATTTATAACGATTCATTTATAAAACTGAAACAATTAACTTCCCGGAAAAAGCCATATTCTTCAGTGGCACTAAATTGTCTTTCTGCAAATCAAAATGACAATCCCTGGATAATTAGCATGTTACCACACTTAAATTAATAAAATGTCTACAAATACATTGGTTGCAAAGATATGGTCATTTTGCGATACACTCAGGGACGACGGTGTTAGTTACGGAGATTATCTTGAACAAATTACGTACTTGCTTTTCTTAAAAATGGCAGATGAATACGAAGATGTTCAATATAAAAATCAATTTAAGATTCCAATAGACTGTAATTGGCAAATCTTATTGAAATCCAAGGATGATTTTCTCATAAGTACCTACAGCGACATTTTGAAGAAATTGGGAAAGGTTGGTGGAATGTTATCAAAAATATTTGACGGCGCACAAAATAAAATTAACGATCGCTATAAATTAAGGAAACTTATTGAGCTAATTAATGAAGAAAATTGGATAAATGAATCTGTTGACATTAAAGGGGAGATTTATGAGTCTTTATTGCAAAAAAATGCTGAAAGCAGCGGCGCCGGCCAATATTTTACCCCACGCCCTGTTATTGAGGCCATGGTAGAATGTATAAGGCCGCAACCAGAAGAGACAATAGCGGATCCTTCATGCGGTACCGGTGGTTTCTTTTTAGGAGCTTTAAATTACATTCATGCGAATAACAAAAAGCTTTCGCTTAAGCAAAGCAATTTTTTGAAATTTAAAACATTTCATGGATGGGAAATAGTCCCTGCAACAGCTAGATTATGCCTAATGAATTTATTTTTGCACGGAATTGGAGATTTGCAAAAGACTCCTGATATTGAAATTACAGATAGTTTAAAGGAATCTCTTAAAGAAAAATCGGATATTGTGTTAGCTAACCCTCCATTTGGGAAGACTAGTAGCGACATAGCAACTAATGATGAAAAAAGAGCAAAACAAGAAGGCTTCCATTTACGCAAAGATTTTTGGGTAACAACCGGGAATAAACAATTAGCATTCTTGCAGCATATAATAACAATGTTAAATCCAGAAAATGGTAGGGCTGCTGTTGTTCTTCCTGACAATGTTTTGTTTGAAGGTGGTTCTGGAGAAATCATTCGAAAGAAATTGATAGAGGAAGTAAACCTACATACCATTTTGAGATTGCCAACAGGTATATTTTACGCACAAGGAGTTAAAGCAAATGTCTTGTTTTTTAATATAAGTAAGAATCGTAGAGGACCCGCAACGAAGGAAATATGGTATTATGATTACAGGACTAATATTCACCATACACCAAGAAAAAACCCTTTACAATATGAAAGTTTGAAGGATTTTGTTAAATGTTATATGGATGGGGATTTAAAAAAACGAAAGGAAAATTGGAATGAAGCTGACCCGAATGGACGTTGGAGAAAATTCACTTACAAGGAGGTCCTAGCAAGAGATAAGACTAATCTTGACATTTTCTGGCTAAAGGATGATAATTTAATCGATTTAGATAAATTACCCGATCCCGATCAACTAATCAATGAAATTATTGAAGACCTTGAAAGTGCATTAGTGAATTTCAGGAACATTAGGAGTTCATTATTATAATTTCCGAAACAAAAGAGGTTTTTTACCTCTATTAGAATTAAGATAGAGCCCTCACGTATAAATTCAAATAAGTCTAAAACATCCATTGTATGACTTTGAATACCTCAATCATTTGTTAACTTTAAATTCCTGAAAAATCAATACAGAACTCCAGATAAGTATTATATTTGCACGTTAAGAAACTGGAAACAGCCTAAGTAAGACTAGGAGAATAAAGCGTATTTCGTGTAGTTGTCTGGCTTAAAAATCTTAATTATCTGACAATCAAAATATTCCGGAGATAGTTCATATCCCTCTCTCTCCGCAGATCAAAATGAATGCTCACGCTGAAAGCGTGGGCATTTTGCATTTGGGAACGTGGCGAACGTGTTCGCCTAAGTGGACAAATGTAAAATGCCAGGCACGATAGTGCCTTATGCATTTTTTTTGATTTAGCCTCCCCATCCTGGGATCACCGAGTCCCGCGGGAGCGGGCGAAGGTAATCCCTCTCTCTCCGCCAGACTAATTCTTGCCCCGAAAATGCGGGGCATTTTGCATTTGGGAACGTGGCGAACGTATTCGCCTAAGTGGACAAAATGTAAAATGCCAGGCACGATAGTGCCGTGAGCATTCATTTTGTTCTAGTCCCCCTCAAGAGATCACCGAGTCCATCGGGAGCGGGCGAAGGTAATCCCTCTCTCTCCACACTGGAATTATCCGCAAGAAGTTGCAATTTTCTGTAATTCCAGGCAGCGGATTTAGCGTTTTGAATTAGTTTTATCCAACGCAGCCTTCAAACCTATCGCTATCTTCTCCGGGTCTCCTACACCCCAAAAATGCAGCATGAAAAGACGAGGCTCGTCATACAGCATGTGGTTATGTATGGCTGTAACCGTAATCCCATTTGCAGTCAGCTCTTTTACTACAGGATTTACCTCGTCTGCCTGCAGAACAAAATCTCCTGTCGTCCCGACACGGGTTCCATCCATTTGTAAATTGATACCTGTTGCCATCCCCATCGCCGGTGGCATTTCCATACCGCTCTCCATCAAACGCTCATTGCGCGGGAAGCCATATGACAGCACGGCTCCTGCTTTACGGCCTTTCATCCCCAAAACGGCCTCTACTGCCGACCAGTCTGGTGAAGGTGCGGCAGCCCCACCAGCAACCGGGGTTCCCAATAGAGTGCCAGTCAATGCCAGTACCTCCTTTATTTCCCCGGCCAGTTTTATCGCATCGCCATTTCCCGAAAAATGAAGGAATTTAATGGCTGGTTTTTCGCCAACCAAATGGTTATGGATGGCCGTTAACCCAAGGCCCAATCCTACCAATTTGGCCACTACCCCCGGCTCTTCCGTATCCAGCATTACCAGGTCTCCCATCATCATCGATCCTGCCCCCATCTTGTGAAAGGCCACCCAAGATGTAAGCGCCAGCCCCGGAGCCACGGGAAAATCTCCCATGCTCACCTTCAGATCCGAGCGGGGAAACGTGATCCGAAACACATCTCCTACAACCATGCCCTTCTTCCCAAATACCTTTTCCAATCCTACAGAATCCACTTGAGCAAAAGAAAAAGTAGCCATACACGCGGTTAGCAGAAATAACAATCCTTTTTTACTGACTTTTAAATTTTTCATGTTAAATGGTGGTATTTAATATTATATAAGCAGTTTTAACAACAACCCAATGGCAGCGGCCATTAGTATGATTTTCGGCTCCTTCAATTTCTTTACATACAGCATTACCAACAAACTCCCCAACGCGATCAATAGCGTGGAAAGATCATATATATTGCGTATAGCGATCACGATAACCGATCCTACCAGTGCCCCAACGACGGTCGCCGTTATCCCGTCCACAAAGGCTTTAATTGAGGCATTTTTTGCGATCTTTTTAAAGTACGGGGCGGGTAATACGGCAAACAGATAACAAGGCAGAAAAGTAGCCAGCGCAGCAACTGAAGCTCCCGGAAAACCAGCCACCAGATATCCGATGAAACCTACCGTAATGACGACCGGACCCGGAGTGATCATAGCCACTGCCACCGCGTCTATAAACTGTTCCTCTGTCAGCCAATGGAATTCGGTAACTACACCCCCATGTAAAAAAGGGACAATTGCTAAGCCGCTGCCAAAAACAAACGCTCCGGCTTTTAGAAAGAAAATGGCTATTTTCTGTAAAACACCCGGTTCATATTCCCAAAAGCCAGTTCCCGTAAGCAGGAATACGTTATTGACCGTGCCGCTGCTTCTCAGCCAGGATGGAGGAGATTTAATAAACATATACAGTAGCCCTGCGCCTACAAATAATAGCACTTGTTCAGATTGAGTAATAACAGTTACCGCAATACCGGTCAGATACAGGAGCCATAATATCCCGTTACTGCGTATCGACCCCATATTTATCTTGCTGACCGATTTGATGGTTAGTTTATACGAACTCATCGCTATAATGCCAATGACTGCCGCACCTACCCCATAAAAAACAGCGCGCATCCAAAGCATACCACCAAATGCCTTGTAACAGAATCCCAGCCCTACAACCATCAGAAAAGACGGAATAACAAAGGCGATCCCAACCAGTGTAGCGCCCAGGTACCGGTAGTGGACAAACCCCAGATAAATACTTAATTGTGCAGCCAGTGGCCCGGGAGCCAGCTGCGCCAAAGCCAGCCCCTCCCGATACTCTTCTTCTGTCATCCATTTACGGTCCTCTACCAGATCACAGTGCATATATCCCACGAGGGCTACCGGGCCACCAAAACCCGTGGTACCCAGCTTCAGGAAATATAAGGCCAATTGCCGTAAAGTATATACCGGTGACGTGCTCATGGATAACTTCCAGTTTAGCCAGCAATGGTACCCCCTTATAAACTGTTGAAATAGAATAGAAATGACCCTTTAGTATAGAAATTACCTTTTCGTCAACTTTCTTCTGTACTCCGACGGCCCCTGCCCGGTATGTTGCTTGAAAATCCGGGTAAAATGGCTTTGATCCGAAAAGCCCGTGAGATAGGCGATCTCCGTCAGCGAATAAGCCCGGTTTTGCATCAACTCTTTAGCCCTTTCAATGCGCTGTTTACGGATGTATTCCCCGAAAGAAAGGTCCTCGAAATATTTGGAGAACTCACGGGACAAATAAGACGGGCTTATTTCCAGCCCTTTTGACAATTCTTTGAGGCTCAGGTTATCGTCGATATGGTCCTGGATCAGGTCCTTTAGCTCCTGTACCCATGCCGGTGTCTTTTTCCGGGACCCCGGTTTTTTCTGCAAATAGGTATGAAAAACATTTAAAAGAAGGTGTTCGAACGGCTGTTGCGTATGCCGGACCTCCTGCAAATGACCCGCCCAGCTATATAATGCATCGTACATGATCATCCCCTGTTCCAGCAAGTCCTGGTCATGACTATAGTTATGGGCCAATCCCGCTGAAATAGCCCAAAACCCCGCGCACTGCGCCGCCAGTTCATGGTGATCGGTATCCGCACCCCGGACGATCTTTGCCAGCGTATGCACCGCCGGATCATCTACTTTATGCTTCTTCACGAAATAATCAAACGTACAGTCCGCTCCGTAATGCGTATACTCCACGTTCGGCACGTCAAAAGGTGTCGCTTCCAGCTCCGCCGCCTTTGACAGCACCAGGTCATAGGGTACATAGATGATCTCCGCCCCCGGATCAATAAACCGCTTGATCAGCCAGGGACAAGCCAGCCTGTCAATTTTCGGACGTTCACGGGTGATCCATCGCATGCTTTTTTCAGTAAAGGTAGGGGATAGTACATTCTGCATAATAATTGAACAGCTCATTCCAGCCATGCCAAAGACAATCATTAATTCAGATAAATCTACTAGCTATACTGTGGAACCGGCATATACAACCATTCTGAAGTTTAAGGATTCTTATTCAGTAACAGGGCTAAGCGGATCGACCTCTTCTTGGAATACGGATTATGGAAGTATTTATGATGATCAAGGTAACCAAAAACATTTCCTGTTTGTATACTCGGTGTAATCTGACAATTGGGATTAACTTTAAGTTACCACACTTTAATCAATCCCAAAATTGTCTGATTATGAAATTAGCATCTAAGTTAATCAAAAGCAAGTTAGGATTACTCCATTTGGCGGAACATTTAGGGAATGTCCCCCAGGCATGCAAAGTGATCGGCTACAGCCGCGACAGCTTCTACTGGATCAAAGAACTGTACGATACAGGTGGCGAAGCAGCTCTGCAGGAAATCAGCCGAAGCAAACCCATAATAAAGAACCGGGTAGAGCCCTCCATCGAGGCCGCCGTTGTAAAGATGGCCTTTGATTTTCCAGCCTTTGGCCAGTAAAGAGCTTGCAATGAACTTCGTAAGCAGGGGGTTTTATATCTGCCGGCGGAATCAGGAGTGTATGGCTACGCCATGATCTGGAGGTCTTTGACAAGCGCCTGTAATCCCTCTCTCTCCGCATTATGCCGAAATCGGAAGAATTGAGCTGAATATTGCTTGATTCTTCCCATTTGTACTGCGAAGCAGATAAGACCCAGCCATGCAAGGGCATGATCCATTATTAAAAGATCCAACTTTGCGATGCCATAAAACAGGCAAAAAAGCATGGATAACAAAACATTTGGAGATTGGATCATTTATTACGAAGTACAACGATTACTACTGGATGCTTGGGCCCCTTGGTTTCCCAGGAGTTGATGGAAATGCCTGATGCCCATATTAAAAAATTACCTTTTTTTGGGAAATCATAAAATTTACCTAATTTCGGTAAATATCATGAAGATATACCAAGAAAATATGGAAAATAGAAGGAAGATTTTACGAATAGCTATTAAAACAACAGGATGGAAGTTCAAATTGCTAATGACTACCTGAGAAAGTTATTTGAAGGTAAAGCGGTTCCAGGAAAGCCTCAGTTTAACAGTGAGGTTATTACGAAGTTTAAGAAAACAGTTCTTAAAATGCAGATGGCAGAAAGTCTGCAGGACATAAAGGCTCAAAAAGGGTTAAATTTTGAAGCCTTAAAAGGGAAATTAAAGGGATATTATTCGGTAAGGATAGATTATCACTACCGTCTGATTTTGACACTGGATAAAAATGAACACATCCTTTTAACAGAAGTAATTTTGGTACATGACCTGACAAATCATTACCAGTAGCTAAGACAAAATTAACACCACAGATGTTTTTGCACGCATCTGTGGTTTCTAAAGCATTGGTGTATGCTTAAAACTGGCGGCAACAGTATAAATTCGGTAAATAAGTGCCATGAATAATTTTAAAGTGACCAATTTAAAGGGTAAAGAAATACATTCGGATATTGCTTTACACCCCGGAGACATTTTGATGGATGAACTCGAAGCACGGAACATTGCCAAGTCCGTTTTTGCAGAATATTTGGGTATCAAGCCCGGACACTTTAGCGAGCTGTTACATGCCAAGCGCCATGTTAGCGCATCTACTGCTTTAAAGCTGGAAAAACTACTGGGTATCTCAGCGGAATACTGGATGCGTGTACAGGTTTATTATGATCTTTTTATGGAAAGAAGCAAGGAGCAAAATGCTGCGTAAAAAGGTAACGAATACTTCACCCAATTCCGGAGAGGTCTTATAAATTCCTCAATCTTATCCAATTCGGAGGCAAAAAGGTTCGAAAACAGTCATGAAGCCTTCGCTGATATTGAAACGCTATCCAGACTGCATAAATCTTCTCCTGGTGCCGGACGATGATATAATATCTATCTTTGTAATGGCTATTTTAGAATCGAAAAGGGATTTATGAAGAAAATAGGATTTTTATCGTTCGGACATTGGTCCAATCATCCAGCCTATAAAACCCGTACGGCGAGTGACACATTGCTTCAGTCCATTGATTTGGCCGTTGCTGCCGAAGAAATCGGTTTAGATGGTGCGTATTTTCGGGTACACCATTTTGCGGCTCAGTTAGCGTCTCCATTTCCTTTGCTTTCGGCTATCGGCGCCAAAACAAGCAACATAGAGATTGGAACAGGTGTTATTGACATGCGTTATGAAAATCCCCTCTATATGGTGGAAGACGCCGGAGCCGCTGATCTAATTTCGGGTGGGCGATTGCAATTGGGAATCAGTAGAGGTTCCCCGGAACAAGTAATCGATGGGTGGCGTTATTTTGAGTATGAACTTGCTGAAGGAGAAACAGACGCAGATATGGGACGCAATAAAGCATTGCAATTTTTGGATAAACTCAAAGGTGTTGGATTTGCCCAGCCTAACCCTTCTCCAATGTTTCCTAATCCACCGGGCTTATTACGATTGGAACCCCACTCCGAGGGATTGCGGGAACGTATTTGGTGGGGAGCTGCCTCTAATGCTACAGCAATTTGGGCCGCCGAAAACGGAATGCACTTGCAAAGTTCTACTTTGAAATTCGACGAAAGCGGCAAGCCTTTCCATGTACAACAAGCAGAACAGATCAGGTTGTACAAAGAAGCATGGAAAAAAGCAGGACATCAGCGCGAGCCAAGGGTTTCGGTGAGCCGGTCTATTTTTGCATTGATATCTGATCAAGACAGATATTTGTTTGGGCAGGAAACCAATAGAGTCGATAAAATCGGCATTATTGAAAATGACAAACGAGCCATTTTCGGAAAAAGCTATGCAGGAGAACCCGATCAGCTCATCAGGGAGTTGACTCAGGACGAAGCCATACAGGAAGCGGATACGCTCCTTTTGACGATACCCAATACGTTAGGAGTTGACTACAATGTACACATGCTGTCTTCTATTTTGAAGCATGTTGCACCCGGATTAGGTTGGCGTTAGTTAAGTCAGATTACCTAAAATGCAAAAAGCCAGCAACTACGCACGTTTGCTGACTTTTTGCATTTTACTCTTCCTCAGTTTTACTCCCCTTTTCGGTGTATAAAAAAGCGTGATTCGTGTAGTAGCCCACTTTACTCCATTTTACGCACTAATATCTGGATGCCTGCCTGGAGACCTTACAGCAGAAAGTTTACAAAACCAAAAGAAGGTTGATTGATCAGAATAAGATGATCACAGCCGAGAGCAGATTGCCGATTTGGTAGGGAAAGAATATGCTCACTGCACCCTGGAATGGTATACCGTGCCTGTTTCTTCTCCTTTGCCAATGCCATGTTGTGTGGTGCTTTTGGTTCACCAAGGGCTTTCTTCGCTTTCGTCCTTTATGTCATTGCTGAAAAATCTTCCAGTTGGCGCATTTTTGTCCGTCATAGTATGCTTAATTATAAAAGCTGCTGCACTTTCTACTGTTCCAGGCCCATTAAACCGATTGAAATCTGTTGCAGTATAACCGGGATCAACAGCGTTTACTTTGAAAGGTAAATCTTTAAGTTCATAAGCTAATAGAACAGTATATGCGTTTAACGCTGCTTTTGAGGATACATAGCTTGCCATTTTAAAAGGATAGTATTTCCAATTTGGATCACCATGTAGGGATAAAGATGCAAGACCGCTGGTAACATTGCATATTCGTGGATTTTCAGACTTTTTGAGTAATTCCAAAAAAATTTGTGTGACATTAATCGCTCCAAAAAAGTTAGTATCAAATACCTCTTGAATATCTTGAATAAGAGTTGTTAAAGCACTATCGGGAAATCCTTTACTTATCCCTGCATTATTTATTAAAATATCCAGTTTGCCTTGTTCGCTTTCAACCAGACTTTGTGCAGCTAAAATTGTATCCCGATTTGTAACATCAATTTCAATAGTTTTGATGTTTCTAAATCCGTCTTCGTACAATTGTTTCACTACTGCCTCTCCTTTTTCAAGATTTCGAGTTCCTAAGTAAACAAATAATCCTTTTTTTGAAAGTTGCTTTGCCGTTTCTAAGCCAATACTTCTGTTTGCTCCTGTAATTAATACTGATTTCATTTTACTTGCTTTTAAATTAGTGCGGTAAATTTGCACTCTTTAAAATTGAAATCATTTGCCAAATGGCAAAAATTACTTTAGCGCATGGTTTTTCTTATTCTGCTGAGAGAGGATTGTGTAACACCCAAATAAGATGCTATGTAAGAAAGTGGAATACGGTTTACAAGATTCGGGTACAGTTCTAAAAAGTTCAAATATCTGGTGGAACCATCTTCTGATACTAAAGCGCTTAATCTTACTACCTTTTGAAACATTACTTTAGATATAATTTTATTTACACTGTTGTCCAATCCGGTTATTGTATTACGAAGTTCTTCCCAGTCTTGCTTAGAAAAAACAATGATTTTACAATCGGTTATTGCCTGTAAATAAACAGATGCAGGAATTTTATTGTCAAAACTATTTAAATCCGCAGCAATACTTCGTTCTTCAATGAAATATTTAGTAACCTCCTTACCTTTATCATCATTGGAATACACCCTAATAACTCCCTTCATCAAAAAGCCGAATTGTCGGGCAATTTTTCCTACTTCGGAGAAATACGCATCTTTTGGAAGATCTAATTCTCTCGCTTTTTTCAAAATTAAGTCAATTTGCTGTTGGTTTAAGTTTCCAAACTGTAAGATGTAGTCAATTAATTCTTTCATTTTCGATAGTTAGCCAATGTCATTTTCATAGTACTTAATTTGGCAAAAAGTAGTCTGTTGGTCTTGCAAAACATTCTGTTAAAGTTACACATACATTAGCGGCTTGGCTCAATAAACAAGCGGTTACGAGTATATATTATCGTTTATAACTGCATATCAAATATACCTCATTTGATGAATTTTTTATCTAACAAAACACCCCAAACTTACAAATTCAATACATCTTTAACAAAATGGGACGTGGAAGCTCCCCTTAAATCCAGTCCACTGACGATTAGAATTTTAAGTAATAATGAGGTCCGACCATTCCCGGCCAGCACAGGCAATAGATGAGTAAAAACTGATCATCCTGTTACTCTTTTCTTAAGCTCTCCACAGGATTAACGCGAGCAGCCCTGATAGCCTGGAAACTGACGGTCAGCACCCCGATCAGTATGCCACAAAGGCCTGCCAGAATAAATAGGGGAAGGCCCAACTGAATGCGATAGGGATAGTTATTCAGCCAGTGTCTCGTAGCCCACCAGGCAACCGGCGAAGCAATCTTGGCAGTCTTTGCTTTTTGTATAATTTCGCTTTAGCGGTAGTTGTTCTTATTTCTTAGTCAATTTGTATCTCAGGTGTGTTGTCAGGTCTGAAGGTATTACTTCGACAATTTGAATATCAAATTTGTTTTTGTCAATACCGTCAAATAGTCGGATACCGCTTCCTAAAAAAAGAGGGGCAATGTGAATGAAAAATTCGTCAATAAGTCCTGCATTGAGGAATTGTTGAATAGTATCCGCACCACCTTGTATTCTTATGTCCTTTCCTTTGGCTGATTGCCTTGCTTTTTCCAATGCACTTTGTATTCCGTCATTAATGAAATAAAAAGTTGTTGTCCCCTTTTGAACCCAGGGTTCCCGTTTTTCGTGTGTCAGAACATAAACATCTGTTTTGTATAAATTTTCTTTCCAATGGACTTCGCCTTCTTCAAACATTCGTTTTCCCATAATGTAAGAGCCTGTTCTTGCAAACACATCATCAATCAATTTACTGTCTGCTCCATATTCTTCACCGCCTTCCATATTGACATTTTTCCAAAATGCTTTTTGTTTAAACATCCATTTATGAATGCTTCTTGCATTGTCGCCCCCCATTGGGTTGCTTGGACTTCTGTTATCGCCTGCGAAAAAGCCATCAAGAGATATTCCGCTGTCAAAGATAATTTTGCTCATTTTTCTTTTAGTTTAATATTTAGTTTTAAATTATTTATTCCTGAGCCGAAAGTTATTTAAAAATCAGAACCTTTAGTTAGAACTCCATCCATGAATAATTCATAAGTTTTACCATCAGTTGTAATTTCATGTTTTACGGTTAGGATTTTACCATCCTCATCCATTACACCTGTTGTCCTCACTTCTTTACCGTTCCATATCCAAATATTGTTATTAATGGTAAGGGTAAACATCTCAAAACTACCATCCGGATTAAAATTGTAACTATCAAAGTCGCCTGTTTTTGAGTTGTACCCAGTAATTTCCATTGCACCGAAACCACTTTTATCATGAATGCCATAAGCGATATGAAGGGTAAAATTTCCATCTGGGGACCATTGCCATATATCACTACCAATTACTTTTGAGGCTGACTTACCATTCCGTGCATGGATGTTCGTTTGTGTTATCCAACGCCCCACAATTTTTTTCAAAAGCTCCTTTTTTTCTTTAGGAATAACTTTGTTTTCTATTGTTTCAGGAGTTTTTTCGACCCCCCGAAATCCTGTAAATAAAAACAATCCAAAAGCAATCCCCGTTGCTAAAAACATTTTACCCATTTGCTTTTTCATTTAATAATAGTTTAAGATAGTTTTCAAGTCGATTTAAAGTTTGCTTACCGCCTTCAATGGCATTTACCCGTCTATTTAATTCTTCAATAATTTCTTTTGACTTAAATATTGACTTCATTGTCAGTAATGTTTTCCCTTCAACCTCTGCAAATAATATTGAAACTGTAAAGTTATAATCTTCACTTTCACCAAAATGTTTATAGGATAACAGGGAAGGCTTTTTCACTTCAACATATTCAACTATGCTATCAAAATCCCGTCCCATCCCGTGCATAATAGAATCCCAAATTTTTCCTGGCTCTACCTGCATTGATTTTACAGTTAGTGAAAAACCATTTGGCCCCCACCATTCTTTTATATGTGTTGGGGTGGTCCATATTTCCCAAACTAAATCCCTTGGAGCATCAAGAATTCTTGTATGTATAAGAATGTTCTCTTCTTGTTTGAATGTATTGTATTTCTCCATTTTTCTATTTCCTCTTTTTTTGAACTTTAGCCAGATAACTTTCCAATGAGTCAAATTTATTGTCCCAATATTTTCGGTATTGATTTACCCAATCAGTCACCTCATTTAATTTTTCGAGTTTTGCTTCGCAATATCTTTCCCTGCCTTGTTGTTTGACTTCAATAAGACCACAATCGTTAAGGAATTGGACATGCAATGAAACTGCTTGTCGGGTTATATCAAACTCCTTGGCAATAGCATTAACATTGAGTGATTTCCGAGCCAGCATACCTATAATTTGCCTACGGGTTGGATCTGCTATTGCCTGAAAGATGTCTCTTGTTTGTGTCATAATGCGCAAGTGATTTCTTGCAAATATATGCGCAAGGCTAGACTTGCGCAAATTTATTTTTAACACGGGTAATTTCAGAAGCTTCCACGTAATACAGGAACTCGTTTATCGCGTATACCCCAGGTGAACCAGATGGCCCCCCGATCATCTTTCATGAGTCAGTACCCGTATCTTATCTGAAAAGACTTCTCTTTTAAATTGTGTTACACCTATCTGCCTCTTGTAGGTATTATTTGTATCGTAACCCGGTCAATAAGCGAAAAAGTTTTGACGGTCTATCCGGTATCGTTCAAAGCGAGTTAAAGAAAGACCTCTAAGTGCTGCCGTATTCATTTTCCTGAATCGTCGCCGTAACCAGGTAAAATTGCTGCTATTGGAAGGCGTTGGCTTTTCTCTGTATCATAAACGATTGGAAAAGGGTATTTCCCTGCGCCACATTCGTAAACGAAAAAGATATCAACATCGAGGCTAAATTGTTGATAACAACCGCTCACCAATGCCTGCTATGACTACATTGTAATATATTTTCAACGCCCATGGCAGTCGTCGCAGAACATATCGATTACAAGCAGTTATTTGAGGAGCAAAAACTCATCACTACCCTATTGCTGCATGAGTTGGATCAACTCAAAAAAATGATCTTTGGCGCCAAACAGGAACGTTTTATTCCAGGTGCCGCTACTGATCCAACACAAATTGCAATTGGATTGCGAGCCGAACAAGTGGTCGCCACCTCCCTGATCATGGCTAAAAAGATTGAATACACCCGGAACCAGGCGATCCTTACCAGCCCGGCCATTACCCATCAAGGCAGCATGAGATTGCCTGATCACCTGGAACGTAAAGAAATCCTGCTCGATGTGGAGGGTAAGCAGGGATGCCTGGAGATTGGCCAGGAAGTGACCGAAGAACTGGAATATAATTGCAAATTAAAATTCAAGTTAATCTTGCCTATTGCTGTATCCTTGTCTTTCTTAAATGCTACCAAATGGAATTTACTTTTTCAAAGCAAATTATAACTACAGGGCTTTTTGACGCGCTTTATTCTTCGAAAGAGCAATCAAAGTATAAGGTTTTTGATCATGAAAAGTCGTTAGGAGAATTTTTCTATAATTCAAGAGAAGGCTTGTTTTTTTGTGAAGAAAAAGAAATCAAACTGGAGATTCGAAAAAGGTTTATGCTGATGCCAAAAGTTTCTGTCATTAATCGATTATCCGGAGAGAAAATCGGCAAATTCAATCTTCCCTATCTCCGGACGACCGATGAACTGATAATGGGAAGCGTGACCTATTCGTTCAAGAAGCTCAAGCCAGACAGCAAATTTTTGCTATTCAAATTAAGCACACATGGACACTATAAATTCAGCCTGTTCAACGATACGGAAGAAATTATTTATAATTTTAAAATTAACTATCCACGAGGAATAAGTCTCGGGAATATTACGCCAACACTTCCTTTTGATGGATCAATTCATTGCATGAGCAATAACCTTCCTGCCCTGTTCGCAGGTTTCTATTTAATTGAGAAAGCGCTAGACCAGGAGGGGGGGTAAAAGCAGATTAACTATCAGATGAATTTGGGTGCTTTACCAGAGGGATACGAAATAAGTCGGAAATAAGGGCATCACCAGTTCTAATCCGACCTATCCCTTCTGTACTTTTCAATAAATTTCTCAACCTTTCCCAAATCGGATCCAAAAAGGTTCCGCTCTTGCTATTTTCCCTTCCAGGTCTTTAGTTTCGAATGTTTTCCGAAAAAATCAAAACCACTAATATATTTATTATTTTTTGTATATTGCGGCCAAATCCTTCAAAGGGTTTTGTTTAAAATCCTGTATACTCCAATCTCCCCCCTGTTTATTTGAGTTGATAAATTCCTCTTTGGAAAATGTCCAAATGATTATCCATATCATATTATAAACCTAATAGAATCCCTTATCCCAGGTAAACTGTTTACGTTTTTGCATTAGCAATAATCCCATTACAGGTGCATTCATTCCTTTAATTAGCATTTATGAAGCCATTTTTTACCATTTTCATTTTTGTTATAGTTATAGCATTCTTCTCCCATGCGGGGCATGCCCAAAATGTTTCCGTAGTGATGCAGCACGGAGACCAGCGCGGGACGGGTTGGAACAATCGGGAAACCTTGCTTAATAAGACCAATGTCAATGCGGCTTCCTTTGGCAAGCTGTTTACGCAGGCAGTCGATGACCAGTTATATGCCCAGCCACTGGTCGTATCTGGTCTGAGCATCGGGGGCAAGAAAAGAAATGTTGTTTTCGCCGCCACCACCAATAATACGGTATATGCTTTCGATGCCGATTCGTCAAATGGCGGCAATTTTCTATGGAAAAAAAACTATACTCCTGCCGGTCAAAGACCTCCTACCAATTTTGATATGCGGAACCTTGGCGCCTGCGGGGGTGGATACAATGATTTCTCCCACACTGACGGGTCAGCGGCCAATATCGGCATCGTGGGCTCCCCGGTCATCGACACCCTTAGCCAAACCATGTATTTCGTAACCAGGAATACCAATGGCTCCGTTTACCAGCAGTTCCTGCATGGAATCGATATTACCACTGGGGCGGAAAGATCCGGAAGCCCTATCCAGATCACCGCTACCATTCCCGGAAATGGATCAGGTTCCAGCAATGGATCCCTGCCTTTCGACCCTGCCCGGCATAATCAACGAACCGGTTTGGTGCTTTCCCAGGGAATTGTGTATATCGCCTATGCTTCTCATTGCGATAATGGTCCCTATCATGGTTGGATTTTCGGTTATGATGCGGCAACCCTGGCGCAGAAAATCGTATATAATGATACCCCCGATGGATATAATGGCGGTATTTGGATGAGCGCCGCTGCTCCTGCTGTGGACGAGAACGGCAATCTATATCTAGGTTCAGGAAATGGCTCAGTAGCTACGAACGGGAATAGCCGCCAGCGATCTGAAAGCATGCTTAAACTATCGCCTAACCTGGCTACCGGCACCCTGGATCTTAAAAGTTTTTTCACACCCTCCAATTTCCAGGAACTGGAAAATTCCGATCTTGATTTCGGCGTAACCGAAATGCTGCTGATCCCCAATACAACCCAGGTTTTTACCGGTTGTAAGGATGGCACCCTATATCTGGCCAACCGTGATAATATGGGCGGCTTTAACGCCGGTTCGAACAACGTATTGCAAACGATAACGCTGGGAAGAGGAAGGACCCTGCGTTCCTCGCTGGCCTATTTTCAGAATTCCTCCAAAGAATTTATTTATACCTGGTCCGAAAATGCAGCGCTAAAGGCATTCCCTTATAGCCGGACCACGAACAAGCTGGATTCGCCGAATGTAATTACCAGCGGGATTCAGGGTCCCAATTCCGCCAATAACGGCGTGTTCATGTCCGTGTCCTCGAATGGCACAAAAGATAGCACAGGCATTCTATGGGCCTCCCATGCGGCCAACGGCGACGCGAATCAAAGCGTACGGCCGGGCATCCTCCGCGCCATCGATGCGAGTAATGTTACGAAGGAGTTATGGAATTCCAATCAAAATGCAAAAGACAATTTACCGACCTATGCCAAATTCGTCTGCCCGGTGATCGCTAACGGTAAAGTATATGCGGCTACCTTTTCCAACCAATTGATCGTTTACGGGATTACGGACACCACTACACACGGCGGTAGCTGTTCGGGAAACACCGATCTGGCGTTGAACAAACCTGCCGTATCCTCTTCGGTGGAAAGCGGGACCTATCCCCCATCGAATGCCTTCGACGGCAATGCCGGAACGCGCTGGGCCAGTTTACAAGGCAAAGATCCCCAATGGATCTACGTCGATCTCGGTACCCGATACAATATCTGTCGGGTCAATCTAACCTGGGAAGCGGCGCTGGCCAGCAATTATCAGATACAGATCGCCGACGATACCGCTCATTGGAATTCAGTCACGACCATTACCGGGAATACTGCTTTTGTTAACTCTATTTTCCTGACCGGCACAGGCCGGTATGTGCGCATGCTGGGCACGGCAAGGGGCACTAATTGGGGATATTCCCTGTATAGTTTTGAGGTGTATGGAACGCCGGCCAATACCTGTACCACCCCTTCCGGTCTCGCAACATCGAATATAACACCTAATAGCGCTACCCTTTCCTGGAATGCCATACCTGGCGTGTCTTCCTATACTATTCAATATAAAACGGTAAATGCAGCAGGATTCACTTCTGCCACTTCTGCCGGTAATAGCCTGTCCTTAGCCACCCTTGCTTGCAGTACCGATTATTTATTCAAGGTGCAGGCCGTCTGCAGCAGCATATCCCAAAGCGATTTTTCACAGACAGTGGCTTTTAGCACCGGTGCCTGTGATAATAGCTGCGGTATACTGCCTACCCGCTGGTCCCAACTGGATATCGGGGCGGTGGGACTCGCCGGTCAGGCCTGTTATAATAATAATACTTGGAAGATCCAGGCTTCGGGATCCGATATCTGGAATAATAGGGATCAGTTCCATTTTGCGTATAAGACCTTTAGTAACGACGGACAGGTGACTGCCAGAGTGGATAGCCTGGACAAGGTGAATGTTTTTAACAAGGCAGGCGTGATGTTCCGGGAATCCACAGACTCCGGGGCGAGAAATGCCTTTATCGCCTATACCAGCGGCAACGGGATAACCTTCCAGTACCGGAGTACGAGCGCCGGGCCCAGCAACAATATCAATATTACCGGGTATGCATTGCCGTATTATGTCAAGCTGATAAAAGCCGGTACGCGGTATTCCGGGTATATCTCCCCGGACAGCGTTACCTGGAAACAGATAGGTGCGACGGTCGATCTGGGCTTCGGGGCAGGCGTCTCCTGCTACGCAGGATTGGCAGCGACTTCACATGATAACACCAGGCTGTCGACTTCGCGTTTCAGCCAGGTGCCTATTATTTTCAGTGCCGATACGACTGTAAATACCGGTTTACCGGGAAATTGCCCGGTTACCAACATTGCCCTAAACCGGCCGGCGGCCAGTTCAGGAAATCTCAGTACGAATAAATCGATTTATGAGTTCCAGGCCTTCGATGGAAAATTAACAACCCGCTGGGCCAGCCGTCAGGGTTCGGACAATGCCTGGATCTATGTTGATCTTGGTAAACAATACACGATTTGCCAGGTGAGCATCAACTGGGCCAGCGAATATGGTAAGAATTACCAGATCCAGGTATCGAACGATGCCGTGAACTGGAATACCATCTATACGATGACCGGTAATACCGCTCTGATAAATACCTTACCGGTAAATGGTACCGGCCGTTTCGTACGTATGCTAGGTCTCCTGCGGGGAACCAGTCTAGGGTATTCCATTTACGAAATGACGATCAATGGAACGGTCGTTCCAGGCCAGCCGGTCAATCTGGCTCTTAACCGCCCCGGTTTCTCCTCCGGCAATGAGGATAATATCCTGGTCCCTGCGGCCGCCCTGGATGGCTTAGGCAATACCCGTTGGGCAAGTACCTCGAGGGATCCTTCCTGGATCTATGTCGATCTCGGCAATGCCTATGCTATTTCCAGTGTCGTGCTGGATTGGGAAGCTTCCCTGGGGGCCGACTTCCAGATACAGGTATCCAATGACGCCCTGACCTGGAGGACTATCAGAACGGTAACCGGAAATACGTTCTATTCCAATGTGCTTGCCGTTAGCGGAACAGGTCGTTATGTGCGGATGTACGGAACGCGGAGAGGAACATTTGCCGGATATTCCATTTATGAGATGGAGGTATATGGTGCTGCGGGAGCAGTAGCTGCAGCCGCGTCGATGGTGAAATCAGCAGTCGGCATGAAGGAAATGACGAACATGACGAACATCACTGTCTATCCAAATCCATCAGCCAATACGATAAACGTAACATCCGCGGATGCATCGATTACTTCAATGGAGATCATGAGCCTGAACGGACAGACAATCCGCTCTCTGCACATGAATGCACAAAGAGCGGTGACAGTGGACATCTCCTTCCTGCATGATGGAGTATATGTGCTGGTGATACATACGTCTACAGGATTCTTTACGCAGAAAATAATAAAGGTGTCCGGAAAATGATGGCAATGGGCTACCAAATATTTTCTGAAAGATCAATTTTCAATTCCTGGAAATGGCGATGCTACCCTTCGCCAGGTTGTTTTCCTGCAACGTATTAAACAGGCTATCTAATTTAAGGCGGTCAAGGGTCTGGCCATATGATGCCGGTACAAAACCCGAAGACCGCCTTATAAAACAGTTTTGTATCCCGCCAGGGAATAGCAACAATTGAAATTTCTTCACTATCGGCTGAGGTCGGTACCAGCCGTCAATTTCTATCGGTAAATTAATGTTGATATACAAAAAATACATTATCTTTAGTTAATCACACCTTAAATACTTCTCTGTCGGATGAGTTTAACCGAAGATTTTTCTGCTCTGATTGTAGCTTTACGACCTTTCTTAATATCCAACCTGCCATTTTTTTGATCCTTTGACTGTTTAAATAACAGGATATAGTAAGTTTCTATAAATATCCACAAAACTTGATTATGAAAAAGGTGCTTAGACAGCTTGGATGCGTTATTCTTTTTCTCTTTACCCGCCTTAACCTATCTGCTCAGTTTATTTATTTTTTTGACAATGGCAGCAATACACTACACTGGAAGAAAATTGATGACAACACAGGGACAGGCAATGTATCCTCAAATGGAACCGCTATAACAATATTGGGGCAGAACGATCCCGTCCACGGGAATTTCGAAACAGGCATGATGTTCCAGGCAGATACTTCCATAACCTTCGTAACAGTTCATGACTTGTTGCCGTTGAATATCAGTCAGGGAGGAAAGATCTCTCTTCATATAGTCAATCAGCCCGCCTTCGGGCAGCTATCCATTCGCCTGGGGCTATACAGGGTCATTGATGCAGCCTGTGATATCTCTACAATGCCAGTATCGGCCTCTCAGGCAGATGTGCTCTATGACTCCACGCTTGTTGCAGGAGCAGGGAATAATATAACCTTTACACTTGATCTCAGCAATCCCACCATGGCCAACCAGGTGATAGCCGCGCATGACTATGCAGTTATACAAAATGGAGGAAACCCTGTCCCCTTTCCTGACGCTTTCCAGATCCGGGTAGCTTGGGCAAGCTTTACAGGAGGGCCTTCCGCCATTTCTATCAACAACATTGAATACAACGCCCCCCCGGGAACGGTTACAAATCCCTCAACTTGTTTTACTTTTAATGTGCTGCCGATTACATTATCAAGTTTTACTGCAATGGAGAAGGGTGAAAAAGTCCAATTGAACTGGACCACAGCGTCAGAGCAGAACAATGATTTTTTTGAAATTCAGCGATCCTTAACAGGAATAGATTTTAGCAAGATTGGAAAAGTCAAAGGCTCCGGCACATCCAATACAACACAAAATTACACCTTCATAGACCTATCCCCAGCTACAGGTACTAATTTATACCGGCTTCGCCAGCTCGACCTTGATGGAAAATCCAGCTACTCCGGTATCCGGACTGTCAAGTTCGATAATACCCAGAAAACAATCTTTTTACATTTTCCTACAGAAAACGGGATGCAGTCAGCCCTCCTTTCTATAAATGATTTTTCCGCACACATACCAATAAGCGCTCGGCTAATTGCCTTGACGGGGCAGGTAGTTTGGAAAGGCGAGTTTACAATAAGGTCATCAATAACTATTCCTGGAAATTTTGCCCACGGCGTTTATGCAATTATCCTTTCTCAGCCGGGCATTACTGTATCGAAAAAGCTAGCCTTATAAAAATCCGGCAATACATGTCCATAAAGCCCCACCCTTGCACAAATCAGATCCGAAAAGACCTGAAAGTAATCCCTCTCTCTACACAGGCCAATTATCCGCCACATAATTAACATTTCTCGTTTTAGATACAAAATCCCGCAATTAGCATACAAGCCTGTTATTGCAACTGTTTATAAAATTTCACTGTTAGCCCGGATTACTGGATGAACGTAGATCTTGAGTAAAGCCCTGCTTCTTCCGATAGGATAATTCATTTCATGACTAATTTTAACACCATTTTGAGTGTTCCTTATAGCAAACCGCTGCGTTTTTAAGTACATTTATGACATTAATGAAAATTATTGCGTCTATATTATTGACATTTTTTGTCTTTCTGACTGTACGACCCGTATTTGCCAATAAGGCAGGACAGTGCTGCGCAAATGAAAAATGTGATAAGGAAACTAAACAAAAGCAGAAAGACAATTCAAATACATGCAACCCTTTTGTTTATTGTTCCTGTTGTTATTATATTTCTTTTCCCATTGAACATTATAAAACTTATTGAATTAAGAAAGAATAATTACCCCAATCAACTAATTCAATCATTTATTAAAGGATATAATTCCCCTTGCTGGCACCCTCCGAAATTATAGGATTTAATTAGATCATTACGTAACAGATTTCAAAAATTCAAACTTAAAAAAAATGAAAAATATATTTTTAGGCTTATTCGCCACGTTTATTATGTCAAATGTTTCTGTGTTTGCTAATGATAACAAGCCCGCACCAAAAAGGGTTACTAAGGTATCCGCATTCTGTGTAAAAGCAGACTGTTACAGCACAAAAGAGTGCCATAAAAATGCAAAGTGTCCAAAAATTCCCGGATGCGTTTGTAATTAAAATAATACAGCGGGCGGAGGTAATCCTTCTCTCTACGCTGACATTAGTCAAGTCAGACAATTAAAAATAAGAAAGCCAGCAAACGCTCGTCGTTGCTGGCTTTCTTATTTTATTTTTTAATGATCTTCAGTACGCGTACATTGTTGTTCCCCATCACCTGCAGATGATAAACTCCCGCAGGCAGCTGCTCCATCGGTATCGTCACCGCCCCGCTGAACACGCCTGTAGCTTGCCAAACGGCTTTTCCGTCGATGCTCACCAGCACCAGCTTCTTTACCGCTGCTCCACCGGATATTCTTAATACCGCTGCCGAACTGGTCGGGTTCGGGCTCACGGAGAAGACAGCCGGTGCAGTCGACGTCAGCACGACGATCTTGCTAAAGCTGAATTTCCCATCGATATCCTCCTGTTTGACACGGAAAGAATAAGTACCGGCGGCAGGCAGAGGCACAGTACAGCTATAAGAGGTCGTTACTCCGCTATTGGTAGACCCCATCGTACATCCATCGTCAAAACTTACCCCATTCGAACTGTATTGGACGGTATACCCTTTTACATCCTTTTCTTCCGTCACCGTCCAGGCGATCGCCGCCGTAGTGGGCGCAGTAAGTTTCCCCTGTACATCCAGCCATTTCAGCGGCAGCGGCACCACCCCCTTGGTGATAAAGAAATTGCTGAAGCCTTTGGCAATAAACTCGATATAATATCCCCCGTCGATGGCGCCCCATCCGGTGATCGAAAGCGGTTGTTCCCCTGCCGCCGGGGCATAAGCAAATGGAAGATTGCCGGTAGCATTCGGCTGTTCGATCAGGCCAAGGTCACCGGGACCGGAGATGCCCGGATCAGCCGCCTTCAGAGCATCGAACTGCGCCTGCGGGATATAAAAGCGCATGGGGATATTACCGCTTCCATTGGGATTATTATCCACCGTGATCGTAAAGTTGCGGTTGAGATAGGGTATGCCATTGGTGAATCGCACCGCCAGGTTGTTATCGTATGTTTTTACATGCACGAAACCCAGCGGATAGTTGTCTTTGATCGACACCAGCGGTGTGGCAGTGTTGAAACCCGCGCTTTTAAAGACGAGTCCGTCTATAGTAGTCCAGACATTCGTGTTGCCCGTAAGATAGGTGGCTGCGCTTTCATAGCCGGTGGTGGTGAGTAGCTCGAGCGTTTTCAGCGGCGGCTGGTAGGCCGGCGTAAAGACATCCGATATACGTTCCATCCAGATATTCTCCGACGAAGCAGCAGCTACCTGGCGGTTGTTGTCCCAGGCCACCAGTCCTTTTCCGTCATAGCTGAGCACGGCCATGGGATTGTTGCAACTAAGCTCACCGGCCCAATAGCCGTTGCTGATAGGTTTACCCATCGCACCCCAGCTGAGAATGCCCCCGTCCCCGATCGGGCTCACCCGGGCAAAACGATTCGTCTCCATTACATAGAATAGCGCATGCCCGTTGCTGTCGGTAGCGATGGCAGGGGTATTATAAACTACATTTGTTGGGGTACTTCCGGTGTAAATCTGCTGTCCGATCTTTAGCCCCATCTTGTCGGTTGTATTGATGGCGAACGTATATTTCTTCGTGCCGGCGGGGATAAGCTTCAACTCCTGCAGATACACGCTTTCAGTACCCGCATCTGCTCCCCGGGTAGTTACCCATACTTTATTGCCCGATCCCACCATCGTATAATTCTCGGGGCCCATGTCGATGGTATGGGAGATCAGGCTGTCAGGCCCGGCGATCAGGGTATCGGCTGGAATAGCATTATCCGGCAGAATAGGCCGGTAAGCCTGGTAAGGATGATCCAGGTCACTGCACAACTCATATGGAATGCTGTCGTAAATTTCATTGAGACGGTAATAGCCATGCAGGTGATAGTTGGTACGTGCACCTTTACTGTCCAGCCCTTGTTCCAAAGAGGACAGCAGTTCCGCATTGATGTTCCCGCCCGTTTGCAGGATCACCCCCTGCGGCAGGCCGACATAATATTTCGGGTTATCGATGTTGTAGGCTATAAAACCGTTTCCATCGTTCTCGACCTTTGTGATGGTGACGACGTCCGTAACATTCGGATTATTAGCAGGATGACAGGATATGGAATAGGAGTAGGTCGTGAAATTATAGATTCGGACGACACTGTCTTTTTTATAATCCTTTTCCATGATTGTCGTCGTCGCTGGGTCCGCACCACCCGCTCTTTTCAGCACCGTCGTATGACAGTCCTTTTTCACACGGGCAAGCCGGTTATAACCCATACTCATCTGGTTGGGGCCGATACCTAGGGCCATCACGACGTTACAGCCGCCCTGCTGATCGGGATACAACATGAATGACTGCACGCTGGCATTATAATCGTAACTCACCGAATATTGGGGACCGCAGGGGCCGTTCGACTCCACCTCCTTGCCGTATTGGTTCATCTGACCGCCGCCATACGACTTCAGCGTGCCGCCTTCGTCCTTATAACAGTAGACAAACAGATCGACACCGTTGCCGCTAGTACTACTACCGAAACCCATGTAGGCGATAAAAAAGCCATTCCTGCTATCGGGCACCATTTGAGGATTGGCATACTGTGCACCGTGGCTGGGTGCGGCCAGGATCGTTCCTGCATCGCCGAATACCCTTGATCCGTCGGCATGCAGGTGCTGGGCCGCCACGCCAAAAGCATTGGATGAACCCGTCTGCAGAAGATAGTTCCAACAAACATAGAGCCCTCCCGATCCGTCCGGCGCGGCAAGGCTAAATCTGCGGTAATTACCAAACGACTCGGTCTGCCAGAATTCGTCATTCGCACTGGAGGCTACCGGCACACCGTCGACAGCCCAGAGCCGGTGGCCATCCTTGTCGTATTTCTGGGCATAGATATCCCGCTTGGTGGGAGTCTGATCACGCTCATCCTCCCAGACCAGGAAATACCCACCGTCTTCGCCTTTGACGATGATCGGACGTGCCTGATTACCTGGTGCTACACTCACCGGCATATGCAGGCTGTCATTGAATTTGTTGGAAGTGTCCAGCCACTGGGCGAAGGATGAAGTGCTCGCAAACACGGCCAGCGATAGGACGAAGGTAAAAAATTTCATAAAAGGTTACATTGTTGTTTCTGGAAAAAACCGCCGGGTATCTTTTATCGCGCGGGAACGCAAAATTGCGCTTTTCCGTACAGCCGGGTTAGTGGATTGAGCAATTCACATGATCCGGTGAGCGGATGCCAATATTCCAGCACCCTTTCCCATAATGGGAGGTCTTTTCAGAGATGGCCAATGATGTTCACATACCATATTGGAAAGTTCGACGATAAATAATGGTATATTTGTGTCTGTATAATCCATGCGTCTAATTATTTTATACTTTCAAATCATTTACAGCTTGTTCGTGGACACCGGAATAATGGTATTTCGATTTCTGCGAAAGATCATCTTTCCCAACAAGCATCGCAAGGGAAATATTCTATTCAGCCTATTTCAGTTTTTTGTGGCATTTACTGATCGGGGAATCACCTTTGCGGGACATCTTGACGAAGCATCCCGGCTAAGGAAAATTAATTATCAGATAATTGGCCCAAAATATCAGGCGCTCTTTAAAAAGTACTGGGTTTTTGGCCAGCCTTACTTAAAATGGGGGGTGCTGACAATAGCATGGGGGCTTTTTATCCTGTCCACTTTTGAATGGTCAGGCACTGGTTACGAGGCGATTGGTTCCAGCAGCACATCAGCCACTATTGCAGGTAATACTCCTCCACAGGAAGAGCTGGAAACACATACTGCCCGGCCCGAAGAATATTCCTGTACAAAGCTGTACTGCTCGTCCCTCTATTTTTCAAATCTTGCCACTAATACTGAGGCTTCAACCTTCAAACCTGTCCTTCGGCCCCTGTTCTCTTTATCAGGTTTACATGCAAAAAGGTATCTTCTCCTTCGAAAATTGCGCATATAATAGCTGATCCTCCGCAAAGTATCTTACCCAGCCTCTTATTGCAACAACATATAAGTTCCTTAATCAACCGATAAAATCAGCCAGAAAAATGAAAGGTATCATTGGATTATTACTTCTATTCTGCAAAATGGCGGTAGCTCAATACCATTTTACTATATATATAAAGGATGAATCAACACACTTACCCATTTCGGGAGCCTCAGCCATTATTAAAGGGCCGGATAAAGGATTGACCAAAGGGGTATTGAGCGATAGTGCTGGTGCTGTCATTGTACCGATCCTGTTGAAAGGAAAGTATAATTTCATCATCTCCTGTTCCGGATATGAGCAAAAAGTAGTGCAGCTCGATTGGCCAATCGAAGGCAGGGAAACCCTCGAAATCACTCTGGAACCTGCCCCTGCCTTACTTCAGGACGTTATCGTTAGCTCGACCCGTACCAATAGCCGAATCAAAGATTTACCGGTAAGGGTGGAAGTATTGGGTACGGAAGACATGGAAGAAGAGACTTCTATGCACCCATCCAACGTAGCCATGCTGCTAAGTGAGGCATCCGGCATACAAACGCAACAAACATCTGCTTCTTCCGGTAATGTCCAGATCCGTATCCTGGGATTGGATGGAAAATACACGCAATTGCTGAAAGACGGCTTCCCTATGTACAGCGGTTTTAGCAATGGCCTGAGCATTATGCAAATTCCACCCCTCGACCTTCGGCAGGTAGAGCTGATCAAAGGCAGCTCATCTACTCTGTATGGCGGGGATGCGATTGCAGGCATCATCAATTTCATTTCTAAAAAGCCAGGGTTCAAGCCTGAATGGAATTTCCTGGCGAACCAAACCAACAGGGGCGGAACAGATATGGGTAGTTTCTATGCCTCCAGGAACAAGCGCTGGGGAGCGACACTCCTTAACTCCTTCACCCACCAGGTCCCGGTTGATATTCATAATAACGGTTTTACAGTGCTCCCGCGACTGACAGCTTTTACGGTCAATCCGAAGCTATTCTGGTACCCATCCGATAGCGTTTCAGTCAGTCTGGCCCTCAATTCCACCTATGATGACAGAACCGGGGGAGACCTGCAGGCAGTAGAACACGGGCCGACTGCAGTTCATCCTTATATGGAGAAAAATAAAAGCAACCGATATTACTACCAGTTGGAATACGAACAAAAACTAGCCGGCGGAAGCGTATTGACCGCACGAAACAGCACCTCCTTATTTAACCGGGATATTGGGATCATGGACTATACATTTTCGGGAAAACAAACGACCACCTTCAGTGAAATCAGCTACCTGCACAAATGGGATCAGCATACAACCGTGGCGGGGATCAATTTTACGAGCGACAGGTTCATAGAAAACAAACAGACCGATAGCCTGATTCGGGATTACAATTTTATAACAAGCGGTATTTTTATTCAGGATGACTGGAAACTAAACAAACATTTCACCCTGGAAATGGGCATAAGGAATGATTACCAGAACCGGTTCGGCAACTTTCTGCTTCCCAGGCTGTCCCTGTTATACAAGGCCAATGACCATTGGAGCTTTCGGACAGGGGGAGGGATGGGTTATAAATCCGCCACCATTTTTGACGCCCAAACGGAGGAAACTGCCTACAGGAATATATTGCCCATCTCAAATACCGTCAAAGCTGAACGCTCAGCAGGCGTAAATCTCAACCTTAACTACACCGGAATACTCGAAGAGGATACCAGGCTGGTGTTTGATCATTCTTTTTTCTATACCCGGATTAACAATCCCCTGGTGCTTGATTCCTTGGCCGCAACAACCGGAGGCCCCTTCTATTTTTATTTCATCAATGCACAAAAACCATATACTACCAAGGGGTTTGAAACCAGCATCAGGCTAAGACAAGACGATTGGTCCTTGTTTGCAGGCTTTACTTATATAGACGCCCGTACAAGCGATCCGGCCCTTCCTCATATTGCCCTGGCTCCCCGCGAAAAGGTCGTCTTTGACCTCAGTAAGGAAAAGGAAAATGATTACCGGATAGCACTCGAAGCATTTTATACAGGAACACAATACCTGTACGATGGTACCAAAACCAGGGATTACTGGGTAACGGGCCTATTAATTGAGAAAAGCTTTAAATGGATCACTCTGGTATTAAATTTTGAAGACCTGACGGATACCCGGCAGACGAGATTCGGCCCGGTTGTCATTCCCCCGGTCTCCAATCCTGACTTCCGGGAAATATTTGCGCCACTCGAAGGTTTTATGGCAAATTTGGCTATCAAAATAAAAATCATATGAATTAGTAGATTTTACTCCATCACCTTCAGTATGATTTTACCATTTACACGCTGTTCTATAAGCCGTTCGGCCGCTTCTACAATGCTGGTCCAAGGTAATTCAGTGTCGATAGGTACATGAAGATGCCCCTGCTTTACCAGATCCGCAAGGTGGTTCAGTAAAGGAGTACAATTAGAAGTAAGAGTCCCGCGCCCCATCCAGATACATTTGATGCTGTGGTAGGGCCAGGTTCCGGCCCGGACATCGAAAGTCGTCGGTTGACGGGAAGAGTTGCCAAAGTTGATACAGATACCGTCGCGGGCGAGTGCGGCAAGAGCCATGGCCAATGTTTCGCCGCCTATAGAATCCAGAATTACGTCATATTCTCCTAACGCTTTGGCTTCATTTATGGTTGTAAATACACCGGCTGGTTCGACACGATCATCTTGTAATTGCCGGAGCAATTCCGGCCGCAGGCTTATCGCAAATACCCTGGCATCGCCCAAAGCAGCAAGCTGACAGGCAAAACGACCTACTCCTCCGGCCGCTCCCGTTACCAGTACACGACGACCGGATAGAGGACCGGCCATCTCCAGGGCGGTTAAAGCGGTGGCTCCGGCGATCGGTAGGGCGGCAGCTTGTACACTACTAATTTCCTTCGGAATTTCTGCCATCAGCCAGCCTGGGGCTACAAGATACTCAGCCCACGAGCCCCGGGACACGAAGCCAAAAACCCGGGTGCCTTCTTTTGGCGTACTGCCATCCACAGCCGCTTTCGTCACTATGCCTGCGAAGTCCCAGCCGGGGATGTAACTGTCAGCCGAGGCTAGGGCCGTGCGCGTCTCTCCTTGATTCAAGGAAATGGCCCGCATGGTCAGTTCTTGCATTCTTGTTGATCCTTCCATAAATTCAAATTTTCAGCAAAGCTATCCCCAGCCTTGCCGAAAACCGATGATTTCAATCAACAAAACCTATCTGACAAAATCTCTCCATTTCAGGCTGTTTTATTCCCTACCCGCCGCAATAAATTAATACCTATAAAGTAAAGCATAAGAAATGCTATAGCAGGAATCATGAACGGATAATACGGAAAACCGGCAGAAGTAACCGATGCAGGATAAATGGGATATAATACGATACATAGAATTGACAATACACTTAGTATAATATAAATACCGGAAGGGGTTTTATTAAGCCAGCCGAGAGATCTCAGTGAAGCTGCAAAAGCAGCCGTTGCCAAATAAGTAAGCATAACTTCAACCATGGTTAATACCCAAATTTGCCTTAGAACCGGCTTGAACCATTCAGGCATCTTGTCTGAAGGTGATGCCACCTGGGCTCTGAATGCTTCCAGCGCAAAGCTGTGCCAGAAAGCCATAGCAAGAAGGAAAATAGGAATGGCGATCAGGATGGAAGCAATACCAAGTTGTGAATAAAAATTTTCACCAGCTGTTTTTAATTTGTCTCTTAATATGGCGAGCCCAAGAGCTATTAATATTCCGCTAAAAATCAGTATCGAAAATCTTGCTTGTTGTTCAGTAGCAGTTGCTACCCATTCTTTGGCTGTCTCGGGTGGTGGTCCCATGCCAAAAAAAATGGACATAAACATCCAGGGAATAATCAGAAATAAGGCAATAATGGCAATATGTTTCTTTTCTACATCCGGCTTTCTGACAACGTGGGCACCGAGAACCCATGCAGCAATTATCATTAACAACACATTGATGATCCAGATCGGTAAATATATTTTATAACTGATGTGTCCTGTTACAAAAGCTAAAATGATGGTTAAAAAAGGAACGAGTATAAGATATAGCTGTCCTGCCTTCCGCTTAAACGGTGTTAGTTTCATATATAATAAATTTTAAACACAATCCATCTAAGATACAAAAGCCGGGAAATATTCTATACATTTAATTCATAACCGTTAGCTACAATTTCGGTCCTGAGGAATTTACTTAATTGCATAAATCCGGTAAGCGACTTTGCCAGGAGCTGGGAAACGACCTACACCTATAGCAACTGTTTGATTAAGCCAGGCATACTTGGAAGAGCTAGTTTCAAATGATACACTTGTCCTGAAATAATAGTCAGAAGGGGAAAGCTCACCACCTTTACCAGCACTTATCATAGCAAAGTTTTTTGCATTCGCGTGGTTATATCCGGAATAGGTCATATATATTAGAGCGCCGTCATCTGTTTCAATAGTGGCACGAACGTCTACTCTAAAAGTTGTGGAATCAACAACAAGCCCCCAGTCTCCGCCACCTGCTAATGTTTTACCGTTAATTTTATCACTTTTTACAAAGCCAGCCTTGAATGGGAAAATTAGTCGGGTTCCCTTCAATACAGGTCCAACTACCTGTGGTAGATTGACATCGATCTCCAAATCAAATAAAAATTCAGATTTTAATTCCTGTGCAAAAATCCGTTGGTGAAAAAAAAGGGAACAAATAAATACGGAGAAGATAATCTTTTTCATACTGTATTTTTTTAATTGAGTAAATCTGTTAATAATATTGTTCTGATTATTGTTATTGGGGCAATTCAAAAAAATCACTTATTTCACCGATTGCCGTCTTGGTGCACCTAAAAATAATATCATGCAAGTCGGTTCCCGAACTTTGCAATGGATCAATGGCTTTTACAAGGGTGGTTCTCATTTTAAAAAGCTCCGCCCGGTCAAATTTTGTCGATCCTTTTACTAATTCCAGTTTCATCCGCTGCTCTTGTTGGTCCTGTTTGGGATTAAAAATTCCATTCAGCTGGCTGCATTGGTCGCAGGTGCCGTTTTTGTTTACCAAGGCGCACCTGTTGTCAAAAATACTGGTCATGGTATCCCTGGCGTGAATCAGGAGATGTTTTACTATTCCTTCCGTTTTATCAAGAATGAGACAGATCTCTTTGACGGGGAAATCATAAACGTCTTTTAAAATCAGCGCTACCTGGTTTTCGATGGGTAAAGTCTTCGAAATACAGGTGAAACAAAAATCGATATGTTCCTTCATTTCGTAGGCCCCGGCGTTGGAAGTCTGGTGAACAACCCGGAAGGCCTGTCCGATCTCTTCTGTACCGATAGCCAAGATCGCTCCCTGATCCTGGGCGCCGGCCGGCCATCTCTTTAATTTCCTCAGGTGATCATAGGCCAGGTTGGTGGCTATTCTGAATACCCAGGTCTTGAGGGAAGAGTCCTGGTTGAAGGTGGATATTTTGTCAAACGCCCTGATGAAAGTGTCATGTGTCAGGTCCTGCACATCATTCCGATCGGTGAGCAGGCGATAGAGGTATGATCTCAATTGGTCTTGAAATTCAGCAAACAATCTTTGAAACGAATTGATATCGCCGGCTAACGCTTTTTTAAGGATTTCTTCTCTTTCCATTTATTTAATTTAGTGAAATATATTACAATAAGTTAAGTTTCCCGCAATCGACATCAACAATATGACTGTTGAACACTACCCCGTTATCAGATGCCAGGAAAGCAGCCGTCTCAGCTACTTGTTTCAAGGTGATCCCTGATTTCAGGATATCAAATTTTTTGTATTGCGCAGTCATTTCTTCCGTGGAAATCCCTAAGTGTTGGGAAAAATCACTGATCATTTCTGAGATCTTATGTGACTCGTAAATGGCGCTGGAGCAAATGCAGGTCACCTTGATCCCATGCTTGCCAAATTCGGCAGCCAGTACCCTCGTCAATCCTTCAATAGCCGCACAGGCGGACCCGAACCCAGCCATATTAGGGGTCTTGGTCCTCGACATAGATGCATTGAATAGTAAAATGGTTCCTTCGGACCCGGATTGGATCATATGCTTCGCAGCGACCCTCGAGGTAAGAAACTGCGAACCGCAGATCTTTTGCAGGGGGTTAAGGAATTGCTCGAAAGTGACTATTGTAGAGGGCGTGCCGCTACCTGCATCCCTGTAGTAGCTCCCGATGCCATTGAATACAACATCCAATTTTCCGTTGTCGGCAACGACCTTTTCTAAATAGGTCTCGATCTCGGTCTCGTTCAACGCGTCCACTTTTCCAGCTTCGGCCTGGCCGCCTTCTGCTTTGATCTCTTCAGCAAGGGCTTTTACGGCGGTTAGATTTCGGCCGGTAACATACACTTTTGCACCGTGTTCTGCGAATGACCGGGCCACTTCTCCGGCAATTTCTCCGGATGCTGCGAATACTACAGCTACTTTGTTTTTTAACGTCTCCATTTTGATCGTATTTATCATTTGGACGTATGGGCGATCTAAAACGGTCGAGGTTTTTATAAAATAAAATATATTTTATATAATCAATTGATTATAGGCAATTTGTGGTGGCTGTTTTTGATCAACTCCACTTAGTTGGTTCAGACCTATGCCAGGTTCCTTCGCTTCGGTGAGTCTCCTGGCACTTTAAGCGCTTCACAACTTGCAAGTTGTATAGAAATGGCAGTTGCTTGGCTCACTTGAGTAGACTTTAAATATTATTCTTAAGCTTCGTCTAACGGGTAAATTTATACTATCAGGTGGAGTAATTCAAATTTTACCAACCTTGAAAAACAAGTATTTGGCTTTATTGAAAAAAATTAACTTTCCTTCTGCTTTTTTATAAAATCAAGTTTGATTTGTAAACTTTCAATCAATCTTTCTGTCATAAAATCAAGCATAGCATCTGGCTCATGAGCTGCTCTTTCAAAGCATTTTAAATAATCTTCTCTATTTACATCTTTAATAAAAATGGGGGGATATCCTTTTTTGAGAAGAATCAGATTTATGAAAATCCGACCTATACGGCCATTCCCGTCGCTAAAAGGGTGTATTTCATTTAAAAATCTCTGGTGGAATATAGTAGCGATTGTTAGGGGATGTTTGGCCGGATCGTTTATATCCGCACCTTCGATTCGTTTATTAATATCCTTTACCAACTCTTCCATAGCATGGGGAACATCCGCTGGCTGCATATAGGTATATATTTTGCCAGTTGATCTCATGGTCACATTCTCAAAAGTTTTATACTGCCCCGGGCTGTATAACCCATCATCGCTCCATTGCTCAATGTTTTTCATGAGCACTCCATGAAGCTCTTTAATGTTTTCTTCTGAAATATCCTTTAAATGATAATTCCTGAATACAGTATTCAATACTTTCTGGTGATTAACAATATCCAGTACTTCTCCCGTCGAGGCATGCTTTGGAGTAACTAACTCTTGTAGTAGTTTAACCGTTTGCCCGTAGGTAATTGTATTCCCCTCAATCTTATTTGTATTGTAGGTAAATTCGACCTTCACTTTTTCCAAAAAGGCATCATCCCAATTTTTTTGAGCCATCAGCTCATCAACCTTATTCTTTAATGTATTTATTGTCTTTAAGTTCTCGAAGATTTTCATTACTTGAAGTCTATTTCATAGTCAAACCCCTTGGTCCCGATCTTATAAAGCCATTGTTTATATAAATTCTTTCCAATGAATAATTGCCCTTTTCGTATTGTTAGGGTCTCTCCTACAATAAAACTTTGCAAATCCTGTCTGAACTCCTCCCGGAGATCGTCCAGGTATATTCCATCCTTTTCCGACAATCGCCGTAAAGCATTTATCTTATCCGTTATAATTTCAAGATCCTGCATATCACCTGATTAAAAAACCATTGAATAATACAAATCAAAGATAATCAATTTGTTCGTTGATTTAATATGCTATCGGAATGAGCCGATAAAAGCAACTAAAATGCTTTAGAATCACCTAAAATCCCTTGATTTTCAATATATCTTTCATAAAATAGGTCTAAATTCAATAGGAAAGTTTTTGCCCTTTCCAACCAGTGGTGCGCAGAAATTGTTCCCAACTTAGGGTGTTCGGGTTTATTTGTCGGTTCCACAGCAGGTCGCGATCTTTTCTGAAATATCCATATTCAACAGCATACTCTGCCATCCCCAAAATCTCACGCACCAAAATCTCGTTTGAACTAAATTCCGGGAAATGATGAAGCAATTCCTCCCGCGTGAATGCAGAACTGTATGTAGCCTTCTTACCTGTGACCCTGATGAAGGTATCGACCATCTCCTGGGGTGAGATAATATCACCGATAACAGGCAAGACCTTACCCGCATACTGGCTTGGATTCGAAAAAATCTCCAAAACAGCAGGGCCTGTGGCAGTAAGAGGGTCAACAAATGGCGCACGGAAGTCATTTGGTAAATAAATCGGAAATACAAGCGTATCGCCTTTCATTTTAGGCGGATAAAATTCAATCAGATTAGTGTAAAAAAAAGCCATGTAAATAAACGAGCTTGTGATGGGTAGCATACGAATATATTCTTCGATTTTGGCCTTGTCTGTAAAATGAGGAGCAAACTTTTTTCCTTCCGTAATTATATCAACATTTTCCAAACTGCTGAAGATAACATGCCGTACTCCTGCTTCAATTACCGCATCCGCCAACTGCTTGCCCAACTCCATCTCATGGGTGGCCGGTGGGATAATGCTTGGCGTCATCATGAAAACACCATCCGAGCCACGGAATGCTTTTACAAATTCTTTTTTATACCCCAGATCAAGTGGTAGTTTCACAAGTTCGGCCCCTTGTTCTGCCAAACGAAGCGCTTCAGGTGAATCCATGCGGCGAGTGACACCGCGTACGCGATAACGCCCGCTCTGTAACAAGGTGCGTGCAGCACTGCGGCCTTGCTTACCCAGAACACCAACGATAGTAATGAGTGGTTTTTCTTTTTGTGTCATATAAAAAGTATAATTGCAAAACTATTTATAGTTCAATAGATTTACAATACCTATCCATTTGGATAGCCTTACAAAATAAATGTTATGGGAATAGAATGCCAAAGTGATTTTATAAAAGTCAATAATAAATTATATCCTTGCACGGTGAGTGTAGCTATGGATTTGGTCGGCGGAAAGTGGAAAGCCGTTATTCTATACCATTTAAAGGATGCACGTAAAAGGTATAGCGAGCTTAGAAAGGAAATGCCAGGTGTTACGGAAAGGACGTTGAGCTTGCAATTAAAACAATTAGAGGAAGATGAGTTAATTTCAAGACAAGTCTATGGGGTAAAGCCGCCCATTAAAGTTGTTTACAGTTTAACTGATTTTGGCAAGTCTTTCACCCCTGTACTTGATGCAATTATTGGGTGGGGTAATCAGATAGCAACACAAAAAGGCGAATTTGTCAAAAATTCCTAATTCCGACCTATCTGGGATTTTAGGGTAATCAATGCCACTTCCGGCCACATACCAATTCTCCCCTTTAGTCCCAGGAAGCCGAATCCCCGGTTGACATATAAAAAACGCCCTTTCAGCCGGTAAAGTCCTGCCCATTGTTTGTACATATATTTGATAGGGCTCCACTTAAGGCCGAACAACTCGATGCCGAACTGCATGCCATGTGTATGCCCCGACAAGGTGAGGTGAATGTGCTGGTGGTGATCGAGCGTTTCTCCTTCCCAATGCGAGGGATCATGCGACATCAGGATCTTAAATGCATCATCAGGAACTCCGGCGGCGGCTTTCTTTAAATCGCCGTATCGATGGAACCCGCCCTTACCCCAGTTCTCCACTCCTAACAGGGTAATAGACTGGCCCCCCTTTTGAAGGGTAATCGCCTCATCCAGCAGCAGACGAAAACCAATTTCGGCGTGTACTTGTTTCAACCGGGTCAGGTTGGCAAGTTTGGCCTCAGGAGTCTCCCACGGGATGTAATCACCATAATCATGGTTCCCCAGCACAGAAAATTTCCCCATCGGCGCTTTCAACCCGGCAAAATCAGGTATCCATCTGTCCATTTCTGACGCCTGGTTATTGACCAGATCGCCGGTGAACAGTATGACGTCGCTACGCTGGGCATTGACCAGGTCCAGGCCTTTTTGCACGCCTGCAGCGTTGGTAAAACTACCTGAATGGACGTCTGTTATCTGTGTTATAGTGAAGCCATCAAAAGCTTCGGGCAGATCAGGGAAATAGATCGTTTCACGCCTTACCCGATAAAAATGCCGTCCGCGCGTAATGCCAAATAGTACAAAAAGAAACAGCACAGCGGCAGTGCCTAAAGTCAGTTCACTTACCCAAAACGCCCTCGGCGGAAAACCGCGAAACAACCGGGTAATATCTTCAATTAATAAAACTGGCAGCGAAAACAGGCGGGGAACAAATGCCAGCAGCATCATTCCCATCAGCCAGGTAATCAATGTTTGCTGTGATCGTGAGCCACGCCGCACAATAATTACAGCAACTATACCACCCATTAACACCAGGTCAATGAGCCAATAGTACCATAACAAGGCGTCGGAATTTACAAGGAGCTGTACAGCCTGATAAAAGTAGAAATCCGTGCCCAACCAGAGCAGGATAATCAAAGGGAGTCTTTTTGCCATTTATATTAAATAAATTCGTAAATCATCTATCTTAACAGGTAGACGATTGGGTGCCGAAAATATTTTAATAGAATGAAAAAAAGATCTGTTATTTAAATTTCCCTCCCCTCCTCCCCGAAGGTAGCCTCAATTATCGTAGCTCAACGATCGGCCACCCATTCCCATCCCATTTCAGTTCCGTTACAATCAGTTCGGAAGCACCTCTGTCCGGAATGGAATAGCCGTGTGCAAAAAGATAATCCTTGCCGTTGATGTTATATACGGAATTGTGTCCAAGAGCCGCCCATTTCTTCCCATCTCCAATAGCTATCTCGGTGCCTCCTCCGTCCAGCATCGAATAGCCTGCTCTGTCTAAATAAGGGCCAGTCACTGATTTGGACCGACCGGCCACGATGTGGTAATTGCTGTTCAAGCCACGGCAGCACATATCGAACGATACAAATAAATAGTAAAAATCTCCGTGTTTATAGACGAAAGCGCCTTCAATCTGGCTGTCTTGCAAACCGTATGCATAGAGTTTCTGTGTACTGGGTCGGCGGGCAATGGAATGCCATTCTTCCGGCCAGGCAAATCTCATCAGGTCATCGGTCATTTTCACGGCTTTGATGCCATCCCAAAATGAACCAAAGAAAAGCCATGGCGTCCCCTGCTCATCTACGACCAGGTTGGGATCAATAGCCTGCCAGAGATCACGATTCAATACAGACTGCACAATCTTACCCTGGTCTGTCCACCTGTACTGTGGGCTATTTTGATTGAGCGTGGGGTTGGTGGCGTGGCCAATGGCAGCATGAGGCTTTCCCGGCAGGGCATTGCAGGCATAAAAGAGATGAAACTGGCCTTTGTAATAAATGATATCGGGCGCCCAGATATCGTTGCTCGTAAAATCCGGAAGTGCTTCTTTTACCCAAACCGGTATTTTGTCAAATAACGGTTTGCCTTTTTGCCAGGTAATCAGATCCTTTGAATACAAAGTGCTGATACCAATGCCGGTCCCAAAGACATAGTACGTATCGCCGTCTTTTGCCATCACCGGATCATGCACAAAGGGGCTTTTTGAATTAAAGGGAACTTGCGGAGCCGTTTGTGATACATTTTGCGGTTCGATCTGCGCCAGGCCGGCGCGGGAAAGCGCAAGGGCTACTAAACAAAAAAGCAGTTGTTTTTTCATTGGCCATTCAAAATTTTAATCTTTTTACAGATTGGAACTTAAATTTATTCGAATGCCACCGGATTAACGCTACACTTTATATCATAATTTGGACAAATAGTATCAATAATCCTACTCAACATCTTTAGGCTCCCAAAGTTCAACCTTATTGCCTTCAAGGTCAATAATATGAATAAATTTGCCATATTCAAAAGCCTCAATTTTGTCTACGATTGTTACTCCTTCATTTTTAAGTTGCTCTACAAGAACTTCTAAATTTTCAACTCTATAGTTTATCATAAAGTCTTTTGTTGAAGGCTCAAAATATTTTGTTGTTTCAGCAAATGGACTCCATTGAGTAGATCCTTTTTTTGTCGGGTCGGCATCTTGTCGCCACTCAAAATTCGCCCCATATTGGTTGGTGTCAAAACCTAAATGCGTTTTGTACCATTCATTCATTTTAAGGGGGTCTTTGCATTTAAAAAAGATACCACCTATTCCTGTTACCTTTTTCATTTTTGTCGTGTTAGGATTATTTTGTTTGACAAATATTGTCTTGAAGGCGAAACCCAAACAGAATGAAGTGACAAGACCTAAAGTGAATATGGATGTCTTGTTCATTTTGTCAAAAATTTTTGTCTGTGAAGTTGCCTGGTAAGCTATTTAAATACCTTTCATCCCGCCTTTTTATATTGCTATTGCCCTTATGCAATATAAGAATATTTGTCCATTTTCCATTTCGGCTTTTATCCCCCTGATTTTTTATCATTTGTCAATGTTTGGGCTTTTTTTCCCAGATACTTTTGCTGAATCAATTTTAATTATGAAGAATACAGAAAGAGGACAGACTTCTGACACACTGGATATACAGCAATTTTATGAAAAGCTGGGCTTTTATTTAACTCAACCAAAACATATGGTTCACGAAAATTGGGCAATTGGAATCAGTGAAATCTTTTTGTGCTGTGAAAATCCGAAATCCTATGTCAGTAAATAGTTGTGCAGTAATTTTTAAAACCGCCAACCACATTATGGGTGACAAAAAACTAATCCTTCCAGGGTTGCAACCAAACGATGCCAGGCCAAGCTGGCAGAGCCGATGCATCAATAGTCTGCTAAGACTTCTTCCTATAAAGCAGCGTACGGCGTCCGCTGCCGCAGTGCAGGAGCAAGTGCGTAAATTAGCCTTGCGGCCGCCTTCCCATGAACCGAAGGGTCTGGGTCGTGAGGTGCAAGTGACCTTGAAGAACGTGGCGGGGTGGCCTGTCTATTATACCGCACCTTCAGCAAATTCAGAAGCTGGCAATTATATACTTTTCCTGCATGGTGGCGGCTACATCAACGAGATCGTTCGCGCCCATTGGCGCTTCATCGGTTACCTGACCCGTAAGGCCGGTGTCCGTTGCGTTGTTCCCATATTTCCTCTGGCTCCCCGGGGCACCGCAAAGGATGTCGTTCCGGCCATGGGCGACCTTTTACGGAAGGTTCTGGAAGATGCCGGCCCGGCAAAGGTCATAGTGATCGGCAATTCGGCCGGTGCAGGGCTAGGGCTTGCAGCAGCGCAATGGCTACGAAATTCCGGATACCCGCAACCTAATGGGCTGGTGCTGATCTCACCCGGAATAAATGCCTTAATCAATCGCCCGGACAGGATGGAGATTGCTGCCTGCGACCCTCTTCTCGATATTCCGGGTACCCTTGAGGGGGCGCGTCTCTACGCGGGTGACCTGGGTCTTGCCCATCCGTATATCAGCCCGTTGAATGGCGATTTACGCGGGCTGGCACCGATGATAGTGTTCTCCGGTACGCTCGACCTTCTCCATCCCGACAGCATCGATCTGGCTGTAAAGGCAAGGGCGGCAGGTGTGGCGGTCGAGCTTCATCTCCGAAGGGGCCAGGTACATAACTATGCCGTGATGCCGACACCGGAAGGCCGACAAGCGCGGGAAATTATCCTGCGCGCCGTTACCCGGGGGCTGAGGTGATCACATTTTAAATCTATTCTCTTGCGCCTATCCAATTTTTCCCTTTATTTTATAGCGCCAAACGCAGCAAAGCAGGAGTTCTTATGTAAGACATCTATGGTACTAAATCCAACCTTAGCAAGCAATCCAAGCTGATAATTCAGCGAACGGGGAGTATCCTCATAATTTACATAATCCAATACTTTCTGTCGATATTCAGGGCCACCCAGCCCCTCCAAATGGCGGCTATACTTGTCCTCAAATAACTTATTGATAAATTTGGACTGATGGGCGATCAGATCAGACACCCAAAAGCTACCGCCTGGCTTTAGCGTTCTATAAATTTTGTTAAACATCAATTCCCAGTCGTCATCATCCCGTAAATGATGCAGGGTGGCGGCAGCAAGAATAATATCAAAATGGTTGTCCAACAGGTCCAGGTTTCGCATGTCATCCTGAATTATAGTAACCGTCCCCTCCGTTTGCGGCAAAACCCTTTCTTTGGCTTTTTGTAACATGGGCATGCTCAAATCATTCAGAACACAGTTCAGATTTGGAACCTTATTCAACATCTTCAAGGTGTAATTACCTGCTCCGCAACCTATATCCAGCAGATCCGTCGCATGGGAGTTAGTATATCTTGCAGCTTCCGTGCATAACTCCATAGTTATCGGCGCGTCAATGGTAGTTTGCTGGCCTGTTTCCAGGTTAGAAAAACGTACGGTGTCCTTGTCAAACCTTTCCCTGATCTCTTGATTTGTCGCTTTTTTTGAATAATCCGTTTTCATACTTAAATTTTGACAAATTACTACAAACGCCCGAAATAACCTTAAGCCGGGACAGTGCTCATACTTGCCAGATCCACTGTCAGTTCGGCAAGCCTGTTGGAGATCCCTACTTCATTGTCATACCAGGCCACTACTTTTACCAGCTTCCCGATGTTGCGGGTTAAAGTACCGTCAATAATAGAGGAATGCGTATTGCCTAATATATCGGCAGAAACAAAAGGTTCTTCGGTGTATTCCAAAATACCTTTTAACGAGGAGGATGCATGATACCGGAAAAACTCGTTCATTTCAGCAGCGGAAGCCTCCTTTACCAGGTTGATGGACATATCGGCCAGAGAGCCGTCAATAACCGGTACGCGATAAGAGAACCCATCCAGCTTGCCTTTTAATCCGGGCAACACGTCTCCGATAGCTTTTGCAGCGCCCGTAGTGGTGGGAATGATGGATTGGGTGGCTGCGCGTGCTCTTCTATAATCCTTGTGCGGGCCATCCTGCAGCATCTGGTCCATGGTAAAGGCATGGATGGTGCTCATAAAGCCCGAAGCTATTCCGTATTCTTTATCCAACAGGTATAATAACGGTGCAATACAGTTGGTCGTGCAGGAAGCGGTAGAGAGTATCTCATCCTCTTCAGTTATCCAATCGTTGTTTACCCCTGCTACGATCGTCTTTACATTGCCGGTGGCAGGGGCGGTGATCAGTACTTTTTTAGCACCGGCCTTAAGGTGCAGCTGAGCTTTGCTCCTTTCCGTGAAGCGGCCGGTAGATTCTATCACAACGTCAATCTCCAGTTCTTCCCAGGGTAATTTTTCAGGATCCTTTTCACTCAGGAGAAGGATCGGTTTTCCGTTAACAACAAGGTTGTTATCTTTCTGTACTACTGTTCCGGGAAATTTCCCATGAGAAGTGTCATATTTAAAGAGATGCGTGAGCAGACCTATCTCAGTGAGGTCGTTGATGGCGACTACTTCAACTGCTTGTTTATCCTGGAGCGCTCTTAGGGTCATTCTTCCTATGCGTCCGAATCCATTGATAGCTATTTTCATGATGATATGTTTTAAAATTTTTATGCCAGGGTTTGAAGGGATGTCCTGAAAGAACGACGGTAATCACTGGGTGAAACCATCATATTCCGGATGAAAGTCCGACGCATGGATACGAAACCGCCGAGACCGCATTTCACCGCAATCTGCTCCATCGTGAGGTCGCTGTCTTCCAGGTATTTGCGGGCGACTTCGACACGAAGTTTTTCAACAAATTTGGCAGGAGTGAGCCCGGTTTCCTTCAAAAATACACGGGTAAAATTGCGTACGCTCATGTTGCTGTGTTCCGCCAGGTGTTCTACGCTTAACTCTTCGGCCAGGCGCCGGATCAGCCAGGGATGAAGTTTGCCTGCAATCGAGTTTTCGAGGCTATGGACCTGTAGTAATGTGCTGAACTGTGACTGATAACCCGGACGTTTTAGAGGCAATACCAGCTTACGGGCCGTGTTCAAGGCCACATCACGTCCATAGTCTTCTTCCACAAGGGCCAGCGCCAGGTCGATGCCGGACGCTACTCCACCGGAGGTGTATACGTTTCCGTCCCGCGTATAAAATGGATTAGTGTCCACTTTGACCTCAGGGTATTTGAACTGGAACTCCTGGCTAAACTCCCAGTGAGTCGTCGCTTGTTTGCCATTCAGGATACCAGCTTCGGCCAATGCATAGGTGCCTATACAAACAGACCCGATGCGACGGACTTTTGGATATATATGCTTCAGCCATAAAAAGAAAGGATGCCCGCTTTGAAGTTGCACCCTGGAGAAACCAGCGACGATCAGCGTATCGATGGACCTGTCGATCTCCGATACCAGGACCGGGCAATCTATGGCGATGCCACTCCTGGTAACAATCTTTTTGGTATCGACCGGTGATGCGAGTAAAAGTTCATATCCTGCACTACTGGTTCCCGGATTTTCACTCAGGGTTCTGTCGGCGGCCATGAATACGTCACAGGGTCCGGCTATATCCAGGAGGAAAATTCCCGGCATGGGTATGACTACGATCAGTTTCTTTTTTTCTTTTGGCATATCCGGTAAAGATTACATCTGCTCCATTCCCTTTAGGTATATGGGATACAAAACTCCTTATACAGGGCAAATGTAAGTCCTTAAGGTGATGGCACAAATGACATTTTTTATACAATTTAGGCCAAACCATATGTTGCCAGGAATAAAGGAAAAGAGTTTTCCTTATACTAAGTTAATTTTCAATTGCCGGGATGTAAATATTAAAAGTAGCTCCCTCATCCAGTTGACTGGTGGCCGTGACGATGCCGTTGTGATTTTCGGCTATTTTTTTTACGATGGAAAGGCCTATGCCAGTGCCTTCATATATTTCTTTATTATGAAGTTTTTGAAATACCTCAAAGATCCGATCTTTATACTCCGGCTCGAAGCCAATGCCGTTATCGGCAACACTGATATGGCAATAATTTTTCGAACCCGCCAATTTTTCATTGTTCAATTTACTCCCTTTTAAAATCAGGCTCTTTATACGTATATGAGGCGGCCGGTTGGGGCTTGAAAATTTGAGCGCATTACGCAGAAGATTGTGCATGAGTTGGCGAAACTGAAAAGGGATGACGCTTACCTCGCACATCCCGATTGCTTCAATAATCGCCTTTTTTTCTTCAATATTTTCTTTAAGTTCGGCTTTAACTTCTTCTAAAAGTAAATGCAAGTCGATTTTTTCAAATTTTCGTTCTGCAATATTCGTACGGGAGTAAGCAAGTAAATCTTCGATGAGTTGGCGCATTCTTCCAGCGGCAGATTGTATTCGATGGAAATAATCTTTTCCCGTGTCGGACAGATTTTGATTCTCTTTCTCAAGAATTCGCCCCGCTAAAATCTGTATTTTGCGTAAGGGCTCCTGCAAATCATGGCTGGATATATAATTGAATGCAAGCAGTTCAGTGTTAATAATGACTAATTCCTCAGCCCGCTTTCCTTTCTCTTCGTTTTGAAAGGCCAGTTCTTCATTAGCAATAATTAATTCTGCTGCACGTTTTTCTTTCTCTCCGTTCTGAAAAGTCAGTTCCTGGTTAGCAATGATCAACTCTGCGGCTCGTTTTTCCTTTTCTCCGTTTTGAAAGACAAGTTCTATGTTCGCAATGCTTAACTCCACTGCCCGCTTTTCTTTCTCTTCGTTTTGAAAAGCCAGTTCTTTATTGGCAATAATTAATTCTGCGGCTCGTTTTTCCTTTTCTCCGTTTTGAAAGACAAGTTCTATGTTCGCAATGCTTAGCTCCACTGCCCGCTTTTCTTTTTCCCCATCTTCAAAAGCAAGTTCTATATTAGCAACGCCAAGCTCAGCTGCCCTTTTTCCTCTCTCTTCTTTTTGAAAGGAAAGTTCATTTCGGGCCACTATCAGCTCTACGAATAACTTCGCCTTCTCATCTTTTTCAAAGGACAGTTCTTCACGAACCTGCATTAACTGCTCTTCAAATGATTTATTTACTCTATCCATTTTATGCTGTTAGAATAAAATTATTTTTTGTTCCGGGCAAGCTGTTCTCCTGCATTATAAGGGAAAGTGAGTTATGGATTACTCTTTTGAATTCCTGGAAATCGAACGGCTTTCGGATAAAATGCCGGGCACCTTCCTGATATAAGCGGTCCATTACATCCTGCTGGGAGGAGGTTGAATACATTATTACAGGAATCGCTTTTAATTTGTCGTTACGCTTTATTTCAGTTAAACATTCAAAACCATTTTTGCGAGGCATATTTATATCCAAAAAAAGGACATGAGGAAGCTGGCTTGAATTTTTTATAAGCAACTTCATTAACTGATCCCCATCATTGACAATGGTAAGACTTGTGGCTATTGGCAGATCTTCCAGCGCTTCTTTGAAGAAGAGGCAATCATCTATGTCGTCATCGGCAAGTAATACCAGAAGTTCGTTGGAAGGCATATATAAAATTAAGTAACCCTTATGCAAAACTTATAAATATACATAACTCCCGTGTAAAATACCGCAATCACAACACCTTCGCAGAACTAAACTTCTTATGTTATATAATTAAATGAAAAGGTTATATTATTCACACATTTATAATGTATGATTCCCCGGATGGTAGTAAGTAAAAAGGCTGCCACCAAAAATGATGACAGCCTTTTATATCTCTTATCCTTAATAGGCTAATACATATAATTAATTAACCAATACGTATATTTCGTTAAGATTTAATAAATGCCAATAGGTCTGCATTTATAGTTGCCGCTTCCGTGGTTGGCATCCCATGAGGAAAACCCGGATAGGATATAAGTTTCCCATTTTTCAGAAGTTTTACAGCCTTTACCGCAGAAATTTGAAAAGGAACTATTTGGTCATCTTCGCCATGGAGAACGAGTACCGGCAAATCCACACTTTTAAGATCCTCTGTAAAATCTGTTTCTGAAAAAGCTTTAATTCCATCATGATGCGCTTTTATTCCGCCCATCATTCCCTGGCGCCACCAGTTATCCCTGATGCCCTGTGATATTTTTGCCCCTTCACGATTATACCCATAAAACGGAATAGTAAAATCCTGAAAATATTGGGGGCGTTTTGTTGCTGTACCTTCACGTATTTCATCGAATATTGATAAAGGGACACCTTCCGGATTGTTTTCGTTTTTTACCATGATCGGAGTAACCGCACTTATCAATACAGCTTTAGCTACGCGGCCTTTCCCATGTTTCGCAACATATCGGATGACTTCACCCCCACCGGTCGAGTGGCCAATATGGATGGCTTCTTTCAGATCGAGCGCTTTGGTAAGCTCCGAAACATCTGCTGCATAGGTATCCATGTCATGTCCATTGGAAGCTTGGGTAGACCTTCCATGTCCTCTGCGATCATGGGCAATTACTCTGAATCCATGTTTTAGAAAAAACATCATTTGCCCATCCCAATCATCGCCGGATAAAGGCCAGCCGTGATGAAAAACAATTGGTTGACCTGTTCCCCAATCTTTGTAATAAATTTCTGTTCCGTCTTTTACTGTAATTTTGCTCATGGTCCTGTTTTAATATTAATATAATAAATTACCTACCCTGTAATGAAGTCGACTTCCTTTTAATAATCAAGACAGTAAAGAATAAAAACCCGAGAGTTATGGTGCACCGTTTTCCTGAAGAGGTACAAAGTTACAGGTTTTAACAAAAAAAACGGCCTGGAAATATTAAATAAATAAAATTATTTTTATTTATTCATTAATATAGTGATTAAATCATCGAAATCCAACAATAGTTTGCCTAAAATTATAAGTCTTTCAGATTCATTTTTTTTCAAAAAGTGCGCAAGGGAAACTTCTCTGTTACAGGACTCGGCAACCGAAAGATATAAATTATTATTGCAAACGTTTCCGGCCATCGAACAATTGGTAACGCAACGGCATATTGCTTCCTATTTAGGAATAAAGCCGGAATCGTTAAGCAGGATTAAAACCTTAACATACATCAACAGATAATACCCTGCAAATCCCCATTTTTGTGGCATAACCGAGTTATGCTGCTATGTCACCGAACAAATTATTAATTCTCCATTTCGAGGAAATCCGAAGAAGAAGCATGCTATTGTGGGAAGCCGTTCCATCCGACTTCTATACCTGGCTCCCCGATAAAGACGCAATGACTATACTTGAAATGGTGCGCCATGTTTTGGAAAGTGAACATCTCTATCTGGTTATTCTTAACCGGGAGGGATTGATCGGCAATTACATCTCCCCTTGGGCCAATATGCCCTACACCACCCTCAGCGCAGAAATTGAATTTGCCATACAGTACCGGGAAGGTTTCCTGGCCGCAATTCAAGGTTTCAAACCAGAAGAATTGGAGGGTTTGGAAATCGTCCGGCAGGATGTCGGGCAAAAAAGCAATCTGGGCAAATACCTGTTAAAAATAGCCTATCATGAAGCCGTACATGGCGGCCAGTTTTTATCCTATTTACGCATCCTGGGTATCGACAGACCATTGATCTGGGGTTAAAATTTTTAATTTATGAAGAAGACTATTATGATGGATGCCAAAGTAAAGCCAGGAATTCCCAAAAGCATCTCCTTTATTTTAGGCAATGAATTTTCGGAACGCCTTAGTTTTTTTGGAATGAGATCTGTATTATCCATATTTCTGGTTACTCAATTTTTTAATCCTCATGGGATTGAAAGTTTGACGGTAGAAGCCAATGCCCGATCGAATGCCTATACACACGCATTTTCAACAGTAGTATATTTACACCCTTGCTGGGGGCCATCTTAGCCGACTGGTTTTTTGGCAAATACAGGGTAATACTCATTGGTTCGGTCATTTACACCTTCAGGCATTTGTTGTTATCAGTAAATAATCACTCCTTACCGGGTTTTACGGCAGGCTTACTGGTAATAGGCCTTGCAGCCGGCGGTATTAAGTCCTGTGTGGCGGCTAATGTCGGGGACCAGTTCGATCACACAAATTCACACCTTATAAGCAAAGGTTATGGCTGGTTCTACTTTTGTACCAATGCCGGTACCACCTTCAGTATCATCCTCATCCCTGTAATACTGAAAAAATCTGGCGCTTCATGGGCCTTTGGTATCCCGGGTATAATAATGGCTATTGCGGCCATTACATTTTACGCCTGAAACAAAAAATATGTAAAAGTACCTGCACGCGGCATTAACAAAGACAACTTCCTCAACCTTACCAAAAATGCCGACGGTCAAAAAGCCTTTTGGCGGGTACTAACTGTTTTTGCATTTATCCCGATGTTCTGGGGCATGTATGATATGAATCAATCTGAGTGGGTATTGCAGGCCACCAAGCTGAATCTTGATCTTGGTATTTACCCACTGATTGAAAAGTTCGGAATTAAAGTTACAGCCTTACGAAAAATTGGTTCGGGGTTATTTATTACCGCATGCAGTTTTGTGATCATCGCCCTATTGGAAGCCAAAATCCAGGCAGGGTTGCATCCTTCAGCCTGGTGGCAAATATTGGCCTATCTATTATTGACAGCGAGGGAGGTAATGGTTGTTGTAACCTGTCTCGAGTATGCATATACTCAATCACTGCCATCCATGAAAAGCACCATGACGGCCATTTTCTTTTTCACCTATCCGGTGGGTACTGCTTTCACTACCTATGTTAATGCAAGCATTGCCAGCCATGGTGCATTCCGAAATTTTACGGGCGCCAGATACTTTTGGTTATTTGCAGGAATTATGTTCGGGATAACAGGTCTTTTTTGAATGATCAGCCATTTTATAAAAGAGAAAAGTTACCTGGCAGGAAACGCTGAGGCCACTACCCTCTTGTGACAAAATTATTGTCTTTAATTGGATATAACCGGGTGTCAAATGGACATTCTGCAGGGTTGATTTGGACTAAATTATCCTTTATTTTTATCAAAAAAATAACCATGACGCATGTGACAATAGTTGTCCCAAACGGTTACGCTGACCTGGGCACCATAACGGGTACGTTTGAAATCCTGAATAGGGCAAATGAGTATTGGCAAAAGATCGGAAACAAACCTATGATTGAAATCAGCATAGCCGGTTTCGTGGCAGAATTAAAATTAGATGTCGGCTTCTTTTCGGTTTTCCCTATAAACATTAAGGATATTATACAAACCGATCTGGCAATTATACCTTCTCTTTCAAATTATTATGATACTGTACTTGAAAAGAATAATGACCTTATTACCTGGATAAGTGAGCAATATAAAAGGGGAGCTGAAATTGCTAGTATCTGTACAGGTGCATTTTTACTGGCCGCTACCGGTTTGCTGGAAGGAAAGAGTTGTTCCACACATTGGTTTGCGGCTAACGATTTCAGGCAACTGTTTCCAAATATTAATCTACAAATCGAAAAACTCATTACTGCTGAACGGGGAATATATACCAGCGGTGGCGCCTACTCATTTTTGAATCTGATACTTTTCCTGATTGAAAAATATTTTGACAGACAGACAGCTATTATCTGCGCAAAAATGTATGAAATTGATATGGAAAGAACATCCCAATCACCCTTTATCATTTTTCAGGCACAGAAGAACCATGGCGATGAAATGGTTGACAAAGCACAAACCTATATTGAAGAAAATCTGAGTGAAAAAATTTCTTTCGAAGACCTGGCTTCAAAACTGGCCACCAGCAGACGAAATTTTGACAGACGTTTCATCAAGGCTACCGGTAATACTCCGGTTGAATATTTACAGCGTGTAAAAGTAGAGGCTGCAAAAAGTTCTTTGGAAAAAGGCAGAAAAACTATTTTTGAAATAATGAATGATGTCGGCTATTCAGATGATAAAGCATTCAGAGAGGTTTTTAAAAAAATAACAGGTTTATCTCCGTTGAACTACAGAGCCAAGTATAATAAGGAAGTCGTTTTGGGGTAAAACCGGATACACATAATCCATTACCATTCGGATCAATCCTTTCTCAAAATAGAAGGTCGCTGCGCAAACAGAAGTCTGCTCTATTCCGCCTGAAGAAATGGATATTCTGTCATAAGGCACGATAACAATATCCGGGTCATTGGTTGGCATAAGTTTCCAATCAAACCTTGAAACGGAGAAATCATTCGAATTAAACCTGAAATGTTCGATGATAGATGATTTCCCCGATAACACGACGTTACCGCCTTGACCGGCGAAAGGCATGCTCCAGGAACAATCGTCTGCCAATAATGATTCAAAGATCGACTTATCCTTATTTTTAGGAGTTCCTGATTTCCGGCCTGCTGTTCACTAATAGTCTGCAGGTGAGTGATCAGCCAACTTCCGTCACCCTGCCTGCAAAATCTTGTTTTCATTTTTCGAAAAAGAACGAACGTGTCCGCACCCGATGCGATAGGTAAATAATGTAAAGCCATCAGGTCACAGGCAATTTCTCCATGAACACCATTTTGCTCATAGATACAATTCCCAAAGTGATGACAGGTATTTTGAAACCCGCCCCCAACAGAGCGGGATAGGGCAACAAGGTCTTCGGCAGCCATCTCGCGCAGAGGCCTGCCTACCGGGGAAGAATCCAATATCAAAGTATCTGACAAGGTTCGTCTCATTTTTACCCAGTTCCGTTCATCTATACTATCAAAAAAAGCGGAAAGTGTATTGATCATTTGCGTATTATCCATTTTACAATGAGTTTAACGCAAATCTGGCGTTTCCTGGACCGGAAGAACTTGGGAAATCCTTTTATTTACTGTACAAATCCTGTAACTCCTTCAGAAATTCTGTAAAGGCATCGGTTTGACAGGCTCGGTTATGGGTACCATGGAAGAACAGTGGCATTCAGCCATAGAATACTCCTTCGGGCAATTATTGCAATTCTGCATATAGGGGCATGTGCTGCAAGGGCTTTGGTCAATTCGTAAAGGTACCGATTCGTGCGGTATGGCATTGGGTATACCCTGCATTGTCATACCCGGACTGGTAAGACGACCAATAGACACAGTAACAAAAATAATGGCTATAAGGCTTAGTAGGATAACCTCCAATTTTAGAAGGGAGCGGTTTTTTCCACTGATCATTCTTTCGATACGCTGCGGAATTCCTTCTGTATTTCCATTGAGGGCCATGACCTGATCAGGCAAACTATGCCGGTATTCTTCAAAACCGATTAGGGCACGCATATAACCTACTTGGTTGTGGGTCTGAGCGACAACAATATCATCACAACAATTTTCCCGTTCGGATCTGATAAGCCTGGATATCCAGATAACAGCCGGATTAAAAAAAAGTAAACTTTCAATAATTTTTTGGATTAGGTTGACCAGGTAATCTTTTCTGGCTATATGAGCGAGTTCATGAAGAAGAATGGCCTCGACCTGTTCCGGATCTAAAGAATTGATCATTCCAATGGGTACCAAAATCACCGGTTTTAAATAGCCGATCAATAAAGGTACCTTTGCGATACCGGATTCAAACAATCTGACTGGTCCCTTTATCTTCATAGTTTCGGCCAGGTTCTGAATGCGTTCTTCCCAAAAATGAGTTATAGGATAAGTTTTTACCTTTTGCAGGCGTTTAATCGTATATAATCCCACGATAAGTCTGAGCGCTTTTATAAGAACCAGTGTGAACCAGCCAGCCACAAAAAATAGTACATGCCGTTGAATAGTGTTGAAAAGGAGGGCTATCAGGTAATTATGGCTTCCAGACGCAGCAACTGGCTGAGATCTATTCCAATCGTCAGTGTCAAGCTCAATGACCAGGGTATAAATCACAAGGGCAACAAAAAGAAAAAGTACCCCTGTTAATATATGATACCTTAGGGAAGCGGATATATTTTTGGTAGAAACCATAATCAAACCTGTCAGAAGAGCCAGAACAAGCCCCTGCCACAACGAGTGTATCAGCGTAAAAAAAATGGCCCGGCACAAAGTTTCCATTATTTATTATTTCCGTTTAGATAACTACCTGTTCTCAGGATTCTTTTTCCAGTTTGTCCAGCAACGTTTTAATTTTCTTAAGATCTTCTTTTGTTGCTTTCTTATTACCCACCAATTGCATCATCAGGCTTGCCGCCGAACCATTGTATAAGGTATCCAGAAATTTATCCAGTAAATGTTCTTTTGTCTTTTTCTCCTCTTCGACCACCAGGTAAACATGTTGCATCTGGCTTTTATCACGTTTAAGGATTCCCTTATCGGTCATCAGCTGCATTAGCCTCAAAACAGCAGTATAGTTTAATTCCCGTTTCTTATTCAGCTCTTCCATAACAAACCGGACCGGCGAAGGACCATGTTCCCAAAGCACCTGAAGAATTTCCAGCTCTGATTTAGTGGGTTCGATTTTTTTTACTTCTTTAGGATCTTTCCTTTTCATAAAACAAACCTACAAATAATTTTGTAGGTAAACAAATATTTGTAGCTTTGCTGCCGATAACAACAAATTCACCCAAAAACAAACAGATTGAAATGAGAAATATTATTTTATTATTCGCCCTCCTGTTACCTTACCTGACTGCTTTGCATGCCCAGACTCCGGAGCCCGGGGACAAGGTTATTTATGTCTGCCCTTCGTGCGGGGCTGATTGTGACAAACTTGAATTTGATAAACCAGGCACCTGTACTAAGTGCGGAATGGCGCTGATAAAAAAATCCATGGAAGAATTTAGAAAAGAACAGAACGTTAAGCCTGTTTCTGTTTGTTTTTATATACAGGATGGCATTGATCTGTTGGATTTTGCAGGACCCATGGAAATATTTTCAACTGCCGGATTCAAGGTTTTTACCGTATCCAAAACAAAAAATAACATCCATACCCAAAACTCCCTGTCAGTGACGCCTGAATTTTCTTTGCAGGAGGCTCCCGAGGCGGATGTATTAGTGATTTCCGGTGGAAATGTTTCCCCTACTATGAATGACACCGAAGTAATTAAGTGGATACAGAAAAGGCAAAAATCAAGTCAATATATTCTATCGGTTTGTACCGGAGCTTTTATTTTAGGCAAAGCCAGTATCTTAGATGGTCTTTCCGCTACTACCTGGTACCAGGAAGTTAATAATCTGGCAAAAGCCAATCCGAACACAAAGGTCGAAAGCAATACGCGTTTTGTAGATAATGGCCGTGTAATTACTACTGCAGGCGTAGCAGCCGGAATGGATGGCGCATTACACCTTGTAGAAAAATTACGCGACAGGAATTATGCCAAAGGGGTTGCTCAGGCCATTGAATTTGACAAGTGGGACCCCGGCCAGGGCTTGGTAATCGGTAAGGCTAAGTAATTCTGCGGAGGCAGGCAATAGACCATATAATCCTCGTTAGAAGGTCTCATTGTTAGAAGATATCAAATACCATTCTTTTATAAGATTGCAATGATGCAGGTTGTGTCCTACAGCGAACCAGCCCAAACTTCTGGCCGTGTAGACAGGTTTATCAGAAAAGCCTTTAAAATCCAGCATTTCCTGCGTCATGCTTGCAAAAAGGCTGATGGTAGCATTTCTGACAGTAATAAATTCCTCCCTGATATCTTTTAACGTCCGTGCGCCGGAATTGAAGTCTTTGGTATACCTTTCTCCCATAGGAACCTCAAGATATACATTGGTATGTCTGGAATAACAAAATGCTTTGTAGGCATAATATCGCTCCTCGTCTGCCAGGTGAATAAATACCTGTTTGATCGTCCATTTATTGTCAGCATATTTAAAATCCTCCGCAGCCAGGGGAATGGAGCTGATCAGATCTACAGTATATTGTCTGTTATTTTCTAAGACCCCGATCAGGTCGTCCCCGGTAACCAGACCGAAAAAATGTGAATACCAGTCCGGTGCGTCACCGGTCTTTGGGCGGCCGATTTTCATTAATTATCGTATTAGGTATTATTTCAGGTTGCGAAGCTGCGGCAATACTGCACCATCAAATTTATCACCAGAATTCTGATTAACCAATAAATAGTTGTATCCAGGGCTATTGCTTCTGCCCATCCACCGGATAATTCATGATCAGGTCGATAACATGCGCTGAATCATAATGAACCGGCAGCGTCCTGGTGATCCCCCAGGCATAACCTTTCATGGTGCCATCCACCCGAACCCTTACCGGTTTGGTAAGATCCATACCTGTCTCTCCCATTCGTACCGCATCCAATTGTAATTGAATGGGCACCATAAAATCCGCATGGGCTTCTACGTAAAAACTGGTATCCACGACAGCATGCCCAAGGAGATAATTTTCAAGTTTAAGGTCCAGCTCCCCACCTTTAAATGTGAAACCCAGCCCATTCTGATTATAACAATGGGATTCTATCCTTACCACAGGCTGATTACCGACCCAACGTAGCACCCGGACCTTCATGTCTTTTGGCTCCCTTATCTCCGGGGTCTTAAAAGCAGTACAGGCAGGGAAAAGGATGACGGAAAGAATAATTCCTGTTATTTTTCTCATAATTGCTTGTTACGTAAGGATAAACAATATTTAACTGATCCTTTAATAGTAGGAAAGGCAATTCATATTGAAAAGAGGGTGAAGAAACAGAAAATCATATTTTTTTGGTGAATTTGGTATTTCTACAAATTCACATAAAAAGAGGTCGGGTTTTTTAAAGTTGATGTAAGCCTGATTCTGTTGTTCACGCTTACTGATCCTGTAAAAAATTTCTTCCTTTTCATTTGACTGATTTTACTTACAAAGAAAGAATTGTCGATAAAGGTTTCATTATTTGATTTTTCGTCAAGGGCGATCGTGATAAAATTCTTGAAAACCAAAGGACTGTTGGAAATATCGAATTCCTTGTATTTTACATTAGCCTTTACTGTAGGGTGCTGGGGAATGACGATCTCTTCGGAAGGGCTATTGTCATCCAAAAGGGATTTTTTCGGAAAAATCCGGAATCTGTTCGTCCGGACAAAGGATTGAGGAGTTAAGAACAGGAACCGTTCCGGCTTAATGGTGACGGAATTGCCGGAAGACAACCAGCCATCCCGGAAATACCGGTATTCGCCTGACGATTCGATATGGGTGTAAGATTCTCCGGACCAATAATCATACCTCGTATTATTTACAAAAAACAAGCTTTTTTTCCAATCTATATATATAGGAATAGATAATTTATTAAATATTTCAAAAGAAATCTGTCCTTCATCCGCCCAAAAATCATACGCGATTTTAACGGTATCGTTTTCAAAAACAAAATGATCGTTTTCCTTGACAACAGGAACATTTGCCCTGGTCTCGTACATCTGGGCATATTTGCTGCAGGAAAAAAACAATATACAGGCAATAAAGATCGGGAAATAGGATTTATAAAAACGCATAGGTTTGAGAGTTAGGGTATAGCCGTTATCTAATTGTCTAAAATACGGCTTATCCACACTATTTTTAAATATTTTTCTATTTTTCTGAGAATAGCTTCATTTACCTCCTTCGCACGAACTTACCAGTGGAGACATCCATTTCTAGAAACCTTTCAAATGCGTCAGGAATAAGTCTATAATTTGGATGTTCAGAATGAAGGAAAAGCCCGGCATAATAAGTGACTGTATTTTCATATGGGTCCTGCAATTCATAATTTATCAATTCCCATTTGACAATATTACTGGATTCATACCATTGATTGAATAAAATTGAGCGCGCCGCAGCCCTTTTATCTGTCATGTCACATAAGAAAAAATAAATCGGAATTTCTCCTTGAGATTCAACCTGTTTACAAAGAATTGCTATAATTGTTAAAGCAATAAATTCATCTTTTCCCTTGGCTCCATTATCCAACCTCAAACACCCAAATAAGGAAATCGAACTAGTGTAGTTTGAATTTTTTTCAAAAAAAATATCTTTTCATGCCATTCAGGTTTCCTTAAAATTCAAACTTTTCAAAATATCAGCCCCCTACCCCAAATACCGTTCCTTAATTATTTTCAAATGCCTTAATTCATGCCCGGCAATATGGTAGACTATCGCTCTGACTGTCCTTTCATTGAGTTGTCCATCTGCTATTCCCCGTCGCATTAGGCTTTCTTGCGGTAATCCGTTAAAAAAGGCAATAGTTGAATTCCGGACTGCTACATATTCCTCAAAAATACTGTCCAGGCTTCTGTCGTCTGCCAGACTGTATGCAGCAAAAGCATCCTGGTCAAAACCTGGCAGTTTTGTTTTATCGTTCCTGGCAAACCGCAGGGCGCGGTAAACAAAGATCCTTTCATCGTCGATCAAATGCACCAGTATCTCTTTGATCGTCCACTTACCGGGAGCATAACGATAAATCAATTTTTCTTCCGGCAAACTATAGACAAGGTTCCTGATCATCAGAAAATTCTCCTGAAGGTGGGCAAGAACAAGGCCATCATCTTCCACAAGATCCATATAAATGGAGGAATAGGCGGGATATTCGTCTTCCTTTGGTTTGCTTATTTTTCTTAAAGATGGCATAAAAAAATTGAACCTTTTTTGAGTGAATTCATTGCTATATTTGTTACGAACCCGTTCAGTCATAAATCTACAAAAAAGAAATCTATGCCCTTTAAAGTTCCGGGAATTAACGAAGTTTCAGCCGAAGCACAAGTAACCTTTGCAAATTTGCAAAAGGTTTCCGGCAAAGTCCCCAACCTGTACGCCACCATTGGATATTCGGGAAATGCGCTGAACTCCTATATGGCTTATGTGCAGGCCCAGGCAAAAGGGACTTTCCACGCCAAAGAAAGGGAAGCCGTTTATCTGATCGTTTCCCAATTGAACGCGTGCGAATATTGTTTATCCTCTCACACGGTCAGTGCCATGAAATTTGGATGGAAAGAAGACGAAACCTTATTACTCCGCGCAGGGACCTTTCCAGAAACAAAATGGAAGGTAATCTACCAGGTGATCCAATCCGTCATTGAACAAAAAGGAGAAGTAAAGGAAGAATTATTGGCAGCGTTTTATGGGCAGGGCTATACCGAGGGAGGGCTTATGGATCTGATGGTCCTGATAAACCTCATGTCCTTTACCAATTATGTATATCGCCTGACGAAGATCCCCATTGATTTCCCATTGGCAAAATCGATTTGATCCAAAGCTTTACCTTTCCACTGGACCCTTCCAGTGTATGTTTGATAACAAAGAAAATACCTGAGATTATGCTATCCTCCATAAAAAATTGTTGCAAATTACCATTACTCTTATCGGTTATCGTAATGGCCTTCTGCCAGGTTACCCGGGCACAAACAGTCATACCCCTGTATCCCGACAGTATTCCCAACAGCAAACCATCACCCAATGAGGAAAAATCTGAGATCAATGAAGACGGGGTATTGATCATCAGCAAAATATCCAGGCCCAACCTGACCCTCTTCCTGGTACCCAAAGAAAAGTCTACCGGTACGGCTGTTATCATTTGTCCCGGAGGTGGGTATTGGGTGGAAGCGGCAGGTCATGAAGGTGCGGAGGTGGCCAAAAAATTCAATGAGATGGGCGTAAATGCCATCCTTTTGAAATATCGTATTCCCAATGATCAGACCATGATCGACCGGGAGATCGGCGCTCTGCAGGATGCACAACAGGCGATAAAGGTAGTCAGGGAACAGGCGCTGGCCTGGAATATCCTTCCCTACCGGATCGGCATCATGGGATTTTCGGCAGGTGGCCATTTGGCTTCGACTGCAGGCACCCATTTTTCAAAGGCATATATCCAAAACAAAAATAACACATCGCTGCGGCCAGATTTTATGATCCTGGTTTATCCGGTGATTACTTGCAGCGATAAGTTTGGTCCTAAGGGTTCCTGTGAACAACTGATCGGCAAGGACCCTGCTCCCGAAAAAATAAAGGAATACTCGAATGACCTGCAGGTCACCGATGCTACCCCGCCAGCCTTCCTGGTCCATGCGGGCGATGACCCGGGAGTGTCTCCGCAAAACAGTATTATTTTCTACCAGGCGCTTCTGGATCACCATATACCTGCTGAATTGCATATCTATCAAAATAGCGGCCACGGTTTCGGTCTTCATCTCAAAAATTCGAAGGAGGAATGGATGGATCGTTGCCGGAGCTGGATGGCAGGGAACGGGTGGCTTACCAAAAAACGATAAGTTACATTAAAGCGATAAGTTACTTTAACATTTTATACAAAACCCTATTCTCCCCCTTATCATTGATGACCTCTATCTTTCGGATGTTCCCATTGACATTGGTAAACCGCGAAGATTGGGAAAGAAATGAAGACCCATACCCCACCTCTTCCCTCCGGATCTTTCCATTCTTCAAGGTAATCAGCAATATCCGGTCTTTAGGCTTTAGCCTGACCGAAGGCGAACCTCCTTTCGAGGAAAACAACTTCAAGGGACCGTTATTCTGAGAAGCCGCCAGCAAACTGGTATTTCCTGGACCCATTAATTTTACGAGGGACTTCCCGTCACCGGGAAGGAAAAGACCACTTTGCAAAATAGTCCGGGGTTGAAAGTTCCCTTTGCCATCACCCAGCAATACAAGACCATTCAGGGCATCATATCTCCCCGTTGTTACTTCGGTCCCAAAATCATTTCCACTGAGGGCGAGGTCAAGCATTCCGTCCTGGTTAAAATCATCGGCCACCATTCCGTATATAGGCGCCAGTTGGGCCATTCCTGGCAACCTATGCATCTTGAAATGCCCGCTGCCTGTATTTTCCAGGTAACAACTGTAAAAATTATTGGCATGTCGGAAATAGGCGTCTTTTATTTCTTCTTTTGAAAAAATATCGGAGAAGGTTGCCTGTCCGAATTCCTTGTAGGTGAGGTATTTCTTTTTGAGACCGGGCAATTGTTTCATCATTTCATCCCGCGAAGCCGCAGGAAATTCTTTCAGTCCTCCGTTCCCATCCGGCAAAAAAAGGGTAATGATTGCATCCAGGCTTTGATTCTTATCGAAATCTTTGGCATAAATACTTACCGGGTGTTCTGCACTTGCTTTATAAAAGGAGTTCTCGCCCAGGTTCCCCACGATATAATCGATATCTCCGTCATTATCGAAGTCGCCGGCAGTTATACTGTTCCACCAGCCTATCTCACCAGCAACTCCGGACTGAAGCGTGACATCCACGAATTTTCCATGATCGTTCCGGAAAAACCTTATCGGCATCCATTCTCCTGTCAGGATCAGATCGGTCCAGCCGTCGTTATCGAAATCGGTCCAGACCGCGTCGCAGACCATGCCCACCTGCTGCAACCCCGGAGCAACCGTTGCCGTGATATCCGTAAATTTGGGATGGCCCGGCCGGGAATCATTCCGGTAAATAAAACTATTGACCGGCAAAGGGTAATTCCCTGGCAGCACTCGCCCGCCGATGAACAGATCAAGATCACCATCATGATCTATATCGGCGGCCTTGACGCAACTTTTGCTGGTATAATTAACCGGGATGGCGCTTGTATCCAATCGAAAATTCCCTTTACCGTCATTTATCCAAAGCCGGTCCTGGTAATCTTTGGATCCTGCCGGAAATTCATTGCTCCCGCTTGCACAGTACAGATCAGGGTAACCGTCACCGTCTGCATCGAAAATAAGCGTTCCCAGGTTCTCGGGAAACCGTGTATCCTTACCCGCAATAGCAGGCAAGGTCCTGTCCAGGAAACGGCCATCCGGTTGCTGCAATAAAAAATGCTGTCCGTATTCTCCTGCGCTGGTCCCGATAAATATATCATCCAGTCCGTTGCCATCCAGATCTCCGGCGGCCAGGGAAGGGCCATACTGCGACAATTTGTGTGGCAGCAGTTTTTCTTTATTAAAATCGATAAAATCAGTTTCATGATGGAAATACTGAATGCCCGCCGAGGAAGTGATATCTGTAAAAAGGGGCTTGACGGCCCTATCCCCCAAACCGAACCCATATGGTGTGGAAGCGTTCCTGATATCTGCCGTCATGACCTGGTTGGCGGCCACCTTTCGGAGCACCTCCTGTTTGCCATTCGGCCATTTAATAACGGCCGAATCGATAAGGGCAATTCTTCCCAGCCCAAAATGTGCTTTTGCTTCGACCGTTGACAAATAACCCCGGTAGGGAGAATTCTCAAAAACCTGTAATTGCCCATTTCCGTAATAAATTTCGGCCCAGGCTCCTATTCCGTCAGGGTTTTTGTCATCGCCTTTAAAGATAATATCCAGGAACCCGGAACCATTTAGCGTATTCTCATAAACAAAAGCCTCATCATTGATATTATTTACGACATAATCCAGATCGCCATCGTTATCCAGATCCACGTACACGGCGCCATTGGAAAAAGAAGGGGTTTCCATTCCCCATGCTTTGGTGACATTCTCAAACTGCAGATCGCCCTTGTTCTTAAATGCATAATCAGGGATCCGGATCTGTGGTACCTGGCTGATCAGTTCTTTTTTGGATACGGCAGCTCCTTTTTCTTGCCGGAATGCGCTGAAATCATGGTCAGTAACATCCCTGGGATATCCATTGGTGATCAGTATATCCCGGAACCCGTCATTATCGAAATCCGCAAGGGACGGATTCCAGCTCCAGTCTGTCTCCGCGACTCCTGCATAGAAACTGATATCGCTGAAAATGGGCGGTCCTATGGAATCATGCCCGTTCACACGGGGGCCCTGGTTCAGCTGAAGGGTATTACGCACATACTGTAACATATAGTTCCCATAAAGCATATTCTGATAGATCGTATAATTGGCGCCCCCCATATTTTTCTTTTTTCTGAAATTATCCTCAGGATCCATATCGACAGTCAGCAGATCCGCCAGTCCGTCGTTATTGATGTCTGCCATGGCATTGCCCATCGCATTCTGGGAGGTATGCTTAAAATATTCGCCAATCCTGTTAGTAAAAGTCCCGTTGCCATTATTGATGTAGAGCAGATCGCTGCCCAAAAAATCATTCGAAACATAAATATCCTTCCAGCCATCCCGGTTAATATCCACTATGGCCACGCCCAGCCCATAACCATGATCTGTAATATTAGCCGCTGCACTTACATCGGTAAATACCGGGTGTTTAAGGGAATCATTCCAGTCATTTCTGAAAAGTTTATCGACATCCCGATGATCCTGTGATGCATTATTGGAAGCAAAACGGATGGCGGCATCGCGCTGGGTCAATTTGGTCGTGACCAGGTACATATCGAGGTCCCCGTCATTATCATAATCGAAAAAAGCGGCCTGCACCGAATAACTCGTATCAGCAAGCCCATATTCAGCCGCCATTTCCCTAAATACCGGAATCCCGTTCTTATCCGGGCCCTGGTTGACGTATAATAAATTGGTACGTTGTGCCGGGTCCTTTTTAATAGTAGTACAAACATAAATATCCGGCCATCCGTCATTATTAATATCCACTACACTGACCCCATTGCACCAGCGTCCCTCTCCGGTTACCCTTGCTTCCAATGTTATATCGGAGAAACTAAAATTGCCTTTATTAAGATACAATTTGTTGGACACCTGGCTGCCAGTGAAATAAAGATCCGGCAATCCGTCTTTATTAAAATCTCCTACTCCCACCCCTCCGCCGTTATACAGGAATTCCTCGTCGATGGGATTGATCGAATCATTCTCCGTGATCTTATTATTAAAATGTATCCCGGATGTTCCGGAAGCTATTTTTTTAAAAAGTGGGGGCTGAACAGGTTGGGAATGACAAGCCGTAAAGAAGAAATTGATTGTCCAAAACCCAACCCAAAAAAGAGGAAAGCGGAAAGACCACATCATCCTGAAATTTACGTTTTCCCGGAACAATAACAAAAGCCAGGGAATTCCCCTGGCCTTGTCAGAGGGGGCTGCTCCGCAACGCATAGAGTATGGATGGGGACATGCGAGAAATTTTAAACAGGAGCATGGCACCATCAATATCCGGTGTTTTGAATAATATTCGAATTCTTTTGAGTCTCCGAATTGGGAATAGGAAAATTCAGGAAATGCGCATCAAAACTGGTAAGACTGTTCCCATCCTGATCCAGGGCTATGGAATTAAAAAAAGCGCTGTTCAGGGTGATGACCCCTCCCAGGGCCCAGCGGCGCAGATCATACCAACGCTGTCCCTCTGCAGCCAGTTCGCGGAAACGTTCATCCATGACCCATTGCAGGATGGTACCTTTGTCTGTCACCGTATTATCCAGGTCTGCGGGAACCGTTCCTCCTGAAACCATATTACGGGCACGGGCACGGACCTGGTTGATCAACCCGATAGCCTGGGACAAATTTCCTCCGGATTGCACTATTGCTTCTGCCTGAAGCAGCAACACATCTGCATATCGCAAAATCCTGGGATTATTTACGGAATTCGCCGGGCCTTCCGCTTTATCGTTAAGGATATATTTATTGATGGTGGTCCCGGTAAAAGTAAAGGGGATACGCGGGTCATTGGCCTCGAAACTATTAACCAGTTTTTCAGTAGTACTATACACCCCCCCTCCCATATAAGAGGTAAAATTCCCCGGGCCGAACGATTGCCAGAAAGCCCCGGCCACACCGATATTTGCCTGATCGTTCGAGAGCCAGGCATTGGTGGAACCCGCTCCCAGAATGGGCACTCCGGCCTGGAATTCAAAGAGCGATTCCTGGTTATTTTCCTTATTGACGTCGAAATTATCTTCAAAATTGGTCGCCAGGCTTACTCCGGATATCTTTCCGAACGCATCGATGGCTGCCTGAAAATCGGCAGCATTTTTATTGACCGTTCCCCGGAAGACCAGGCATTTTCCCAGGAGCCCGTAAGCAGCGTTGGCTGTCACTCTTCCTATATCGGATGGACCCCATGGCGCTGAAGGCAAGAGGGTTGCTGCCTTCGTAAGATCGGTTATCGCCTGATCCAGTAATTCCGTTCCTTTGGAACTGGGTGGAGTGAGCCCCGCGGTGGAAGTAATGACTGTGCTATCGAGGGGAGCGGTTCCGAAAACATTCCACAGCTGATAATGTCCAAAAGCCCGAAGGAAAAACATCTCTCCCTGGTTATATTGTTGAAGATTTGGTGTTATATATATCCCGGACTTTGCTTCCGTTATCTTTTGCAGGATCTTATTAGCCCTGTTCAATAAGACATAACAACTGCTGAAGTATTGCGATATCTTTGCATTGGCCGGATTAATGCCATTACCAAAAATCTCGAAAGGTTCGGAGGCATTAATAGTCAGATCATCTCCCGAAAGGAATTGGATCTCTCCCTCCCAACTCCCCCCACCCGTTGCATTGGAGGATGCATAGAAATCCGTCATGGCCGCATATACGCCGATAATGGCCGTCCGGTAATCCGATTCGGAATTAAAATAGGAAGTTTCGCTCTGGGTAGGCGGTGGCAGGTTCAGATCATTCCTGTTACAGGAAAGAAAGGTGAACAATATTCCTGAAATGATGATCAAAAATTTACTATATATTTTCATATATTTCTTTTTAAGGGTGTTAGAAAGATGCTCTGACGCCTACCAGGAATTGCCGGGTCGTCGGATTAACATCATTTTCCGGATCAAGACCCGAATAATGGGTTACGGTAAATAAATTGATACCGGTTACATATATACGCAATGCCTGGATGGTTTTTGTAGACTCCAGCCATTTTTTTGGCAAATTGTAACCCAGGGAGAGATTCTGCAGCCGGAAATAACCTGCATTTTCCACCCAACGGTTGGAGGCCCTTAAATTACCATTTGGGTCTCCATATACGGCCCTTGGCATATTGGTATGGGTATTGGTGGGCGTCCAGGCATTAAGCACGGAAGCAAACTGGTTGCGCCCGTATCCGTTCATACTTTCCGCCGCTGCCCTGGTGGCATTGAATTTCTGTACGTCTCCTACCCCCATGAAAAACAAGGAGACATCGAAACCTTTATAATTTGCGCTGAGATTGAACCCATAATAATAACCGGGAATCGTTTTTCCCAGGTAGGTTTCATCATTGGCATCCACTACGCTGTCCGGTTTGGGGTTATGCAGACTGCTGCCAGCCTTAGGCTGACCGTAAATATTCTGAAAATAAAGGTCTCCTGGTTTTTGTTGGGTAGAGATCTTATCGGTGGTTCCGGTTTTATATTTATCTATCTGGGCCTGATCCTGAAAAATACCACCTACTTTATATCCATAGATAAATCCGATAGGCAATCCTTCTTCTAAGTTGCTGGCAGAATACCCATCACTGCGTTTAGCCTGATGATCGGCCAGGGTAAGGACCTCATTATGAACGGTAGTCAGATTGGCGGAAAGGGAAATTCCGATATTTCCAAAATTCCGGTTATAGCCCGCCTGAAACTCCAAACCCCTGTTCAGTACATCGGCGACGTTTAAATTCGCCGGGATTTCAAAACCGGTGCTGGGTGACAAATTAACCTGTTGTATGATTCCTTTGGTTACCTTATGATAATAATCAATAGTTAACGAAACCGTATTGTTCAGAAGCAACGCATCGATCCCTACATTGGCAGACCGGAGTCTTTCCCAGGTCAGGGAGGCGTTGGCAAAATTCCCATAGGCAATTCCTAAATTATTGGATTGTAAACCTCCTCCCAGATTATAAGACGGAGGATTTACATTAGCTACGGACAGATACTGCCAACCTCCCGTCGTTTGTTCATTTCCCAGGATACCGTAGCTCCCGCGGATTTTCAGATCATTTATAAACGGGATGGATTCCATGAATTTTTCCCGGGAAATACGCCAACCCGCCGAACCCGAAGGAAAAGTTCCGAATTGATGTCCGGGGGCAAAACGGGAAGAACCATCTCTTCTGACCACTCCTTCCAGGTAATACCGGTTGTCATAATTGTAGCTTATGCGTCCCAGGTAACCGATCAATACGTAATGACCATTCAGGGAAGAAGAGGCCTTTTCCGTTCCTGCCGCATTAAAATAACGGAGAGAGGGATCCTGGCTATATACATAGGAAGCCAATGAATTGGTGTTCCAATAATATTCCTGTTCTGAGGCATCCGCGGTAATTCCCAGGTTATGTTTTCCGAAGCTGTGTATATAATCGCCGTTTACCGACTTCACGGTATTGGTCGTGATGCTGTTGGAAATCCCCAGGCTGTTGGGAACGGTACCAGGTGTGGCATTCGGCACGCCGCCGTAAGGATTACCCGGGGTTTCCTGGAATTGCCAGTTGTCGAAAGCGGAATAGGTGTTATTGGTCACGGTGTACTGCTGGCCGCTGAACGTCGCCTTGAATTTCAGACCCGGAAGAGGCTGTACCTGTATATAACCGGTTCCTATGGCGCTCTGGCTCTTGTATATATTACTGCTGCTGGCGAGTGCGCCCAGGTAGTTTCCGCTGGGAACATACTGTGGACCCCAAAGACGTGAATAAGAAAACACAGGGTCCACTGTGATCAGAGTGTCCAGATTTCCGGGTCTTGATTGATAGGTAGAAGAGCCGGGCGTTATGGGAGCCGTCAATTTATACAAAGGAGCATATCCGTAAGGATTGCTTTTGTCATATATAGCCTGCCAGGGAGCTGCCTTATAGATCCCCAGGTCACCGCCCGATCCTCCGTTCAACCGTTCCTGGATAAGGCGTAGATTGACACCAGCCTCCAGGTATTTGCCTATTTTGCTGGTGACATTCGAAGCTATGCTATACCGCTGTGTATTCACGCCGACGATCGGCCCATCGTTGGAGGCATAACCTGCCGAAAAATTATAGTTGATATTGTCCGTACCTCCGCTTGCCCTTACATTATAGTTGCTGAGTTTAGCCTTGTTATTGATCAGGGCATGCTGCCAATCATAGGTAGGGCTATTACCCAGGTATTCGGTGCTGGCGGGATCCCAGACAGGTCCGAAGAACTGGGCCTGGCCGATGGGTATGGGAACCCCTCCGGTAGAATAATAAGGATTGGCATTATAGGAATGGGTATAAAAATCGACGAATTGAGGGGTATTCAGCACCTTATAGGTTTTGGGTACTTTTTGTGTGCCCGTATAGGCGTCCACATCCACTCTCACCCTGCCTTTCTTTCCGGATTTGGTGGTGATAAGGATCACTCCGTTTGCAGCTCTGACGCCGTATATGGCAGAGGCAGAAGCGTCCTTCAGGACGGAGATGGATTCGATATCGTTGGGATTGATAATGGTGTAAATATTGATCGGCGTCCGGCGGGTAGGATCGTTGACCGCATCGACCGTCGCGCCGGATCCACCTTCGGCGAGAGGAATTCCATCGATGACATATAAGGGATCTGCCGTATTAAAGGAGCTGACGCCCCTGATCCTGACGGTCGGGCGAGCGCTTGGGTCGCCACCGGCGGAGGTGACACTTACGCCCGGGATCTGGCCCTGCATGGCCATTTCGGGACTTATGGAAGAACTTTTCTCGATCTGTACGGCACTTATACTGGATACCGCACCAACAATATCTTTTTGTTTACGGGCTCCATAACCGATCACGACAATTTCATTCAGGTCTTTGGAAGATTCTTTCAGGACCACTTCTATTTCCAAACGTCCGTTCACCGGAAAACGCTGGGTGATAAAACCAACGGAGCTAAAGATAAGGATCCCATTATCAGGAACTTTGATCGAAAATTCACCCCGGCCATCCGTAGCTGTCGACTGTCCTGTTTTATCAACAGTGACAGTAACTCC